>DATFRP010000231.1:0-10815 GCA_035263125.1 Vicinamibacterales bacterium
CTCTCGTTCGTAGTGTCCGCCTTTATGCTAGAGAGAGCGCGTTCGATATTTCGGCGGCCGCACGTGGGCCAAGCGACGACGGTGCGGCTGCGGCCTCGCTCCGATTCCCACCCCAACGCGCAAGCTGCGCGTTGGGGGCCCCGGGGTTCGACGCCGCGGAAAAACGGCTCGTCCGCGCGGGTGCTGACGCTGCCGGCGACGGCTGATCCGCGCGACCGTGAACAATCGTGTCGATAACGAGGCAGCCGGAGCGGCCGTGGCGAATCACCGCCGTCGCCGATGGGGCCGCTCCCGAGCCGTTTTACTTTCTTCGCTGATCGCGGCGCGAACAGTCGCTCCGCCGCAGCCACACCGCCATCGCTTAGCGGAGTGTGCGGCGGCTCACCGGGCGGGCCTGGCGTCGGCGACCTTGGTTCACGCTTGATTCAACACCACGTCGACGATCGCCGATCGGCCGGCCTTCACGTGCTCCAGGCCGCGGCGCAAGGCTGGGAGCACCTCGTTCGGATCGTCGACACGTTCGCCGACGGCTCCGACGACGGCAGCGAGCAGATCGTAGCGAGGCGCGGGGGCGAGGTCGGTGCCGACGAAGTGCTTGCCACGCACTGAGTATCCCTGCGGATAAGCGCTGACGAGCGGCGACTTGTTGGCGTTGTAACAGCCGTTGTTGAAGATCACCACGAGGATGGGCGCTTTGTTCATCTGTGCTGCCCACAACGCCGCAAGAGGCTCACCGAAGACGAACGATCCATCACCGGTCGCGAGGACGACGGGACGATCGGGCTTTGCCAGCTTGACGCCCAATGCGGCACCCAGTCCCCAGCCGAGCGACGATCCGCCGCTGCCGTAAATGCCCTCAGGTTCATCCGTGTCGAGATGATTCCAGAGAAACGGCGTGCTCGTGAGCGATTCGTCGACGAGGACGCATTCGGGCGCTTCGCGTTTCAGCTGGCCGATGCAGTAGCCAAGCCACTCGACGGCGATCGGTTTCGCGCCGCGGGCTTTCAGGGCGGCGGTTTCACGATTCGTGATCCGTTCCTGGTGTCGCGCCGCCAGCGTCGCTCGTCGCGCGACGACTCGTGCACGGTCGGCGGCAGTCAGGAGCTCGCGCGCGTAGTCAGTCAGGAGCTCCAGCGCCCGCGAGCTGTCGGCGCGAATCGGGATCGTGACCGGAAAGCTCCAGAGCGGAATCCGTTCCTTCACCGGATCGACGTCGATCTGCACGATGGTCGCATCCGGCCGGGGCATGACCTGCGTCGGGATGTAGGGCACGTCCTGATCGAGGACGAGGATCAGATCGGCCGATTCGACGAACGGTGCGGACTGAAAGCCCTGGTGAAGCGGATGGCTCGTGGGGAAGTTCGTGCGCTCGCGGCGTTCGACGACCGGCAAGGCCAGCAGCTCGGCCAGTCGGACGAGCGCCTCGAAGCCGCGCCTGGTGCGTCCGGTGGTCGAGGGAAGAACGATTGGACGCTCGCTGCGAACGAGGCGTGCAGCGACGTCACGCAAGGCGTCGGGATCGCCGGCGCCGAGGCGCGCGGGCGGCGTCTGCGCACGCGAAGGCACCGACGCATCGCTGACCTCCGTCATCAGCACTTCACGCGGCAGCGTCAGATACGCAGGCCCTGCCGGATCGCTCGCTGCGATCTGAAAGCCGCGTGCGACCACCTCGCCCATCTGCTCGGGGCGCCGCACTTCATAGTCCCACTTCACGTAGTTGCGGACGATACCGTGTTGATCGAATTGCTCCTGCAGCCAGTGAATGTAGGTGTCGCGTGTTCCGCGCTGGCCGGGATCGGTCGTATACGGAGTGCGCCCGGCGCTGATCAGCACGGCCGCGCGCCCACGCTGCGCGTTGTGCAGCATGCCGCCGAGATTCTGCGTGCCGACGTCGACGTGCACGAGCACAGCCTGCGGTTCACCGGTCGCTGCGTAATATCCGTGCGCCGCGGCGAGCGCGACCAGCTCGAACAGACAGAGCACCGTGCGCGGCACAGGCTCGCCGAGCTGTTCGAGCTTCGAGAGCGCCTCCTGGATCGGGATCGTGTCGGTGCCCGGGTTCATGAAGAGGCACGTCACGCCTTGCGCGACCAGGGCGCGCACATACGCTTCGGCGGCTTCGGCCGGCTTGTGCGTGGTGGACGGGTCTGAAGACCCGTCCTTGCGAGGTTGTGATCGAGTTGCCATGAATGATGGGCCGCCTGCCTTCGACTTGGCTCAGGCCAGGGAAGGCGGCCCCTACGATCGTACGTAGGGGCCGGCTTTCGTAGGGGCCGGCTTCAGCCGGCCCTACTCTAATTCCGATCGCCGTCCTGCGGATCGTCCTGATTGCGATCGCCGCGACCACCGCGGCCGCCGGGTGCCGCCGGGATCGGCGTGCCTTTGACGCCGCCCAATTCGACGATCGCCTTGGCCGTGTCTTCATGAACGACCGACGCGCTGCCGCCGAAGCCGAATCCGCCGGCGAGTCCCATGGCCGTGTCGAGCGCCGTCAGGCCACGCTTGTCTTTGATATCGAGTTTCGCCCCGTTCGCAGCCAGGAACTTGATCACATCAGTGAGGCCCCACAACGCGGCGCCGTGCGCCGCAGTGCGCCCCTGCGTATCGGCCACGTTGACGTCGGTGCCGGCTTTCACCAGCAGGGTGATGGTGTCGATCGCGTCTTTCTGCGTCTTGTTGCGGCCGGTCATATCCTCTTCGCGCGTCGCGACGCCGGCGGCCATCATGATCCCGTTGACGCCGTTGCGGGTGGCCGCTTTCGCGTTCGCCCCTTTTTCGAGCAGCATGGCGATGACCGGCGTGTCGCCCGCCTTCGCCGCACGCAACAGCGGGGTCGTCCCGGCGCCGAGCACGCCGTCGCCACCGCGATCGAGCTTGGTGCGATATGGAACCGCCGCGCGCAACGCCGCGTTCACATTGGCGCCCTTGGCGAGCAGCATCTTGATAATTTCCATGCTGGTCAACGTGTCGTCCGTCTCCTTGGGCGCGGGACGATTGGATGAGGGCATGGTGTGATCGTCCACCGCTGCGTAGAGCGGAGTGCGGCCGACGCTATCCGCGGCGTTCACGTCGGCGCCGTCGGCAATCAACGCACCTGCGACGTCGTAGTGTCCGTTCATCAGCGCCAGCACCAGCGACGTGTGGCTGTCGGGATCGATCGCGTTGATGTCGGCGCCGGAGGATGCCAGCACTTTCACACAGTCGACGCAGCCCTCGCGTGCGGCGAAAAGGATTGCGGTGAGACCGCCCGGCGGGAGCCATTTGTCGCGCGGTTCGGCGGTCCGCTGACGTTCCCACGCGACGATCGTCGAACGCGCATTCACGTCGGCGCCAGCCTCGACGAGCGCCTTGATCATGTCGGGGTGACGTTGGGCCGCGGCCCACATGAGCGGCGTCTGGCCGCGCCAGCTGTCGCCCGCATTGATCGACGCGCCATGCGCGAGCAGCACCTTGGCGCCGTCGACGTTGCCAGTATGCGCGCAGGTATGGAGCGCGGTTTCACCTTCCGGTCCGGTGGCATTTGCGCTCACGCCGGCGCTGAGAAGCCGTTCGACAACAGGGCCGCTGCTGCTCTGGCATGCGAGGAAGATCGGCGTGACCCCGTACCGGTTGGCGGTGTTCGCGTGCGCGCCTGCCTTGATCAGGCGATCGACGAGCGCCAGGTCGTTGTTCCGGACGGCCCAGTGAAGTGGCGTGGTGCCGTCGGGCTCGGCGAGGTTGGGATCGACGCGTTTCTGAATCAGCGCGATCGCGGCGGCGCTGTTGCCTGCCTTGGCCGCCTGCACGAGGCGCGTGTCTTTCGGGGCGACCGTGTCGGCCGCGTACGCGCTGACAGCGATTGTGCTCGCGACGATCAACGTGGAGAGTACGGTCCGCATCGTGATCTCCGGATGGGCCGCCTGAAGGCGGCCTGATTCCCGCTTCCTGCGGGTTCCTACAGGTTCGCCAGGGCCCCCGTACTGTCCCCCAGACTGTCCTGGCGAACTCCCACTTTGTCCAGCATCGTGACGAGCAGATTGGTCATCGGCGTGTGATCCGCATAGCGCAGATGACGGCCGCCTTTCATACGCCCGACCGCACCTCCGACGACCAGGTTCGGCAGCGGGTAGTGATCGTGAGCGTTGCTGTTGCTCATGTTGCTGCCGTAGAGAATCACCGAGTGATCGAGCAGCGAGCCGTCGCCGTCGGGCGTCTGCTTCATCTTGTCGAGGAAGCCTTTGAACTGATTGACGTTGAACGTCTGGATGCGGACGTTCTTCTCCATCTTCTCGGCGCGGTTCTGGTGATGCGAGATCGCGTGATGTCCGTCGGTGACGCCGACCTGCGTATAGGTGCGGTTGCTGACCTCGCGCGACACCATGAACGTGATCACGCGCGTGATGTCGGCCTGATAGGAAAGCGCCATCAGTTCGTACATCAGCTTCACGTGTTCTTCGAAATCGAACGGCACGCCGGCCGGCCGCGCCGGGAGCTCGAGATCCTGATCGCCCTGGCTCTGCTCGGCCCGCTGAATCCGACGCTCGATCTCGCGCACGTTCTCGAGATACTGCGTCATCGTCTGACGATCGGCCGCGCCGAGCTGACCCTGGAGGCTCGACGCTTCGCGCGAGATCGCATCGAGGATGCTGCGGTCCTCCTGGATGCGCGCCAGGCGCTGGGTCGCGCTGCCGCCCTCGCCGAACATGCGCTCGAAGACCTTCCGCGGGTTGATCTCCATCGGCATCGGCGTCGTCGGCGTGCGCCACGACAGCGTGTTCATGTAGATGCAGCCGTAGTCGCGATCGCAGGAGCCAATCAGCCCGGAGTGATCTTCGGTGGCGAGCTCCATCGACGGCAGCGGCGTGTCTTGGCCGATCGCCTGTGCCGCGATCTGATCGGCGGTGACGCCGGCGAAGGCGTCGACCCCCTGCGTCGCCTTGGGCCGCACACCGCTCAACCAGGTCGTCGGGCTCAGCGAGTGCACGGCTGTCGTGTCGGCGGCGCGATGGCCGAGGCCGGTCACCACGTTCACGTAATCGCGGTGCGCCTCCAGTGGTTTGAGAATCGGCGTGAACTCGAATCCGGCGCCCTCGGTGGCCGGGGTCCACTTGTCCATGATGGCGCCGTGCGGCACGTAGACGAACCCGAGACGCGCGCGCGGATTGGCTGCAGTCTGAGCCAGCAGCGTGCGTGCCGGGATCATCGCGTCCAGCAGCGGCAGCGCCATCGTGACACCCATGCCGCGAAGGAACGTGCGGCGCGGCAGGTGCTTCTTGGTCAGATACATTCGTCGTCTCCCGGGCCGCCTAAAGGCGGCCCCTAGGTACGAAGGTGGCCCCCACGTATGAATCAATGCGATGCGATGAGATTCCCCGGAGGAACCTCGTCCATCGCCTTCTTCATCTGAAACGGCACGCTCTTCACGATCCCGATCACGATCGCCGAGAACTTGAAATTCTGTCTGCCGGCATCGTCGGCGATCGTCCGCACGAACGGCATGTCGGTCAGCTCGACACCGCGGCCGAGCCCGTAGGTCATCATCTTCTCGGTGATGGTTCGCGCGAACATCTCGGGGCGGCGCATCACCGCCTTGCGCAGCGCCACCGGGCCATCCACTTTCGTTCCGTCCGCGAGCTGCCCGATCGGATCGATGCCGCCGCCGGGCTCCTTCACGCGCCACTCGCCGACGCCGTCGAAGTTCTCGAGCGCAAGGCCGAGCGGATCCATCACGCGATGGCAGGTCGCGCACGTGGGCGTCCGGCGATGGAACTCGAGACGCGCACGCAGCGATTTCGCTTCCTGACCCGCTTCGTTGTCGGGGAGGGCCGGCACGTTCGGCGGCGGTGCGGGCGGCGGCGTGCCGAGCACGTTCTCGAGAATCCACTTGCCGCGAAGGACGGGCGAGGTGCGATTCGGATAGGACGTCACGGTGAGGATGCTCCCCTGCCCGAGCAGGCCGCGACGTTCTTCGTTGACGACCGTCACTCGGCGGAACTGGCTCCCGTAGACGTTCGGGATCCCGTAGTGGCGCGCGAGCCGTTCGTTGACGAACGTGTAGTCGGCGTTGAGCAGGTCGAGCACGCTGCGGTCTTCGCGCATGACGGCCTCGAAGAACATCTCGGTTTCCGTGCGAAAGGCCTGTCGCAGCTCGTTGTCGAAGTTGGGGAAGTCGCCTGGTGTCGGGATGTGGCTCTTCAAGTTGCGCAGCAGCAGCCACTGGCTGGCGAAGTTGTCGACCATCGCCCGCGACTTGGGATCGGCCAGCATGCGGCGTACCTGCCGATCGAGCGTGGCAGGCTGATTCAGTTTCCCCTGCGCGGCAAGCGTCAGCAGCGCTTCGTCCGGGATCGAGCTCCACAGGAAGAACGAGAGACGCGAGGCGAGCTCGATGTCGCTGATACGTGCAGTGGTGCCGCGCGCCGGCGCTGTCTCCGTGCGGAAAAGGAACTTCGGATCGGTGAGCACGAGCCGCAGCCCGCGTTCGATGCCCGCCTCGAACGTGCCCGTTTTCCGGCCGGCGTCGTACATCGCCATGATCGGGTCGACGTCGTCCTTGGTGAGCGGGCGCCGATAGGCACGACGGGCAAGGGTGGTCAAAATCTTTCGCCCGCAGGCAGCGTCATCGGCCCCTTGAGGCTTGCAGATGAAGATTCGTCGCCGGCTCGGGGTGTCGCCCGGCCCCGTTGCCTCGAACGGTCCCGTGAGGTTGACGTGATCGATCAACGGGATGCCGTTCATGTTCTGCAGATCGTGATCGCGCTCGTGCGGCTGCAGCGGCTCGTCCGATTCGGCCTCATTGCGACGGACGAACGTCACGCCGACCAAGTGCGGCCCTGCCTTCACCGGCACACGCGCCTTGAGCCGCTCATCGATCTCGTTGGCCGCCTCCGACATGTTGCGATCCGACTCGCGATTGTCGGCGTCGCCACCGACCACGGTGGCGAACACGCGCTCGCCGTCGATCGAGATCTCGATCGTGTGCGCGAACTCGAGCCCCTTCATGTACCCCACGATGTTGCGCAGCAGGATTACGCCGAAGTCGTACTTCGCATCCTGGGGGAAGTTGTGCTTGAACAGCATGCCGCCACGCGTGCCGAGCGGCAGGCCTTCGACATGGTCTTCCTGTGAATCGTCCGGTGGAATGCGATAAGCGAGGCGGATGACGTCGGTCTCGGAGCCGACCGCAAGACTCGCGATCTGTCGCGCCGCGCCGAGATACTGCTCGAGCAGCGACGGCGACACGCGCAGCACACCGGCGATGTTGTCGAATCCGTGACTCTCATCATCAGCCGGCAGCAGATCGGCGACGTCGACCTCGAGGTCCAGCAGATCGCGAATCGCGTTGCCATACTCGGTTCTGTTGAGACGATGAACCGGTTTGTGACCAGGGTCGGGATGTGCCAGGGCGGCGCGATTGAGCGACTGCTCGAGGCTGACCGTGAAGCGCTCGATCGTGGGCTGGTCGGGGCGCGGCATCCCCTGCGGCGGCATCATTCCGCCGCGCAGTTTCAGGACGACCTTTTCCCAGACCTCGGGATGCGCGGGCGCGTCAGCAGGATTGAGATCATCGAGCGAGAGGCCGCCGGTCTTGAGTCGCGCGTTGTGGCACGTCACGCAGTACTGCTTGACCAGCGCGGGATCTGCGGTCGACGCCGCCACTGTGGTCAGCGGCAGTGTAGGCCGGGCCTGTTCTGCAGGCGCGGCGGCCTGAGATTCAGCAGCCGGCGCCGTCTGAGGCGATCGATCTGCAATGACCTGGCTGGACCACGTGGCCAGAAGAGCCAAAGCACAACCAGCTACTGGGAACGTCCGCCAGTTCATACACCTCTAGCTACGCCGAAAGGGCGTGAACTATAACATACCGACTCGTGGGCATCCTGGCCCTCGAGCAGACGCTAATTATGACTCTCAAGTTCCTGTGCACGCTAGGGATACTCTTCACAGCGATGGTCGCCTTCGCGCAGCAGACCTGGCTCGGTCCCAACGAGCGCCTGGCTTTGGCCGATGCAACCGTGACCGAGTTCCCTCTGCCCAATCCCGGCAGCGGTCCGACGACGATTGCCGTGGCCGGCGACGGCACCGTCTGGTTTACCGAAAGCGCCGGCAATCGCATCGGCCGCATGAACCCGGACGGTTCGGGGCTCCGCGAATTTCCGCTGCCCAATCCGAACAGTTCGCCGCGGATCATCGCGCTCGGTGCCGATGGAAACATGTGGTTCTCGGAGCACACCGGGAATCGCATGGCGAAGATCACGCCTGACGGGGTCGTGACCGAGTTCGCGATCCCCACGCCCGACAGCATGCCGCGCGCGATCGCGCTCGGAGCCGATGGCAATATCTGGTTCGGCGAGTTTGCCGGGGGGAAGATCGGGCGGATCACGCCACAGGGAGTGATCACCGAGTTCCAGATCCCGACTCCGGACTCGGGGCCGCGTGCGCTTGCGGCGGGGCCCGACGGCAACGTCTGGTTCTCAGAGTTTCACGCGAGCACGATCGGTCGCATCACTCCGAAAGGCGAGATCACCGAGTTCGTGCTTCCCCGACCGAACAGTGGTCCGGGAGACATCACGGCTGGAGCCGACGGGAACATGTGGTTCGTCGAGCTCTCCGGTCAAATGGACGGCCGCCGTCCGGACGGCAATCGTGTCGGCCGCATCACGATGGCCGGAGCGATCACGGAGTTCCCGATTCCTACCCAGGCAGGGTCGCCGATCAACATCGCAGTCGGTCCGGATCGCAATGTCTGGTTCACTAAGGGGTCGTCCGTTGGTCGCGTGACACCGGAGGGGGTCATCACGGAGTTTCCGCTGCCTGCCGGAGGGACAGGGCTTACGGCCGGCAGCGATCGGCAGCCACCGAGGCGGCTCGGGACTAGACTATGGGTCGCTGAATCGGCGGCAAACAAGATTGCTTACCTGAGTTTCAAGTGATGAATCGATTGCTGAGCGCCGCGATCTGGATTGGCATTTCGGGACTGGGAGCCGCAGCTTTCGGCTACATCGCGCTCGCGCGTGGCGAGACGATTGGCGCCGCGTGGCTGATCGTCGCTGCGGTCTGTACCTATCTCGTCGCCTATCGCTTCTACTCGCGCTTTATTGCGGACAAAGTGTTCGAGCTCGATCCGCGGCGCGCGACGCCGGCCGAGCGGTTGAACAACGGGCGCGACTTCCATCCGACCAATCGCTGGATTCTCTTCGGCCATCACTTCTCCGCGATCTCGGGTGCCGGCCCGCTCGTCGGTCCGACGCTCGCGGCGCAGTTCGGGTTCCTGCCCGGCACCATCTGGCTCATTGCCGGCGTGGTGCTCGGCGGCGCGGTGCAGGACTTCCTGATTCTCTGCGCGTCGATCCGGCGCGACGGCAAATCGCTTGGGCAGATCGCGAAGGAGGAAGTGAATCCGGTGGCGGGGCTCGCTGCCATGGTTGCGATCTTCGCGATCATGATCATCCTGCTCGCCGTGCTCGCGCTCGTCGTGGTCAACGCGCTGCGAGACAGTCCATGGGGGCTCTTCACGCTGTCGATGACGATCCCGATCGCGCTGATCATGGGCTGGTGGATGAACGCGATTCGTCCCGGCAAAGTGGCGGAGGCAACCGTCATCGGCATCGTCCTGTTGATGGGTGCGCTCGTCGGCGGCCAGTGGATCTCGCAACATCCCTCGTGGTCTCCTGCGTTCACGTGGCCCGGCACGTCACTGTCCTGGGCCGTGATGGTGTACGGCTTCATCGCGTCGGTCCTGCCGGTGTGGCTGCTGCTCGCGCCGCGCGACTATCTGTCGGCGTTCATGAAGGTGGGGACGATCCTGATCCTCGCGGTCGCGATCATGTTCGTGATGCCGACGCTCAAGATGCCGGCGGTCACGCAGTTCATCGACGGCACCGGGCCGGTCTTCGCCGGCAAGCTGTTTCCGTTTGCGTTCATCACCATCGCGTGCGGGGCGGTGTCGGGATTCCACGCGCTCATCTCGTCGGGGACGACGCCGAAGATGGTCTCGTGCGAGCCTGACGCGCGGTTCGTCGGCTATGGCGGCATGCTCACCGAGTCGCTCGTCGGTGTGATGGCGATGGTGGCGGCAGCCACGCTGGACCCCGGTGTCTACTTCGCGATGAACGTGGGACCGGCGACGCTTGGTGCGAATTCGGCGACCGCGTCACAGGTGATCGCGCAGTGGGGCTTCATGGTCAGCCCACAGCAGCTCGATGCGCTGGCGCGGGAGGTCGGCGAGATGACGCTGCTCTCGCGCACGGGCGGGGCGCCGAGCCTCGCGGTCGGCATGGCCGGCATTCTGGGCAACGTCTTCAGTGGCGCGGGGCTCGCGCTCTGGTATCACTTCGCGATCATGTTCGAGGCGGTGTTCATCCTCACCACGATCGACGCGGGCACGCGCGTGGGCCGCTTCATGCTGCAGGAGCTGCTCGGACATCTCTACGCACCGCTCGGTCGCACCTCCTGGTATCCGAGCATCCTCATCTCGTCGGCGCTCGTCGTGATCGGCTGGGGCTATTTCCTCTATCAGGGCGTCGTCGATCCACTCGGGGGCATCAACTCGCTGTGGCCGCTCTTCGGCATCGCCAACCAGTTGCTGGCCGCGGTCGCGTTGTGCGTGGCGACGACGATCCTCGTGAAGATGGGGAAGATCCGCTATTCGTGGGTGCCGATCGTGCCGCTGGTGTGGCTCACCGCCGCGACGCTCACCGCAGGGTGGCAGAAGGTGTTCTCGCCCGATCCCAAGCTGGGATTCCTCTCGCACGCAGACTCGCTGGCCAACAGCGCGGCCCCGAATGTGGCGCGGATGATCTTCAACGATCGCGTCGACGCGGCGCTCGCGCTCTTCTT
>DATFRP010000232.1:0-10107 GCA_035263125.1 Vicinamibacterales bacterium
GGGGATCTACGAGCTCGTACGCCGCAAGTGCAAAGTGATCATCGCCTGCGATGCCGAATGCGATCCCACCTCGTCGTTTGGCAGCCTCGGGAACGTGATTCGACTGTGCGAGGTGGACTTCGACGCGAAGATCGAAATCGACGTCGAGGCCATCCGCAAGCAGAAAGACACGGGACTGAGTCGCGCCCACTGCGCCGTCGGCAGAATCAGCTACGCGAACGGCAGCCGCGGGTATCTCGTGTACGTGAAATCGTCGCTCACTGGCGACGAGGACATCAGCATCAAGCAGTACCACGCCGGTCACCGCGAGTTCCCACACGAATCGACCAGCGATCAGTTCTTCGCCGAAGATCAGTTCGAGAGCTATCGCCGCCTTGGGTATCACGTTGCCAGGCTGACGTTCCGCGACGTCGAGCACGAGCCTGGTCTCGTAGAGATGGCGAGAAGCCTATTCGATCTCTGGAGCCCGGCTTCAGACAGCATTCAGTTCGTCGGGCAGACCAAAGCGCTCGACGACATCTGGGAGCGCTTCCGGACAACGCCAGGTCTTCAGCCGCTGCTTCGCGAACTGATGGTCGACAGGCCGAGCACGTGGCCGCAGCCGCACGACCCGCCGCGCCCGCTGCCCGACACCCTCGACGGCGAGCAGCTCGCGATGTGCCTCGAGCTGATCCAGTTGATGGAGAACGTGTTCATCGCGCTGCAGCTGGACGACTTCTGGACGCATCCCGACAACCGGGGCTGGGTCGCACTGTTCACCAGCTGGGCGAAGTCGGGGACGTTCCGTCAGGCCTGGAGGCAGACGAGGACGACGTTCGGGAGCGGGTTTGTGTATTTCTGTGAGAACCGACTGGGGCTCTGACGCTGAGCCACGGAGAGAAACGGAGATTATTGGGCCACGAAGATCACAAAGATCACGAAGAAAAGAAACGGAGTCTCCGTGTCTCTTTGTGGCTAACGGACGGTGAATCGCTCTTCCCGCAGCAGGCGCCCGTCTCCCGTGCGCAGCTCCAACCTCCATCTACCGATGCGCTCACCATTCATTGTGAGCCGGCTGAAGGTCCGGTATCCGCTGGGATTGGCGTGAACATCGAGCTTCACGTTCTGAATCAATCGATTGTCCAAATACCAGCGATGCTGCACGATGGTGTCTCGTGACGCGATAACGCGTGTGTAGAAGTAGACGGGGCCCATGCCGGCGCGGCCGGCGATCGTATTGCACGACCATTCGTCGCCCCTCGTGAGCGATCTGCAGAGCCGCATGTCCGTGATAGTGAGTGCGCGCTGCGTCGTCGCGGCGGAGGCGGGCTCCGATGAAGGAGCAGGCGTCACTGGTTCTGAGGCCGGTGGAGGAGCGACCGGAGTCGCCGGTTGTGGCGGGGGTGTCACGACATCCGGAGTGGCTTCTCGTACCTCGGTCCGCACCGGTTCGTTGCTGACACTCGAACTCGACGCGAGCCATCTGATCGTCGCGACCGCGATACCGATCCCCACGATTGCCAGTGCCCATGAGATCGCACGTGAGGCCGCACGCGATTGGCGCGGCGCTGGCGCCGACTCGCGTCGGGCTGTGTAGTGCGGAAGATCGGGTTGCGCGGCCGCCTCCGCCTTCGCCGAGGCTCCGGCGGAGAGGTCCGCCTTCGCCACGGCTCCGGCAGAGAGGTCGCGTGGTGGGGCCACTTCGTTGTGAGGCAGGTAACGTGGGGTCTCTGGTCGAAGGGCATCCGTTTCCGAATCAAACGCTCTCAAGTCGAGCGGACGGCCACGGTGATGACAGAGATCCTCGAGGTTCTTCCTGCTCGTCGAGACGAACGGATGATCCGTGGGAAACGCGCGTGTGGCGATGATGTACGCACGTCGATAGCACGCCTCGGCTTCATCGGGCTTCCCCGACCGTTCGCAGACGACGCCCAGGTTGTTGAACGTATTCGCGAGGTCAGGGTGGTTGGAGCCGCGTGTGCGCTCCTGCAGCGACGCCGCCTCACGCAGGCAGCGTTCGGCCGAGACGTAGTCGTCTGATGCCGCCGCCTGTTCGGCGGTATTCATGAGGGTTTGCAACTCGGAGGATGCCATCAAGGCCTCGTTGTGTGCCGCCCATTGTAGAACGCAGCGAGGTCTGTAGATGACCGGTCTGCACAAGCAGATCGATCGAAAGGTCCACGGCACGAGCCGGACGAGTCAACACCCAACCTCGAACTCCCAACTCCGTTCGGCCAAGGCGATCTCGGCAAGAGAACTTCGAAAGTACCGCCCGACATGGCCTGGGAGAAGCCTGAGCCACGCCGAGCGGCCGGAGGTTGGGTGATGAACTCATGTCCAGCCCCCGCTAAGGCGCGCTCGACGCGAGGACGTAGGTTTCGTCGGTGTGCGCCGCGGCACGGGGATGTGATGTGCGCTTCAGCCCAACCAGCGATTCTCCTTCGGTGCCAGACACCCAGACCTCCGCAAGGGTGTACTTGTTCTCGCGATGCTCGAACACGAGCACCGGTTGTTCACCGGCTGGGTCGTGTCCTCCGGACGGATACGTGGATGCGAACATCCCCGTCTGGTCGCGAACGTTATCGATCATGATGATGCCGCCGGCGCTGTCTGGCATACGCACTTCGTACTTGCCCGCCGCGAAATCCCGCCCGTGGACCGTGAAGTCGAAGGGGATGTTGGCGATGAGTCGTGTCTGCGCGTCGCCGCGAACGGCGGTCGTGAGAAGCGCAAGCACGAAGAACGGTAACGGTAGCCTGATACTCATGACTCTCATCCTGGTGGCGCTGTCACCAGACCGATTCGCAAGGACAGTGCCAGAGGATCTTCGAGGACGCGCATGACGGAACGCATTCGCGGACATCATGCCGTGTGGCGTTGTGGCTGCTGGCGCGCACGAACGCCACGGTAGATGCCAGGGAACGGAGGTTTTCGGAGGAACGGTTAACAGGAGAAACGGAGGAACGGAGACTCATCGGAGGCCGTCGGTGTCACACCGCTCGCCCCCGCTCGCGTAGGCGTGCGTCAGCAGGCCGCTCCGTTCGCGCTCCGTGTCTCCGTTTCTCCTGTTAATCCGTGTCTCCGTAATCTCCGTGTCTACTCTTTGAGCTCGATCCCGAAACGCTCCGCCATGCGATACAACGTCCGGCGATCGACGCCCAGGATCTCGGCCGCTCGCGTCCGGTTGCCGCTCACCGCGTCGAGCACGTGTCGGAGATACCGGCACTCGAGATCGTCGAGCGTTGGCAGATCAGAAAACGGTTGATCGGTGTCGTGATGGCCGGGAGCGGTGACGACCTCGGGAAGATCCGCGGCTTCGATGAACGTACCCCGACTCAGCGAGACGAGGCGCTCGATCGTGTTGCGCAGTTCGCGGACGTTGCCCGGCCACCGGTGCGCGAGCAGCGCATCGAGGGCTTCGGTCGACAGCCGCTTCCGTTGTCCGGCGTGTGTGCACGCCTCGTCGAGAAAGTGCCGGATCAGCAGCGGAATGTCCGCGCGTCGTTCCCGCAGTGGCGGCACGCGAATGACGATGACGCTGAGCCGGTAGTACAAGTCGCTTCGAAACCGGCCGTCGGCGACCGCCTGTTCGAGCGGCATGTTGGTCGCCGCGGTGATGCGGGCCGAGACTCTGACCGATCGCGTCGCTCCGACCGGCCGCACTTCGTTCTCTTCCAGCACCCGCAGCAGGCGGACCTGCATGGCCGGCGTGGTGTCGCCGATTTCATCGAGAAGGACAGTGCCACTCCCGGCCTGCTCGAAGACGCCTTTGTGATCGGCAACCGCGCCGGTGAACGCGCCGCGCGAGTGGCCGAACAGCTCCGACTCGAGCAGCGACTCGGTGATCGCGCCGCAGTTCAGGCCGACGAACGGGTCCCCCGATCTGCGGCTGTGCTCGTGAATCGCGCGCGCCACGAGCTCCTTGCCGACGCCGCTCTCGCCGACGATGAGGACCGGCGAGGAGGAATCGGCTGCGTGCGCGACGCCCTTGTAGACCGCCAGCATCGGCGCGGTGCGCCCAATCAGCGCGCCGGCCTCACCGACCGGTTCCGCTGAAAGGGCATCCTCGTCATCGGCGGCGGGCTGGAGCAGCGCGCGTTCGACGATGCGCTTGATCTCGGCGATGTTGAACGGCTTGCTGATGTAGTCGAACGCGCCCGCGCGCACTGCTTCGATTGCCGTCTCGAGCGTGCCGAATCCGCTGATGAGGACGACGGGCGCGCTTTGCGTGTGCCGGAACCGCCGAAGGAGATCGATGCCCGATCGTGCGGCGTTGAGATTGATGTCCGAGATGAGCAGCGCGAAGCGGTCGCGTTCGATGAGCTCGACGGCCGGTTCGGGCGCATGGACGGACACGAACTCCCGATCGGGCGCTTTCAACAGCTCTTCAAGGAACGTACACGTCTCTTTGTCATCGTCGACCAGCAGAATGCGTCGCATGTTCAGGCCGCCGTTGGATGAAGTGTGATCGCGGGCAAGGTGATGACGAAGACGGTGCCGCGCGGTTCGGTCCGGACCGATACCGATCCAGCGTGTGCCCGCACGACGTCTCTCACGATCGCCAGACCGAGCCCCGTGCCTTGCCCTGCCGGCTTGGTGGTGACCCAGGGATCGAACAGGTGCTCGGCGACCTGGGTGGGAATTCCGGGACCGGTGTCAGCCACCTCGATGCGGACACCGCCGACGTCATGTGAGACGGCGATCGAGAGCGTGCCGCCGTCGGGCATCGCATCGAGCGCATTGGTCACGAGATTCAAAAGCGCCATCTCGAGCTGCGAGGCATCGGCTCTCACTGGTGGCACCTGCGGCGCGACTTCGATCAGCAGGTGAATATTCGCGCGCGAGAGCCGTGGCGCCGAGACTTCCCGTACGTGCTCGATGACCGCGGGAAGACGGACGATCTCGGATTGGGGCGTGTGGCGCGCCCGATCGAGCATCGTGCGGAGCACGCGGGTGACCTGCGCGATCTGCGCATCGACTGTACGCAGGCGATTGCGGGTCCGCTCGTCTGTCTGTGGATCCTCGAGGATCATCTGCACGTAACCGGACACGAGGTTCAGAGGTGTCCCGGCCTGGTGGGCAACCGTTGCTGCCACCTGACCAAGAGCCGCCACGCGTTCAGTGCGCGCCAGGGATTCCCGGATTGCGAGCAGCTGCAGCTGACTGCTCGCCAGTTGTGCGTTGCGCACCGACAGATCTCGCGCGGTATCGCCGACGCGCTCCTGGAGTGCACGGTTCCATCGCAGGAGCCTGCGGATCGAGAGGTGCACGAGCAGCGTGACGAGCGCGATGCTCGGAAGCGCGAACCCGAGTGCGATCCTCACGCTCCGCGCGCGGGCCTGGAGCAGGCTCTCGAGACCGACCGTGACGGCGACTGCGAGCATCGGACGGCGCGGAACGGGCTGCGCGAACATCACGACGGTCTCGTTCTGGATCGAGAGCGGCGTGCCCATGGCAATGGTACGCCCCGCCAGATCGAGGATCTCGGCCCGCTCTTCGGTCGATGTGCTCGTGAAGACGCGCGGCAGCCCGGCCTCGTCGGCCTCGATGACGGAGATCGCATCGATCGAGGGGTCGGCATCGATCAGGTCATGAAGCGAGTCGCGGAGATCGAGCGCATCAGAAGGCTCGCGCTCGGCGACGCTCGCGGCCGACTCGGCGGCCAGCCGGGCGGTCTGCGCGAGCGTCTGCTCGATGTCGCGATCGTAGAGCCGGACTTCGAAATAGGCGACTGCCGTGACGACGATGGTCACGATGAGCGCGACGAGGAGAGACAGCTGCGCGCCCAGCGACGCGCGACCGAACCAGTGGGGCCCCGGCATGATCCTTGATTCAGCTGCCGGTGGAAGGGTCGCGTGGCGGGGAAGAACTCATGATGCGGCTGTTGGCTCTCGTGCTCGCTCTCTCTACGTTTCCCGCACCTCTGATCAGCGCCGATCCGACGACCTTGCGGGCGATCGGCATCATCGAACGCTACGACCCAGGCACGTGCACCTTGCTGCTCGCGACATCCATCGACGTCAAGCGATTCACGCTTGAATCGACGGTGCGGATCCGGCAAGGCCGTCGCACGCTCGTCGCGGCAGATTTGGCCCAGCTGATCGGCTATCGCGCATCGGTCAGATATTTAGACGGGGGCCGCGCGCCGACGGTCGAATCCATTCATGTGTGGCAAGTCGGTGGCAAGGGTGACAGTCGTGGGGCGACACCTGTCAACTGAGGCGGTCTGGCAGGTCCCCGCGCAGAGGCGCCACACCGTCAGCACGCGGCCGACCGAACGGCGCACGGTCACGGACACGTTTCACGCCGCCAGACCATGGCACCGCTCCTGCACCAGGCGTCCACGATCGCGTGCCAGCGCGAAGACGGAGGATGTCATGCGAGTGTTGGTCTTTTTCGCAACGTTGGGCCTGATGGGTGTTGCCATGCCGGTGCTGGCACAGGAACAACCGGCGTCGGATCCGAGAGGGCTCGTGTCGGTGAGCGGCGGATTCGTGTCGGCCCTCGGTGACAAGTCGAGCGACTTTCGGTTCGAGACAGGTGTACGAGTCGCGCCGCACCTGATGGTCTACGGCAACATCGGACGCTTTGGCGATCTGCACGTCGATCTGCAGCCCCAGATCGATGCGGCAACGGCGTCGTTCGCGGCCAACGACAGCCTCGACGTCAGCGGCACGGCGACGGTCCCGGCATGGTACGGGTCGGGCGGATTGCGCTTCAGCGTGCCGGTGCGAGGTCCCGTGAGTCCTTATGTGCTGGGTGGAATCGGATTCGCTCGATTGAGCCCGACCGCGCAGTTCACATTCAACAGCGGCATCCTGCCCGATGGGTCGACGCCGACGCCTGGCGCGGATGTGACGTCGGCAATCGAATCGAACGGTCTGTTTGCGAATCCGGCGGCGAGCACTCAACTTCTGTGGACGACGGGCGGCGGCGCCCTGATCGCGATGGGACCGCACATGGCGCTCGACGCCGGGTACCGCTATTCGCGCATCAACGCGGATACCACGCTCAACACGTCGGCGTTCAACGCCAACGGTCTGACATTCGGTGTCGGCTATCGCTTCTGAACTGCGGTGCGTGTGCGCAACATCTGTACGAAGGAAGGCATGTCTGTGGAGTCGCAAGGGTTGTTCTCGGACTGGATTGCGCTCGTGCGAGCCGAGTACCTGGAGATGCCGAGTCTGGCGCTGACCAAGAGCCAGATGCGGCGTCTCTGGGCGCTCGACGCATCGGCGTGCGACGCGATCATCGAAGTACTCACGGCGTCGGAGTTTCTGTGTCAACGCGCGGATCGCACGTTCATGCGACGAGATGTACAGCCGTCGAGATAACGACGAACCGGCGTTGGTGATTCGCGACTGAATCTGAGACTCGCTCTCAAGCTTCGTTAATCGAAAGCGATGCGCTACCGTGCATCGCGTGGTCCCACAAGCGATCATGCGTGCGCCGGCAGCGCTCTGCCTCGGCGTCCTCATCGCGACGACGACGCTTCGCGCGCAGGACGAGGTGACGCCGCCGACATCGCTGAATCACGCGCTGCCGGCGGACGCCACGGGCGAACAGATCTTTCGCACGGCGTGCGCGACCTGTCATGCCACCGACGGTCGCGGGTCGCCGTCGAGCGTCGTCGGGTTCGAACTGCCGCTGCCGAACGGCCACACCTTCCCCGACTTCACCGATTGCCCGACCAACACCGTAGAGCCGCTGGGTGACTGGATGGCGGTCGCGCATCGCGGCGGACCCATCCGCGGGCTCGATCGTCACATGCCCGCGTTTGGTGACGCGCTGACCGCCGATCAGATCGAGCGCGCGGTCAGATACCTGTGGACGTTCTGCGACGATTCGTCATGGCCGCGCGGCGACTTGAACCTGCCGCGCGCGTTCTTCACCGAGAAGGCGTTTCCCGAAAACGAAGTCGTGTGGACGACCGCCGTGACGACGTCGGGGACCAAGGCGGTCTCCAACCAGATCGTCTACGAGCACCGCATCGGGTCGCGAGCGCAGTACGAGGTCACCGTCCCGTTCGATCTGCAGCAGGCGGATGCGGGCGGTGCGTGGAGCCGGGGCCTTGGCGATGTCGAGGTCGCGCTCAGGCGGACGTTCTATGCGAGCTATCCGCGCGGCAGCATTTTCGCGGCCGGCGGCGCCGTCACGCTGCCGACTGGAAAAGAGGAGATCGGGCTCGGCAACGGATACACGATTTTCGAGCCGTTCGCGATGTGGGGGCAGATCATCGGGGCGAGCGGGTTTCTGCAGGTCCACAGCGGCGTCGAGATCCCCTCCGATCACACGCGCGGCAGCAACGAAGGATTTCTCCGTACCGCGTTCGGCTACACGATCGCCTCGGACCAGGGCTTCGGACGCGCGTGGTCGCCGATGGCCGAAGTGATCGTGGCCAAGCCCGAAGGCGCGCCTGCGGAATGGGACGTGGTGCCGCAGATGCAGGTGTCGTTGAGCAAACTGCAGCACATCCTTCTCAGTGTCGGCGTCCGCGTTCCGCTCAACGAGCGCGAGGAACGCAAGCCGCAGTTCCTCACCTATTTTCTCTGGGACTGGTTCGACGGGGGCCTGTTCCAATTCTGGCGATGAGGTGCCGGTGAAGTCGTTCGCTCCGCTGGCGTGTGCGCTCTGGCTGCTCTCGCTGCTCCTCGCGGTTCCCCACGCGCAGGAGAAGAAGGCGGTCGTCAGCAAGTCGCTCAAGCCGCATCAGGCACTGGCGCTCTTCACCCCTTCGGAGAACTGCGTCGCCTGTCACAACAACCTCACGACGCCGAGCGGCGAGGATGTGTCGATCGGGTCGACGTGGCGATCGACGATGATGGCGAACGCCGGTCGCGATCCCTATTGGCAGGCCGGCGTGCGTCGCGAGACGATTGATCACCCGATGCACGCCGCGGAGATTCAGGACGAATGTGCCGCGTGCCACATGCCGATGGCGCAGAAGGTCGCGCGCGCGACCGGCCGCCTGGTGGAAGTGTTCGCGCATCTGCCGATCGCGTCAGCCGACCGCACGCCGTTGCAGGCGCTCGCCTCGGATGGCGTGTCGTGCAGCGTCTGCCATCAGATTTCCGCCGAGGGGCTGGGGACGCGCGAGAGCTTCAACGCCAACTTCGCCCTCAAGCCGACACAACCCGACGGCGCGCGCGTGATCTTCGGGCCGTATCGCATCGACGCGGGCCGCAAGACGATCATGCGTTCGGTCACGGGATTCGTGCAGGCCGAGGCGCCGCACATCAAACAGTCGGAGCTGTGCGCCTCATGCCATACGCTCATCACGACGGCGTTCGGCCCCTCGGGCGAGCCGATCGGATCGCTGCCGGAACAGATGAACTACCAGGAATGGCAGCACAGCGACTTCGAACGCGAGAAGCGCACGTGCCAGTCATGCCACATGCCGACGGCTGCGGGACCGATTCGTGCGGCCTCCGTGCTCGGCGACGCTCGCGAGAGCCTCGCGCAGCACGTCTTCGTGGGTGGCAATGCGCACATGGTGCGCCTGTTGAACCGGTATCGCACCGAGCTCGGCGTAGCCGCGCTGCCGTCGGAGCTCGAGGCAACGGCGCGCGCGACCGTGCGCCAGCTGCAGCAGGACACCGCCACGATCGCGGTCTCGGCACCACGGTTGAACGGAGGCACGTTGACGTTCGAGGTCGACGTACGAAACCTCACCGGTCACAAATTCCCAACCGGCTATCCCTCGCGCCGGACCTGGCTCCATGTCGTCGTGCGTGATGCGCAGGGCCGGCCGGTGTTCGAGTCGGGCGCGATCTCGGACGACGGCGCGATTGCCGGCAACGACAGCGATGCGAACCCGCTGACCTTCGAACCGCACTACGACCGCATCACGCGTCCCGATCAGGTGCAGATCTACGAACCGATCCTCGGCGATCGCACCGGCATGCCGACGACGGGATTGCTGACCGCGACGCAGTACGTGAAAGACAACCGGCTGCTGCCGCGCGGTTTCGACAAGTCGACCGCCGATCCCCAGATCGGCGTGTACGGCGACGCCGCCCGCGACGCCGATTTCGCTGGCGGTAGCGACCGCGTGCATTACGCGGTGGCTGTTTCTGGAAGCGGGCCGTACTCGGTTGAGGTCGAGCTGCGGTATCAGTCGATCGCGTA
>DATFRP010000233.1:0-18222 GCA_035263125.1 Vicinamibacterales bacterium
GAGCCGATCGGGTTGCCGCGCGTGACACATGTAACTGATCTCCGGTGTAAGATGCCCGGCCATGCGGACACAGCTCGCCCGCACTTTCGTTCTGGCGATTGTCCTCGCCGGCGCCGGCACTCCCCTGCTCGCCCAGACGCCAGGCGACCCTGCTCGAGGAAGCACGATTTACCACGGTAAAGGCGCCTGTGCCACGTGCCATCAACTGAACGGCGTCGGGTCGCGGCTGGGACCGGATCTGAGCGAGATCGGCAACTCGAGACGCCCTGATCATCTCGAGCGCTCGCTCGTCGAGCCCGACGCCGAGGTGCTCGGCAACAACCGCTTCTATCACGTCGTCACGAAGGACGGCGCAACGATCACCGGCCGACTCCTGAACCTCGATACCTTCACGATCCAGCTGCTCGATTCCAAAGAGCGTCTGCGGACGTTCGTGAAGGGGGATCTGCGCGACCACGGCTTCGACAAGTCGCCGATGCCATCGTACAAGGACAAGCTCACGGCACAGGAGCTCGCCGACCTCGTGAGCTATCTCGCCTCGCTGAAGGGACAGGCCACACCATGACGGCTTTGACACGCAGTGCGACGGTCGTGTGCTGCATCCTGATTGGCGCGGTGCTGGCCGCGCAGGACGTCACCTTCGATCGCATCATGCGCGCCGATCGCGAGCCGCAGAACTGGTTGTCGTACTCGGGCACAGTCCTCAATCAGCGGTTCAGCCCGCTGACGCAAATCACGCCTGCCAACGTCAAGAACCTCGAGCTGCAGTGGATCTGGCAGGCGCGGTCGCTCGAGAAGTTCGAGGCGACCGCCATCGCCGTCGACGGTGTGCTCTACACCGTGCAGGGGCCGCCCGTGAACGGCACGTATCAGGTGGTCGCCCTCGATGGTGTGACCGGACGCCCCTACTGGACGACCGAGTATCGGCCCGGGCCCGATGCCGGCCCCTGCTGCGGGCGCGTGAGCCGCGGGCTGGCCATTCTCGGCGACACGCTGTACCTCGGCACGATCGACGCGCATCTGCTCGCGCTCGACGCCAAGACCGGGCGCGTGCTCTGGAACGTCGAAGCCGCGAAAGCATCTGACAAGTACTCGATCACGCACGCGCCTCTGGTGCTCAAGGACAGGATCATCGTCGGTGTCGCCGGCGGCGATCGCGGCATTCGCGCGTTCATCGCCGCCTACGACGCGAAGAACGGCAAGGAACTGTGGCGGTTCTGGACGATACCCGGCCCCGGCGAGCCCGGCAACGACTCGTGGTCGGGCGAGTCGTGGAAGACCGGCGGCGCCGCGGTGTGGAACAGCGGTGCCTACGATGCCGAGACGAATCTCGTCTACTTCGGCACTGGCAATCCCTGGCCCGATCGCGACGGCAGCGTGCGGCTCGGCGACAACCTGTATAGCGACAGCGTCGTCGCGCTCGATCCCGACACAGGGAAGTTGAAGTGGCACTACCAGTTCACGCCGCACGATCAGATGGACTACGACTCCACGCAGGTGCCGATCCTCGCGGACCTGCAGTGGCAGGGGCGGCCGCGGAAGGTGATGTTGTGGGCGAACCGGAACGGCGTGGCGTACGTGCTCGATCGCGTCACCGGTGAATTCCTGCTGGGAAGGCCGTTCGTGCGTGTGAACTGGATCGACGGCTTCGACAGCAAGGGCCGCCCGCAGCGTGTGCCGGGCAAACTGCCGACGCCGGAAGGCGAACTGATCATGCCGACGGTGCTCGGTGCCACCAACTGGGCGCCCGCATCGTTCAGCCCGAAGACCGGCCTGTTCTACGTGTCGGTGTGGGAGAACACCGGCACGATCGCGACATCGGGCGGTGGACGCGGCGGTCCGCAGCGGACTGTTCCGGGAACCGGCGGCACGCCGATGGGTCAGGCGACGCTGACACCAAACACGAAGAAAGAAGATGAAGGGTACGGAGCCGTTCGCGCCTTCGATCCCCACACGCTCGACAAGAAGTGGGAGTTCAAGATGAACGACATCACGTGGGCCGGCGTGCTCACGACCGCATCCGACCTGGTGTTCAGCGGAGGCAAGGAGGGCTACTTCTTCGCGCTCGACGCCCGCAGCGGCGACCTGCTGTGGAAAGCGGCGCTCGGTGGCCAGATCAACAGCGGCCCGATGACGTACTCGGTGAATGGCAAGCAGTACATCACCGTGACGGCCGGCAACGCATTGTTCGCATTCGCTCTCAGGCAATGACAGTGTAGGCCGGGCCTGTTCTATAGGCCCGGCGTCTCTTCTCTTCGAGGAAAGATCATGCTGAAACGCGCTCTGATGTTGTGGATCGCCGTCTGGACGCTGCCGTCGTCGTCATCGGCTCAAACCGGCTTCGCCGATCTCATCGACCACATCCATCTCGCTGCACCGGATCAGCCCAAGGCGGTCGAGTGGTATCACGCCAATTTCGGCGCCGAGCCCACGAAGGAGGGACCCGATCGCGCGATGCTCGGTACCACGCGGTTGATCTTTCAGAAGAGCGACATGCCCAAACCAAGCCAGGGCAGCGTGCTCGAGATGATCGGCTTCTCGGTCCCCGATCTCGATGGCACCATGAAGAAGCTGCAGGCCGCGACAGTGAAGGTGGTAATGCCCGCGATGACCATGCAAGGCGTGCGGTCGGCGTGGGTGATGGATCCATGGGGCACGCTGATCGAAGTGGTCCAGGACGAAAAGAAGCTCGGGCTGCACCACATTGTCATCTCAGCAGCCGATCCGGCGGCGTCGCTGGCGTGGTTTGCCGCGACATTCGGGGGCAAAGTGACCAAGGCCCAGGGCGGCCTCGATGGGATCAACTACGGCGGCGTCTGGCTGCTGGCCAAGAAAGGCAACGGCGAGCCGAGCGCCGGACATGCCATCGATCATATCGGCTTCCGTCCGCTCGACGTCGACGCCTCGGTGGCAACGATGAAGACGAAGAAGGTCAAGGTGACCACCGAACCACGACCGCTCACGCTTCCGAGCGGAACGGCGATGCGCCTCGCGTTCATCGAGGGACCGGGTGGCGTGCGCATCGAACTGGTGCAGCGGGACAATTTGAAGTAGGCGAGCCAGTCGTCTCTGCTCGTCCTATTCGCTGCGAAGCACGATCAGCGGGTCCGTGCGCGCCGCGCGCACAGCAGCTGGAAGCACTGCGAGTACAGCAGTCGCGACGAGCACAGCCGCAGCAGCAGTCCCTGTGCGCGCGATGTCTGAATTGTGCAACGCGAACAGGACACTGCCAAGCGCGCGCGAGGCGGCAATGGAGAGCAGCCCTCCAGACGCGAGCCCGCATCCGACGACGAGCGCGCTCCGCCCCAGCGTCGCGCGCAGAATCTCCATGGGATCGGCACCAAGCGCGACTCGTAATGCGAGTTCCGTACGTCGCCGCGCGACATCATGGGCGGCGATGCCGAAAAGCCCGATCGTGCTGAGCACGACGGCAAGCAGCGCAAAACCACCAAACACCGCGGTGAGCAGCCGGCGGGCAGGGACGCCAGGAGATGTGGCGACGATCTCCGCCATCGATTGAATCCCGTACACCGGAAGATTGCCGTCGAGCCGCGCAACTTCTCCGCGCACTGCGGCAATCACGTCCGCGGCTGGACGAGCGGCCCTGATGACGAGAATGCTCGACGGGGAGGGCACCTGTGCCCACGCGAGATACAGGGTCGGCAAGGCCGCATCATCGAGCGCACGCAGCTTGACGTCGCCGACGATTCCGACGACTTCGGCCATCTCCGATCTGGCCGCCAGAAACACGAGGCGGCCGACCGCCTGCTCGCGCCCAAACAGGCTGCTCGCCAGCGACTCGCTGAGCATCACACGCAGGGGCGCTCCTGCGCCGTCTCGCTGATCGAACGATCGGCCGGCGGTCAGACGGATCCGCATCACATCGAAATACCCCGGGCTCGCGGTGCGTATCACCGCTTCCCGTCCCACGTCCGCCGGCCGCGCGCTCACCAGCCCGCGCCCGCGATCCTGAGTCAACGGCAGTTCATCGATCAGCGACGCCGTGCCAGCACCCAGCCGGTCGTTCAGCGCCTGCTGCAGCGTCGCGTAGAAAGAGGACACGCGATCGGGATCCGGATACGTCGCCATCGGCAGCGATAATTTCATCGCCATCACGCCGTCCGACTCGAACCCGGGATTGACGTCGAGCACCGCGAGCAACGTCCGGCCGAGGAGTGCCATCGACACGAGCAGCACGAAGGCGAGTGCGACTTCTGCGCCGACGAACAGACGTCGCAATGTCAGCTCGCGACCAGCCGGCGTCGAGCCGCGCCGGAGCACGTCGGCCACGCTCCGTCGGCCTGCGCCGAACGACGGCAAAGACGCGCTGATCAAGGCACACACGCAGGCGATCGCAGCCACCACGCCGATCACCGGCCCGCTCACGACGACGTCGCGGTTGGCGACAGCACCAAACTGCTCCACTGCCAGTCGCGCTGCCGCTGGTGTCATCCACTGCGCGAGAACAATGCCGAGCACGGTCCCCCCCACGACCAGCGCGGCGGCTTCGATCAGCAATTGCCTCGTGGTTTCGAAGGCGCGCGCGCCAAGAGCGTGTCTCAGCGCAAGCTCGCGATGGCGATCGATCGACCTCACCATCAACAGACCCGCCAGGTTCGTGAACGCAATGAGCAGGGCAACGCCAGCCGCGCTAGCGAGAAGGACGAGCGTTGTTCGGCTGTTTCGTACGATCGCGGTTGCGACCGGCGTCACGACAGCGCGTGCCGGCGGCAACGACGTTCGGCTGACATCATCCAGTGCTGTAGCGAGCTGCGATCGCGAGAAGCCGGGGCCAACCCGAGCGAGCGCGAGAACGCGGTATCGCGAGCGCCCTGCCTGGCCCGGCGAGAAGGTCAGCGGCCGCCAGATGGCGCTCGGGTTCAACGCATAGAAAAATCGTTGCGGCAGTACGCCGACGACCGTGTGCGCACGGCTGCCGAGCACGATCGGTCTCCCAATTGCGGCCGGATCGGCGCCAAGCTTTTCACGCCAGAACGCGTCGCTGACGATCGCCACGGGGCGACCGACATCATCGTCATTGAATGCGCGACCCACTACCGGCGCTACGCCGAGCATCTTCAGGAATCCCGGGGTAACGTCGTTCGCGCTGACACGCTCGGCCGCACCGAGTCCCGTCAGCGTCAGGTTGGTTCCGTCGATCGCTTCGAGTGTGGCGATCGACGTCGCCCGCTGGCGCCAGGCGTCGAAGACCGTGTCAGGTACTGCGCGCGGCGCGGAGGCGGCCCCGTCGATCGGAACCTCGCCGATGGTCACGAGCGCATCAGGGTCTGCGAACGGCGGCGGGGTCAGCAGTATCGCGTCGACGATGGCGAAGATCGACGCTCCGGCTCCAATAGTGAGCGCCAGCGTCAGCACCGCCGCGGTGGCGCTGGCAGGAGATCGCCGAAGGCTCCGAGCGAGGTGGAATAGGTCGAGGCGCATTTCAGCCCTGCGTCCCGCTGATGATACGCAAGTACGCCCGCCACGGGCCGACTTCGTCCGAGTACTGCGTGGCCAGCACGCGCGAGATTTGCACGAGATGATCGAGGTCGTGTGCCACCCACGTCGCCAGGAGCTGACGGAGCGTCACGGCGCCGAGCTCCGGATGACGCCCTCGCCGATCGAGATCGGCCTCCGTCACTCGCAGCGCCGCGAGCTCTCGAAGACTGCCCGAACGCAGCACTGCGAATTCGTCGAGCAGGCCGGCCAGAGCCCTCCCCTTCGAGATGTCGAACTGCGCGAGGCGATCGAACTTCTCGAAGGGGCGTGTGTCGCCATGTTCGAGGATGATCCTGGCGCGCGGTATCCAGTCCGTTCGCTCGCCGTGAATCAGGTGTCCGACGATGTCGAACGGGCTCCAGGTCGTGCCGCCTTCGTGTGCCGCGATCCAGCCATCAGGGAGACCGCGCAACAGTGCGTCAAGTGTCGAAGGTGTTCGCGAGAGAATGGCAACCGCTTCGCCCATGGCGAACGGCCGCCGGGTGCGATCGGTCGGTGTGGTCACGTCACAAGCTTAGAATGGTTCGGCGAATAGATGCGTCCTCGTCTGACCCTGGCGCTATTAATCTGTGTGCACTTGCTCGCGAGCGCGGCTGCGGCAGCGGCGTTCGTCATGCATTTCTTGCACAGCCCTCGCACCATTGGCGCGCACGTCGTTCTGCTGGCGGTCTGGGATCTGAGTCTGGTGGCGCTGCTGAGCTCGTTCGTCAGCTTCAGCGCACGGGGGGGCCGCTGGCCCTTTCTGACATACCGGCTGTTGATGGCGGTGACATGCACGCTCCAGATCTTTCTGTACGCGCTCAACGCAATCAGCAATGCCTCGTGGGGCCGCAACATCACCGGGCATCTCGTGATCGCCTTCGCACCAACTGTGTGGTCCGGCAGGGAGCCGTTTCCGCTCGGCGCGCTCGGCATCAGCGCGTTCGCCTGCGGCACGCTCGTGCTGATGGTGGCGGCGATCGGGTGGCCTCGCCTGCTCGCCGGCGATCACGAGTCGTGGCGATTTCATCGCGCGCGGGCGCTCGCGACGACCGTGGGGGCCGCGACGATCGTCGCGCTCACCCTCTGGCACGGGATCGCCGATCGCGACAACCTGTTATGGAAGGACGAGCTCGTCGCGAGCTTCTTCCGCCCCGTGGGTTACGCCTTCGAGCCGACGGCCCGCCGTCAGGCGGTTGCGGAGCGTGATGCCGTGCTTCGCGCGTCGTACCCCCGGCACGTGGAGCGTGCCCGCCGCAAGAACGTCGTCCTCATCATCGTCGATTCGCTGCGTGCCGACCGCATGCAGGTCTATGGATACCAGCGGCCGACCACACCGTTTCTCGCCGAGCTCGTACAGAACGGGCGTATGAAGAAAGTCGAGTCGGCGTTTTCAACGTGCTCGGAATCTTTTTGTGGCATCACGAGCACCCTCGCCGGGCGCGAGTTTCGCGACATCAGTGCGCGTACGTTTCAGGTCCAGGACGTCCTCCGGGACGAGGGCTATCAGACGTGGTTCCTGCTCTCGGGCAATCACAGCGCGTGGAACGGGCTCCCGAGCTTCTATCGCTCGAGCGACGACACGTTCTTCGACGGGTCGCACACGCAGCGCTACACGATGGACGATGATCGGCTCGTGCTCGAGGGGCTCGAGCGCGTGCCCACGGCATCACCCGATCGGCCGACCTTCTTCTATATCCACCTGATGTCCACGCACTATCTCGGCGTGCAGTTTCCCGAGTCGCACGTCTTCACGAGTGTGGACGACCAGGTGAGCCCCGGCCTCGAGCCGTACAAGATCCTCGAACAGCTGAACAAGCCTGACCGCTACGACGACAAGGTGCTCCAGGTCGACGGCATCATCCGTCAACTCTTCGACGCGCTCGGAACCAAGCGCTACCTCGATGATGCGATGGTCGTGATCACGGGCGACCACGGCGAGGGACTGGGCGAGCGTCACTGGGCGCACGGGTGGAATCTGTACAACGAGGACATTCGGATCCCGCTGCTGCTGTACGACGTGCCGGGGGCGACCTACCCGGATCTCTCGTTCGCGACGCAGGTGGACATCGCGCCGACGATCGTCGATCGGCTGGGCCTGCCGATTCCGGCGTCATGGGAAGGACAGTCGCTGCTCGCGCCCACGCGTCAGCGTTTCACGTACCACCAGACCTACTTCTTGCCCAATCGCTTCGCCGTGCTCTATCGCGACAAGGATGCGCTCTTCAAGTTCATCGCCACGCCGCAGTACGGCACGGAGGAGTTGTACGACCTCAGGCGCGATCACGGCGAGGCGCGAAATCTCATCACCGAGCAGCCCGGACTCGCGACGCTGCTCCGCGACAAAGTCCGCGGATATCTCGCCGACGAACCCTAGAGAGCGTCTTCGACCTGTCCATGCACTGCTCTGCTCACGTGGCGGCCGCACGTGAGCCACGCGACGGCGCTGTGGCGGGGTGTGCGGCGGCTCACCGGGCGGGCCTGGGGTCGGTGACCTGTTCGCGGCGTGAGGCGCGAAGAGAGTAAATCGGGTCTGGAGGCGCAGCGAGCGCCGGCGCCGGTGATTCGCCACGGGCGTACGGGCGAGCTGGTTATCGACACGATTCTTGGCTGTCGTGTGAATGATCCAAGGCGACGGCGTCATCGTCAGCTCCATCGCCGGAAGGCCCGATTTTCTCCGCCTCCGCTCGCAGCGGATTCATGGCGAGGCTACGGCGAGACCCGCCGTAGCCTCGGCGAAGGCGGGCACGCCGACGAACCCCGGGGCCCCCAACGCGCACGCTTGCGCGTTGGGGTGGGAATCGGGAGCCGACGCCAGGCCCGCCCGGTGAGTCGACGCGACGGAGAGGTGAAACGCGCGACAGCCAGACGGGGCTCGGTGAGCGTTAGGGCGTGTTCGCACTTCCGACAATCCTCAGGTTCTTCGGCGTGCCCGGTAGCGCTCCACCGCCAGCGGTCGGGATGACGAACAGCGTGATGCTCTGAGCAGGCACCGACACCGAGAAGCTCGAGCCGCCAATGGTGACATCGGTCAGACGCGTGATGTTGTTCGCGCTCGTCAACTGCCACACCTGGGCAGACGAGCCAGGGACGAAGTTGGAGAGGTTCACCGTGGCGGCCGTCGTTCCGGTCAGCACTTTGGCAATGACCATGACCGTCAACGCACCATCCGACGAACGCTGCGCCGCAAACGCGGATACGGCATCGGGATTCGGCGCCGAGGCGGCGACGCTCGTGTCGCCGAACCCCGAGCGATTGCCGTCGTAGTTGCGATACATCTTCATCGCCTTGTAAGTCGGCGTCGACGACCCCGGCGTGGTCCACCGCGCGCCCATATCCAATCCCTCGCGGCCGAAGATGCCGTAGATGTCGGCCTGCGTGGTCGCGCCGTTGATGTGGTTCTCGGCGCCCCAGTTGTACTCGGTAATGCCCGTGGCCGTGCCGGGATAGTAGGTGTTGACCCAGTTCTTCAACCGCGGAATCAGCTGCACGCGATCGCTGATCCACGTTTCGTCGACGTAGGCGGGATCCCACAACGACCGCGTCGATCGATTCCGGCGCTGCTGCATCGCGGTCGACACGTCGTCGCTGAACTCGCCACCCTGCGGGTAATAGTGCACAGTGAAGACATCGAGCAGCCGTTTTCCGTTGGCCGTGTCGTTCTGTTTGAGCGCACCAAGCACCCACGGCAGATAATCCACGCCTCCGTGGTTGGTTCGATCAGGGAGGACGCTCCAGCCGTGCGTGCTGCCGTACTGCTGGTCGTAGCCGCTGAAGAGATATCCACTCCAGCCCCACTCTTCGGGTCCGACGACCAACGCCGACGGATCGACCGCTTTGATCCCCTTGGCGTAGTCGATCATCTTGTCGCGAATCTCGTCGAGCGTCTGCCCGATCGGGTGCACATCGCGATGCGTCGCGTGCCAGAGGCTCGGCTCGTTGTCGAGGATGTAGTAGCGCAGACCGCCGTTCGCATTCGTGCCCCATCGCGTCACGAGATGCTGGACCCACTGCTGCTCGAGCAGCGACGTCGACGGCACGTTGGCATCCGCGGGATCGTTGTCGGTGACGTACTGCCCACCGGGCCGGATGCCGTTGCCCGCATCGGGCATGAATTGCGAGTCGTTTCCCGTCTGCGGCCCGTACTTCGCGATCGAAAAGCTGGCCAGCTTGCTGCGGCCCGGCCCTACCTTCGCCACCCAGTCGATCAACGGGATGGTGAGCATCGCCTGCGCGTTCGCGGCTTTGGCGTTGGCAATGAACGTGTCGCCGCGTTCGCCCTGTGTCGCGCTCGAATCACCGATGCTTTCGAAAAAGAAGTCGCTTCCCCGGTTGTCGGCGTTCTGCTGCCAGTTGTATCGCGTCGTGTTGTTGCCGCCGTTTCGATTCAGCGGGCTATTGAGGTCGCTCAGTTGCGCGCTGGTCGCGTGAGCCACACCGTAGATGTTTGGATTGATCGGATGCCGGTTCGCGCCGACATCGACGGTGATCGTGATGGCCGTCTGTGCCCCGGGCGCCGCGATCGTCAGGGACGCGGCGACCACGGCCACACCGGCCGCACGCACAGACCTCGGACGCACTTCGAGATGGGTAAGCGCTCGCATGTTGAGAGGGGGCTGCACAGGCTACGCACGATCGGTGCCGAAGCAGATTGGCTCCAGTTGCGCCATAGCCGAAGTCTCGCCTCCCGCGCGTGACGGCTCACAAGACAGTGATGGTGGTGCCGTGCATCCAAAGAAGCAGGAATCAGGAATCAGGATGCAGGCTGCAGGCCTGAGCAAGGCTCGAGGGGTGTTCTCACCATGCCCGTCGCCGTCATGATCGCCCCGTTGTGACCAGGCAGGGACATTCGCTCTCTTGGAACATGGCCGCAACGGCTGATGCCGCCGAGGCATAGAAGCTGCACACTCGAACGGGCATGTCCAACATGAGTGCCATCCCTGAGCTGGACACTCCGCGCAAGCGGACACCTGAGCTTAAGCGGCCATCGAAGCCTGAACCCGAGATCGCGCATCTGCCCGAGAGCGAGAAGGACGTGCTCGACAAAAGCGATCAGGCCGACAGCGGTCCTGAGAAAGACAACCCTCTCACGCAATCGCGGGCGAGCGTCACCGATACTCACGACGAACCCGATTCGGCCGACGCGCACATCGATGCACGGGAGACTCAGGTGTCAGAAACGAGTGCGCCCGCCGGTGAGGCGTTCGAGGTCGAACCCAAGCAGGGTTAGCGTCCCCATCGTCCGAAACAACCGCAGATCTACTATCCACCGGAAGAACGCTCCGCTCGCCGGAACGGTGTGTGACGCCACTCGCGAGGTGGTTACAGCGAGCGCGACGCCCGCCAAACGATTCAGGCACACGTCGTGCCTCTGGCTCAATGCTGCTCTGTCGGCGTTCTCGTCGAGCGCATGATTTTCAGCGAAGGCCGACGACCTCACACGCAGAGTCGCGATATTCCGTGGCCTTGTCCACGAAGAATGGCGAACGGGCGCCGTGACCGCGCTGCAGCGTGGACCCCGGAGTTGAGACTGAGGAAGCTATGGCCAAGACAGTCACCACGCAACAGACGTCATCGACAACCGATCGTCACGGCTGGGTCAACAGCGAAACCGTCAAGACACGATTCGGTAATTTCGAGTTCAAGAACGGGTACCCAACCAGAGACGCGGCTGAGGCGCTGCTCGAGCAGCTCACCCTCAATCGCGCAATCGAGGTCTACCTCACCCAAATGCCCGCGGTCGCGATCATCGAGTCACGTCGTGGCCTGCGGGAGTTCGGCGCGCGGCGCTCGAACCAGGTCGTCGTCTGGGAAACGCTGATGGACGCGAAGACGCTGCTCCTGACGGCGAACACGGAGACGGTCTATTCGCTGGGGTTTCTCGATCTGAAGACCGACGGCGCAACGGTCCTCGAAGCGCCGCCGAAGATGCTCGGCCTCGCGATGGATATGCTCCAGCATTTTCTCGTGGACATCGGACACCTCGGGCCCGATAAGGGTCAGGGTGGGAAGTATCTCTTCCTGCCGCCGGATCACGACGGGCCCATCCCGGGCGGCTACTTCGTCGTCAAGTCGCCGACCTACACGGTCAACTACGGACTGCGCGGCTTCAAGGTGGACGGCAAGACCGATCAGGCCGTCGCGCTGATGAAACAGATCAAGATTTACCCTCTCGATCGGGCGAATAACCCGCTGCCGATGGAGTTCATGAACGGATCCGGACAGGCGATCGACACGATTCACTCCGACACGATCGCGTTCTTCGAGCAGCTCGAGGTGCTCGTCAACGAAGAGCCGGCGGACGTGTTCACGCCGCTCGAGCGCTTCCAGATGCAGGCGATCGGAATCGAGAAAGGCAAACCGTTTGCGCCCGACGAGAAACGGAGAGCCCTGCTCTCGGAAGCCGCGCGAGCCGCGGCGGCAATCGCGCGCGCGAACTGTTTCGCCTCGAACGATCGCGGGACCTATTACTACCCCGATCGTCAGTGGCAAGCCATCAGCGGCATGCCGTACGATTTCATGCGCGACGGCGTGCTCCAAGTCGACCTGCGCGCGTTCGTCTACTACATGGCTGTGGGCAACTCACCGGCAATGATTGCCAAGAACGTCGGCGCCGGCTCGCAGTATCTGTGGACCTATAAGGACGCGAGCGGCGACTTCCTCGACGGCGCGAAGAACTATCGTCTGCACGTTCTGCCAAAGGTTCCCATCAACAACTTCTGGTCGACCGTTGTGTACGACTCGTTGAGCCGATCAGAACTGCAGAGCGGCCAGCCGTTTCCTTCGATCAGTCAGTACACCGGCCCACTGGTCAATTCAGATGGGTCCGTCGACATTCACTTCAGTCCCGAGATGCCGAAGGGCCAGGAGAAGAACTGGATCCGCACCGTTCCTGGAAGAGGCTGGTTTCCAATCTTCCGTTTCTACGGTCCGCTGGAGCCGTTCTTCGACAAGACCTGGAAGTTGAACGACATCGAGAAACTGTAAGGGGCAGGAGGTCAGGAATGGCAAAGAGCACGAAGCCAAATATTCTGTTCATCATGTCGGACGACATCGGCTGGTTCAACATCAGCTGCAACAACAACGGCATCATGGGCTATCGCACGCCCAACATCGATCGCATCGCCAAGGAAGGCGCGAACTTCACCGACTTCTACGGCCAGCAGAGTTGCACCGCGGGTCGAGCAGCCTTCATCACCGGACAATCGCCGATCCGAACCGGTCTCACCAAGGTCGGCATGCCGGGTGCCACGCTTGGCCTCAAGGCCGAGGACCCGACGATCGCGCAGTTTCTCAAGAACCTCGGATATGCCACCGGCCAGTTCGGAAAGAACCATCTTGGCGATCGCAACGAGCACCTGCCCACGGTCCACGGCTTCGACGAATTCTTCGGCAACCTCTATCACCTCAATGCGGAAGAGGAGCCCGAATACGCGGACTACCCGAAGGATCCGAATTTTCGCAAGAAGTTCGGACCGCGTGGCGTGCTCAAGTGTAAGGCCACTGACAAGGACGATTCGACGGTCGATCCGGTGTTCAGCAAGGTTGGCAAGCAGACGATTGAGAACACCGGTCCGCTCACGCGAAAGCGCATGGAAACGGTGGACGAAGAGTTCCTTGCCGCCGCACTCGATTTCATCGATCGCAAGACCAAAGAAGGTGCGCCGTGGTTGTGCTACTTCAACACCACCCGGATGCACGTCTTCACACACCTGAAGCCGTCATCAGTGGGCAAGACCGGGCACGGCCTCTACCCGGACGGCATGGTGGAGCTCGATGGCTACGTCGGTCAGCTTCTGAAGAAGCTCGATGACCTCGGCATCGCTGATAACACGATCGTTGCCTTTACGACCGACAACGGAGCCGAAGTGATGTCGTGGCCCGACGGCGGCGCGACGCCATTCCGCGGCGAGAAGGACACGAACTGGGAGGGTGGTTGGCGGGTGCCGTGCGTGATGCGCTGGCCCGGCGTGATCGAGCCAGGCCGAGTGATCAACGACATCTGTTCGCTGCAGGATTTCATCCCCACCTTCGCCGCGGCGGCCGGCGAGCCCGACCTTGTCGAGAAAGTGAAGAACGGCTACAAGATCGGCGACACCACCTTCAAGGTTCACCTCGACGGCTACAACCTGCTCCCGTTCCTCTCCGGCAAGGAAAAGGAATCGCCGCGCAAGGGCTTCCTCTACTGGAGTGACGATGGTGACCTGATGGCGCTGCGCATCGCCCAGTACAAGATCGTGTTCGCCGAGCAGACGGCCACCGGTATCGACGTGTGGCGCAAGCCGCTGGCTCCGATGCGCATCCCCAAGGTGTTCGATCTGCGCTCCGATCCGTTCGAGCGCGGGGAGGAAAGCTTCAAGTACAACGACTGGTTCGTCGAGCACGTCCCGTTCCAGTACGCCGCGCAGGCGGTCGTTCACGAGTGGATCGAGAGCTTCAAACAATTCCCGCCGCGCCAGAAGCCGGCGAGCTTCACTGTCGATCAGATCGTCGAGAAGTTGATGCCGCGAAGCTAGGCCGACGATCTCAGAACGAGAGGCCGACCGGATCGGAGATGCGCTCCGATCCGGGCCTGTGCGATGATGCGCGCCTATGACGACGAAGCGCGCGTGGTTACTGGCGGCCGTGGCCGCGTTGACCTCCTCGTCCACGAGCGTCCGGACGCAGGAGGCGCGATACCCGATGACGATCATCGCGCCGGGCAAGGGGCCGTTCTCGTTTCCTCCCGGCTATCAGACGCCGTGGGACAAGATCGACGTCACGGTGACGGAGAAGATGTCACCGAATCTCTTCGTGCTGCATGGGTCGCAGGGACTCGATCCCGCGCACCCCGATGCCTCCGGCGGCCGAGCCCTGGTACTCTTCGGACCCGACGGCGTCCTGATGGTCGACACGCAGAACAGGCAGGTCGCTGACAAGACACTGAAAGCGATTCGCTCGTTCACCGATGCGCCGATCAAGATTCTCGTCAACACGCACATTCACAGCGACCACACCGGCGCGAACGCCTTCTTCGCGAAACAGGGCGCGTTGATCTTCTCGCAGGAGAACCTGCGCAACGAGATGGTGCGCCCGCCAGTACGTGCCGGCGGCCAGCCCGCGCCAACCATCGATATGACCGCCGTGCCGGTCGTGACCTACAACTACAGCGCCAGCGCGCCCGGTCAACCGGCGGTGACGTTCACGATGAACGGGGAGACCGTCGACTTCATCCCCATGATGCCGTCACACACCGCCGGCGACACGATCGTGCGCTTCCGGAAGGCGAACGTGATCTACATCGAGGACTTCTACCGGAACTTCGGCTACCCGTTCGCCGATCAAGCCAATGGCGGATCGATCAGGGGCATGCTCGACGCGGTCGATCTCATCGAGAAACTGGCGGACGCCGACACGACGCTCGTCCCCGGTCATGGAACGCTGGTGAAGAAAGAGGACCTCCTGCCCTATCGCGCCATGCTGGTGGACATCCTCGCCAAGGTGAAAATGCTGCGCGATCAGGGCAAGTCGCTGAAAGAAGTGCTGGCCGCGAACCTGACCGCGCCGTACGACAAGACGACGCTTGGCGACACGCAGCAGAGCAAAGACCGGTTCATCACCGAAGCCTACGACGAGGTCAGGGACTTCCCGCCAATCGTCGACGGCAAACGGACGATGCCGGTGCATCCGTAGACAATGCAAAATGCGAAATGCAAAATGCAAAATTCAAGAGGCAAGAGAGCCGGGTGATCCTTCGAAGGACTCCAATGCTTTTGCATTTTGCATTTTGAATTTTGCATTTCGATTAGCACCAAAAAGAGAGTCGCCGAACTCGTGCGTGCGATACGCGTAGGCCTCGGCCTCCCGCGCGGCGTGACCAAGCGCCTCGTCATCCAGGAACGCTCGCAATAGTTCGAAGTGACTGGTGCCGGGTTCGTGCTGGCCCGTGACCAGTGCGTCGACGATTCGCAGCGGCGTGAGCGGACCGACACGCAGCGTTGCCACCGCGGGGCCTGAGCGTACGCAGCCATCGCGTGCGGCGGCGTCTTCCAGGGCGCGAACGACGGTTGTGCCGATCGCAATGATGCGTCCATCGCGGCGGCGAGTGGCATCGATGAGCGCCGCTGTCGATGTGGGAATGTCGTACGGCTCGTCCAGCGGGAGGAGCGCGTCGAGGTGGGGATCACCGGTCGAGGAAATGCCCGCGGCGTGCGTGATCGTCGCAAAGGTGGCGCCCCGGGCGCGTAACGCGGCGATCACCCGCCAGTCGAGGATGAACCCCGCCGACGGGGCCTCGAACGCCACGGGAAGACTCGCGATTCGTGTCCATGTATCCCAAATCGCCAACGGCTGTCCGAGGTATGCGTATTGGATCGGACAGCCATGCCGGGCGAGCCCCTCCCAGATTCCCTCGACGGAACCGTCGAAGTCGATCTCGATCAGCCGGGGATGACCCAGTACGTTCCGGACGCGCGCACGCAACGGGCCCAGCTGCAGTGCATCGCCAGGCCTGATCGTCGGCGGAAGCGACCGCTGCTCGGTCGGCGTACGGAAGTCGCCCGCTCCGAATGCCACCGCGATGAATCGCCTGACGTCCCGCGCGAGGATCGATCGCCGGCCCGCGAGCCGAAGTTCTATCGGACACGATGTCGCCTCGTGGATCCCGGACAGACTCGCCGGAAGCGTTGCGGCGTCGTTGGCGATCACGAGATCTCCGCTCGCCACGAGCGAGGGAAAGTCGGCGCGCCGATGATGTGTGACGCAGCCGGCGGCATCGACGACGAGAAGCCTGGCGTCGACGGGACGTTGAACAGCGACGTTGGCCGGGATCATCGAGTGATCTCCAACGCACCCGCGTGCGAGCCCGCATGGGCGGCAATGAGCTGAACGATCTCCGCCGCTGCCGTGTCCGGGCTTTTCAACTGGGAACGATCGGCATCCGGGACAGCCAGGCTGTGCAGCGGCGTATCCATGTCGCCGGGATCGATCGACACGATGCGAATCCCTTCGGCGGCCAGTTCTTCGTTCCAGATGCGACTGAGATGATGGAGCGCGGCTTTGCTGGCGCCGTACGCACCCCAGCCCGCGTACGGATTGAGTGCGGCGTCGCTCGAAATATTGACCACGAGCGGCGCACGTCCGTCGCGTGCCGATGCCGCCAGCGCGCCGAGCAGCGCCCTGGTCAGGCGAAACGGTCCGACAACGTTGGTGCCGAACGCGAGCTCGAGGTCTTCGCATTCGGTGTCGGCGAGCGGTGCCAGCGGCACCGGGCCGAGTGAGGACGCATTGTTGACGAGGACGTCGAGCCCACCCAGGGCCCCGAGCACCTGAATCGCGATCGGGTGAATGTCGTCCTTGCGTGAAACGTCGCCCACGATGCCGCAGGCATCGGGCCGTTCGCGACAGGTGCGCTCGACCCCCTTCCGCCCGCGCGCCACGAACGCCACGTGAGCTTTCCGGTCGAGCAAGCGTCGGACGAGCGCGAGCCCGAGGCCTGACGTTCCACCGGTAATCGCGACCCTGAGTCCTGCGAGAGATGGTTCAGACATGACCGCTCCTGTGATTGACGCCTCACAGGCTACAAGTTAAAGTCAACTTTAAGTCAAGCCGCCATCTCTGCCATGTCGGATCTCATGACCATCACCGAGGTCGCGCGGCGCAGCGGCGTCGCCGCGTCCGCCCTGCGGTTCTACGAATCGCGCGGGCTGATCACGTCCGAGCGTGCCGGCTCGGGTCATCGGCGGTACTTGCGCGCGGTGCTGCGGCGGATCGCGTTCATCGTGTTCGCGCAGAAGATCGGGCTGTCGCTCGACGAGATCGCCGTCGAGCTCTCGAAGCTGCCCCACAACCGCGTGCCCGAGCGATCCGACTGGGGGAAGCTGTCGGCCAGCTGGACACGGCGGGTCGACGATCGAATCGAGGAATTGCAGCGGCTCAAGGCAGGACTGACGCAGTGCATCGGGTGCGGATGCCTCACGCTGCATCAGTGTCAGCTCGCCAATCCCGGGGATGCGGTTGGACAGGCGGGGCCGGGCCCGCGGTTTTGGATTGGACGGCGCACCGCCCGATAACGACGGTCGGTGCGATGCCTTCTGACGATGGTCGGTCGGTGCGATCCTGCTGCACGATAGTCGGACGGGATCGCACCGACGGATCGTCAGAGGGATCGCACCGACCGTCGTCGGACAAGCACCGTCAGAATTTTCCCGGAAACTGCTTCACAATCCCGTCGGACAACGCGTCCGACATCGTCAGGATGTGCGCGTAGACCGTGTCGAATGCCCGCACGTCCGCATCCCAGTTCTTCGTCAGCCGCGCGACGACTTCGTCCGTCGTCGTCGACAGATGCGTGTTCATCATCTCGACCAGCGTGGCACGCGGCCAGTTCGGGTTCGCGCCGCTGAGGAACGCTGCGATCGCTTCACCGTTGCGATGCCACTTCGCATCCGCCTGCTGCTGCGACGCCTTGTCGCCCGCTTTCGCGGCCTTGATCAGGTCGACCGCAATCGAGATGTGCTCCTTGAGAAGCCCGGTCAACTTGTCCCCGGCGGGCTTGCCGTAGAACGTTGCCACTGCGGCGCCGATGTCTTCCTGGTTCTTCATCAACCGGTTGGCTGCCGCCTGCGCGTCGGGCTGATCGCCGATCGCCGCCACGATGTACTGCCGCGTCCACACGACATGATCCGTCCACAACTTGCGCATGTCCTGGTGCAGCGTCACAGCAGCCGACGTCACCGCCGCGTGATGCGCCGTCTGTGCCACTGC
>DATFRP010000234.1:0-25934 GCA_035263125.1 Vicinamibacterales bacterium
CGCTCGGTGAGCGTGCGGCCGTCGGCGAGGGTCACCGAGACGAACAGGCCTCCCGGCGTGCCATCGCGCAGCGGGCGGACCGACACCTTCACCTCATCGCCCGGCTTCAGCGTCGTCGACTTCCACCCCGCCTTCACGAGATACGCGGGCGACGTCATCTCGACTTTCCAGGTGACGGTGGCGCCCTTCTCGTCGTGCACGTCCACTTCCATCCAGGAGTGCGGATTGGTCCAGCCGAACTGCTTGACGGTGCCGACGAGCGTCACCGACTTCGTCCGATCGATGCCGGCCGCGGAGTGGTGCGCCTCGGCGACTCCGGTCGCCACGAGCAACAATGCGGCAAGCGAGACGGCGAGCAAGGTTTTCATCGGACGTTCTCCTTCGACTGCGTGCTCGGAATGTGCGAGTTGAGATCGGGCAGGCACTCGACCTCGGTGATCTCCTGATCGTCGACCCGGTTCCATCGCTTCGTCCACTTCATCTCGCCCTCCCAGCTCTTGGGATCGGTCAGCGTGTATTCGATCTCGAGCACGCCGCCGCCCTTCAGCAGCCGGATGCGTTCGACGATGTGGAGGGCGTCGGTCGCGATGACGCCGGTGTCGATCCAGTGGTGATCGTTCACGAAGTGAGTCGTGTCGACGACCAGCGTGTCGCCTTCCCACTTCCCGATCGACTCCCCGTTGAACGTGCGGACCACGACGTCGGGATCGGAATGAGGACGGCCGTCGAGGTAGATCACGCGCAGGCTGTTCATGAAGTGGCTGACCATGTAGATCGCCGTCGGCATCTGGATCATCGCGACCGGCCACACCCGCGTCATGATGAGCGGCAATCCCGCCGGCCAGCACTGCCCGATGTCGTCGCGATACACCTTGCCTTCGGCCTGTGCCTTCTTCATCGCGTCGAAGTGCACCTGCGCGGCCGGGGTCAGCTTGTTCGCCGGCGGTGGCGGACCGAAGCGCCATGAGTTCGGGCTGCCGAGATCGATGAACCACGTCCCCGTGAGATCGAATGGCGGCTTGGGTCGCGGCTTGGCGAGGTTGGCCGGCGCAAGCGGACTCAGTTGTACATCGGGTGCTGGCGTCTGCGGTGCCTGCGCCGCCAGCGTGACAGCCATGCTCAACGCGAGAATCGCAGCGACAAGCACCTTTTGCATTTCGAATTTTGCATTTTGCATTACTTGTCCCTGACCTTCATTCTGACTGCGCCCTTCTCGTCGACGTATTCCCGATTGTTCTCGCAGATGAACTCGACCATCTTGTAGTTCGGCATCCGTCGATACGCGAGTGTGTAGACGACCGGCTTCTCGAGGACGATCGGATCTTCGATCGTAATCTGATCGTGGAGCATGTCGGGAGTGAGCAGGCGGATGCGTTCCGTGATGCGCATCTGGCTGCTGTGCGGCAGCATCTGATACGAGAGCACCGACTCCTTGATGCCGACCGTGTCGATCACCAGCGTGTTCCCGTCCCACCGGCCGACCGAGTGACCGTAGTAACCAGGCGGGACCTCGTCGATCGGCTGCTGCGGCTGATCCATGTAGACGCGCCGCACTTCGCTGAAGGCTTCGGTGATGATCGTGATCTGTTTCGGCTGCGGAATGATCTCGACCGGGTAGAGCGCCACCGCCATCATGCGCGGCATCCCGTAGGGCACGCAGCTCACCGCCGCGGTCGCGAGCGGTTCGCCGCGCTTGGTGGCTTCATCCTCCGCCGCACGCCTCGCCGCGTACGGCTTCGCGTACTGCTGCTTCAACACGATCGGGCTTGGTGGCGGTGGAGTCAGCGCAGGATCGGCGCCGCGCCCGGGGCGATACGGCGCCCAGACCCCGGAGAGATCGGGGTTCGCCGATGTCGTGGTTTGGGCCGGGGATTGGGCCGCCTGAAGGCGGCCCCCACGATTTACTTGAAGGCGGCCCTCACGAGCCGCAAATCCCGCAGAGACGAAGAGGGCGAGCAACAGCGAGGCCCCCGCCGCGATGCGCTTCACTGCCGCCCGCCCGGGCCGGGGCCGTTACCGAGCACCCGGCCGTCTCGCAACGTCACCTGCGACAGCAGCCCACCCGCATCGCCGTTCCGCAGCGGGTTGATCACGGCGGTCAGCTTGTCGCCCACCTTGACGTCGCTGAACTTCCAGCCTCCTTGCATCAGGATGCTGGGACTTCCCAGCTCCACGCTCCAGTGTTTGACGGCGCCCTTCTCGCCGGGCACATCGAGCTCGATATAGACGTGCGGGTTCGTCCACTCGAAGGCGGTCACGGTGCCGACGAGCGTCACACGCTTCGCGGTGTCGAACATCGCGAAGGAGTGATGCGCGCTCAGCTGCGTTCCGCCGAGCAGACCGACCAGCAGCGCCGCACTCACCGCACGTCGCATCGTCGTCACTTGCTCTTTTTCGCGGCCGCTTCTTCCGCGCGCGCCGCGCTCAGGATGTTGCGCAGCCCGTAGTTGCCCTCATGACAGCCGTACTCGAAGAGCGGCTGGCTGGAGTCCTTGGTCAGCTGCATCGTATAGGTCCAGGGGCGCGTCCACGTCGAGGGATCGTTGATCGTGACCGACCACTGAATCTTGTTGGGCGCGACCGGCGTGAACCGCTCGACCAGCATGAAGCTGTCGGGATTGGCGTTGCGGTACGCGCCGCGATCGCTGAAGTTCTTCGTCTCGACGACGAGGGTGTTCCCTTCCCAGCGTCCGCGAGCGTTGCCCATATACGATTCGATGGCCTTCCCGGGACGCGCGCTGCCGTCGAGCGGGATCACGCGCGCCTCGTGCACCATCTCGTAACGGATAGCGACAATGCCCGGGCCTTGCGTGATGTCGTACGCGTTGCCGTAGATCGCCGGCATCATCGATCCGGGAATGCCGCGCGTGATGCAGCGATCGTAGAGACTGCGGTCTTCCCACGAGTCGGCGTCGCCGTGGCCGCTCGCGCGACGCGCCGCAACCGCCGCCTGGCGTGCCGCAGCGGCCTTCTGCGCCGCCGGCGTCAACGCCGGGATCTTTCCGTCTGGCGGATCGGTGATGAGCCACGCCCGGCTGTTCTTGGCGTTGTAGTGCTCGTACCAGTGCACCGGGCCCGCGCCTGTATCACGCCCACCGATGCCCGCCGCGCTGGCAAGCGCACGCTCGTTGCGCTCCTTGACGATGTCGGCAAACTCCGACGAGTCGTCCACGTCCTCGAGCTTCTTGCCCTCGAACTGGCTCGGACGCTCCATCGGGATGCCGTTCTCGTCCTTGTTCGTATACGTGCCCTGCAGATCGGGATCACCCCACGGTGTCTTCGCGGGCGTGTAGGTAGCCGTTCCGCCAACGGCATTCGCCACCCTCGATTGCGCGGTCTGCATGCGGGCCGCCGCCGCAAATCCAACGACGAAGATCGCGGTCAGAACAAGGGTAGATAAGAGGCGCAGCTGTCTGGTCATGGGAATCGTCCTCACCGGCCAAATCTTGGGCGCGTGGCGGCCGCGAGTCAAGAGACCAAAGAGAGTGATTTTCCGCAAATCTGCAGGAAACGGAAGGGACGGAAGGAACGGAGGGGACGGAGGAAGCGGATTAACAGGAGAAACGGAGGTCAAACGCAGGCAACATCGTTGCGAACGATGCCGGCATCGGTGGGTCCGCGCGCACATGCTTGGATGCCGGGTCGGTTCCGCTCGTCCTCCGTTTCTCCGTTTCTCCTGTTAATCCGTTCCTCCGCCCAACTCCGTTCCTCAGGAGTCATTCGAAGATCGACGCCACCGTGAATGGCAGATCACCGATGACACTCGAGCGAATCCGATCGCGTTTCTCGAACGTCGAGCACGGCTCGCCGCGGGCCGCGAGATCGATCACTTCAATCTGCTGCCTCGGCGCATCGACCAGCCAGCTCTCCCGCACACCGTATCTCCGGTACCAATCGAGCTTGACCGTGCGATCTCGAAGCACCGTGCCCAGCGACAGCACCTCGATCGTGAGATCGGGCGCACCGAAGATTCGATCGCGCACGATCGACATCCGCCCGGTCGAGATGAAGACGATATCCGGCTGCACGATCAGCGCACGCTCGACGTCGAGCACGACATCGACCGGCGAGACGCATACGCGACCGAGGCCTCGATCACGGACGAATGGTTCGAGCAGGGCGGTGAGACGGGTCACCACCGTCTGATGTCCCCAGCGGGGAGCCGGAGGCTCGCGCACGACGCCGAAGACCAGCTCCATGCGCGTTGTGGTCTCGGGATACTGAAAATACTCCTCGGTGCTCAGACGCCTTGCCTTGGCCATGATGACGACGACGATGCCATCGTCGATGGCAGAAAGGCAAGCGGTCAGTGAGATCGGTCAGACGCGGGTGACCCGCGCGCGACGCTGGGCGAGGAACCGCGGGCGCAGCGTCCACCAGATGCGGAAGCCAAGCAGCAGCGCAACCGCGACGGCCCAGCGCCGGGGCAGCGTGATGTCCGCTTTCACCAGCCACCAGAAGTGGATGACACCCAGAATCGCGGCGACGTACACCAGTCGATGCAACGTCTGCCAGCGACGTCCGAGCTTTCTGATCGAGAAGCGGTTCGACGTGATCGCGAGGCTGAAGAGGATGACGAACGCGGCCATGCCGACGGTAATGAACGGCCGCTTGAAGACGTCCTCGATCATGAAGCTGACCTCGAAGTAATGCACGAAGACGATCCAGGTCAGCAGATGCAGCGTGACGTAGAAGAACGCGAACAGGCCGAGCATGCGCCGGAACTTGATCGCCTGGTTCCAGCCGGTCAGGCGGCGCAGCGGCGTGATCGACAGGGAGATGCTGATGAACGCGAGCGTCCAGTCCCCGGTGAAGTCGGTGATGTAATCGCCCGGGTTGGCCGTGAGTGCGTTGAAGTCGCCGCCGTAGAAGTATCGGTAGAACTTGTACGCCAGCGCCGCGGCGGGCAGGCACGCCGCGGCGAAGACCAGGATCTTGGCGACCGTGACTGGCTTCAAAAATTCTTGCGCAAATCCAGTCCGGCGTACAGGCCCTGCACCTGATCGGCGTAGCCGTTGAACATTTCCGTCTTCCGGTTGGCGACGAAGCTCGGGAGCCGGCGTTCGCGTGCCTGACTCCACCGCGGGTGATCCACCATCGGATTCACGTTCGCGTAGAAGCCGTACTCGTTGCGCGCCATTTTCTGCCATGTGTTCAGCGGCTGCTTCTCGACGAAGCGGATTCGGGCCAGCGATTTCGCACCCTTGAAACCGTACTTCCAGGGGATGACCATACGAATCGGGGCGCCGTTCTGTGCTGGCAGGATCTCACCATAAAGGCCGACAGCGAGCAGTGTCAACGGATGCTTCGCCTCATCAAGACGAAGCCCTTCGATGTACGGCCACTCGAGCAGATCGGTTCTCTGCATCGGGAACTTGCCCGTGTCCATCGCGGTGGTGAACTCGACGAACTGCGCTTTTCCGGTCGGCTGCACCTTGTTGATGATGTCGGCCATTGGAATGCCGATCCACGGAATCACGAACGACCACGCCTCGACGCAGCGGAAGCGATAGACGCGCTCCTCGAGCGCGTTCTGCTTGATCAAGTCGTCGACGTCGTAGTCGCCGGGCTTGGCAACCTCGCCGTCGATCTTGATTTTCCAGGGACGGGCTTTGAAGCCTTTCGAGTTCTGCTTCGGGCCATCGCCCGCACCGGGCGCGAACTCGTAGAAGTTGTTGTAGCTGGTGACGTGGTCGTACAGGCTTGGCGCCTCGGTGGTGCTGAGCGGACTCTTCTTCACGTTCGGCAACTTCGGCAGGCCACCGCCTTGCGCGGCCACATGATCGGCGAACGTGCCCATGCCGGCAGCCACCAGAGCCGCCGCCGACGCCTGGATGAACTCCCGACGCCTCAGGTACACGTTCTTTGGAGTTATTTCGGACGAACGGATGTCAGGCGCCTGTTTGATCAGCATTAAGCAATTATAGGCCCCCTTTGCCGCAGAAGGATTAAGCCCGAGCCTACTTGACCGCCTTCCAATCCCCGGTCCTGGAAAGTGCGTAGGCGAAGCACCGCTCGGCCCGTTGCTCCGCTTCCCGCTGGGCCGTAGCGGATACCGCCATCCGCAACTCAGCATCGACAGGACAGGTGATCGATTTGGGCGGCGGTGCTATTGGCGTCTGCCTGGCGAAGTAGCGGGCTGCGCCGACACGGGCCCAGACCGGGCGGTCGGCGAGCGCCTTCGACACCAGCAGTTCGGCCATGGCCATGCGAATCGTCATCTCGACCCCTTCACGCTGTGCGAGCAGAGGGGCCGGCGCAAGGTCGAGCGTCGTGCCGGTCACAGCTGCGCTCACCCACCAGGGACGGCCGGTCTCATAGCGGAAGCTGTCGAGCGATCCGTGCAGCTCGATCGTCACGGGCGCGACGGTGGTGCCAAGCGTCTTCGACAGCGATGCATGCGCCCGCATCGCGATCTGCTCCACTTCGGACTCTGGCACCGATGATCCCTTCGGCACGTGCACCACGATGGTCGGCACGCGAGCCGGAGCACCAACGGGAGCCGGTGCAGCCGTCGCTGCGCTGGGGGTTGACGGGACGCGCGTGTCGAGCGCGCGGCCGTCGAGGCTCGCCAGCTTCAGTCCGGGGTAATACTGCCTCAGGATCGCTTCCGCGCTTTCGCCGCGACGGGCGCGTTTTCCCGCACCGATCACGCACATGCCGACGCCATGTCCGTAGCCGACGCCGGTGAAGCGCACCTTGTCACCGTGCCGCGTCATCGAGAACGCGGTACTGCGAAGCTCTCGCGCGCCGATCGCCTTGCGGAACGGATCCCCCGCGATCGAATCGGGCCGCAGGCCCGAGAGGTGAAGACGCGCCACTCGACCCGATGCCGTGCGTCCGTCGATACCGATGTCTTTCAGGCGCCCGCCTCCGAACCCGACACGGGCGAGCGCCTGCCGAATCTCCCGCAGACTCATCTCGAGCACCCACGGCATTTCGTCCTGGTGCACATCGTCGGGAACGGATTTGAGATACGAGAACTGGCCGGCACCGGGCCACACGTCAGCCGCACTCTCCGACCGGCCGCCGCACGAGGCGGAGTAGAAGATCTCGACCGGTCTACCGTCGAGCGTGAGGACGCGGCCGGTGGTGGCGAGCGCGGCGCGACGCGAGGACTCGGTCGCCGCGCGCAGGACCTGACAGTGCGTGGTATCGCACAGGTCGAACCCTTCGCGCCGGTGTCTGCCGGCGTTCACTACGGCGTAGGTTCGGATCGCGACCGCGAGCGCCTGCTGCGCCGCATCGGCAGCGTTGGGCTCGCCTTCCCCAGCCAGCACGCGTGCCACGTACAGTTCGAGCGGAATCGACGACACGGCGCCGGTCGCGACCGAACCGATCGCGAGCGTTCGTCCGCCGCTGGCGCGTTCGAGATCGCGATCGGTCGGCGTGGCCTGGGCAGGTGTTCTCGCTCCGAACGCGCCGCTCATGCCGACCGCCACCACCACGGTCGCGACCAGCCAACGGGCTCCGACCCTTGATATCCCCGTGGAGCCCCCTGGCTGGTCGACAGCATCTCTAGGCGCGCTTCGCGCCGCTTGGACCGCGACGCGGGTCGCAACGAGTGCAGAACTCACGCAACCAGCCGCAGAGCGGTCCACTCGTGTCGTCACAGTTTGCGCGTGCACCCGGGGCGGCAGTTGCACGAAATTACCTGCTCGCCATCGGTGTGGTAGTCGTACGTGAGCTCTTCACCCGGCAGGATGTTCCGGCCGGCGCGGATCCAGATGTCGTGCCCGGTGATTTGACTGTAGCAGTTGGGCCGGCATGCGTGATTGATGAAGCGCGCGATGTTGCCGCCAACCTGCGCATCGCGTACCCAGCGCCGGTTCACGGTGAAGCACCAGATCTCGCCACGCTTCAGATACTTCGTTTCACGCCGGAGGCTTTGCTTGTGGCTGATCAGCTCACCGTCGTAGGTGACGATGCGGGTGTTCTTGTTGATCGGCTGAAGCGCGAACACACCCCAGCCATGCAGCTTCGATCGTCGCCGCTCGATGCGCGGCAGGTGCACCTCCCTGTCCATGCACAAGAAGGATAACGCGCGAGCTCGTGTTTTGTGTCCACCCCCACGTGAATCGCACGCATAATAGAAGATCACATGACTGCACCTGCCGTCGGCGCGAGAGATCTGGTTCAAGCGTGGGCCCGGATTCTCTCGGGCCGTCGTCCCAGTCTTTCGATCGAGATAACCAAGGAATGCCCCCTGCGATGTCCCGGGTGCTACGCCTACGGCGACGAGCATCTCGGAGGTGCGGTGACACTGCGCGGTCTCGCCGACTACAAGGGTGACGAGCTCGTCTCGCGCTTCATGGCGCTCGTCGATCGTCACCAGCCGCTGTACGTATCGATCGTCGGCGGCGAGCCGCTGGTCCGCTATCGTGAGCTGAGTACGATCCTGCCGATGCTGGCCGAGCGCGGTATTCAGTCGCAGATCGTCACGAGCGCCGTCCGCCCGATTCCGCAGGAATGGTCCCGTCTGCCGCGGCTCCAGATGGTCGTGTCGATCGACGGCCTGCAGCCGGAACACGATGAGCGGCGGAAGCCCGCAACCTACGATCGGATCCTCAAACACATCGAAGGGCATCAGATGACGGTGCACTGCACCGTGACGCGACAGCAGGTGCGTCGGCCGGGATACCTCGAGGAGTTCCTCGCCTTCTGGCAGGCGAACGTGCATACGCGTTTGATCTGGATCAGCATGTACACTCCGCAGGTGGGCGAGCTGTCGGTCGAGCGGTTGACGGCCGATGATCGCGCTGGCCTCATCGCGGAGATCCGGCGGCTGCGGCCCACCTATGCGAAGCTGCACGCGCCTGAGCCGATGCTGGAGGCGTACGCCGAACCGCCGCACTCGCCTGACGAGTGCACGTTCGCTAAAACGACCGAGTGCTTTTCGTCGGATCTGGAACACCGGATCACGCCCTGCCAGTTCGGTGGCAAGCCTGACTGCTCGAACTGCGGGTGCGTCGCCTCCGCGGGGCTCGCCGCGATCTCGCGGCATCGACTGCCGGGGGGCCTGCCGGTGGGACGACTCTTCGACGCGTCGCTCGCCGTCGGACGCGCCGTCGCGCGGGTCCGAGATTCCGTCATCCCCCCGCACAATCCGATTCGCACCGCCGGCCAGCCCGAACGCGCGCAGTAGTCTTCGCGTCGTCGTCTCACTGATACAGGAATCGGAGGGCGCGGAGGAAACGGATTAACAGGAGAAACGAAGGAACGGAGACTAGGATTTCTCCGCTTCTCCGTTCCTCCTGTTAATCCGTTTCCTCCGCAACCTCCGTTCCTGCGACCGTCCCAATTGAGCGCAGCGCCGGCATTGTACGAGTTCCATTCGGGTCTCTCTTTAAAACTCATCCATCACGTCACGAGGTGAAAGATGTCGCTCGATCGCGAGCGCCTGCACCATTTCCGTGTCCCGAGTCGTGGCACGTCACTTGAAGTGAACCTCGTCGGCCTGGTTGGAGGTAGATGCTGGCGAGCCGAGGAGGGGCGTGATGCGCACGCTGGTCGTAATGATGCTCGTGGCGTTGTGTGTCAATACATCGGTGACACACGCGCAACCACATCAGGTGAATCCTGTAGCGCAAGCGAATGCCGGTTTTCAGAAGCGGATTCAGGAGTACTTGAAGCTGCGCGGTGAGCTGACGAAGAAGATCCCCGAGGTCAGTGAGACCGGCGATCCCGCCAAGATCAACGCGCGCGAGAAAGCCCTGGGTTCGGCGATCGCGGCCGCACGCAAGGGCGCGAAGCCGGGTGACATCTTCGGCGCCGACATGGTGCCGCTCTTCACACAGATCATCGCCGCGGACTGGAAGCATCGGAGTCGGATCGATCGCAAAGCGGTCTTCGAAGAGCTGCCGGCCGGCACCCGCGTGACCATCAATCAACCCTACCCGACCACGCTGCCGCTGCTGACGGTGCCGCCGAACCTGCTCGTCAACCTGCCGATGCTGCCCGATGACCTCGAGTACCGGCTCGTCGATCGCCATCTGCTGCTGCGCGATCGTGACGCGAACCTGATCCTCGATGCGCTGTTCAACGTGGTGCCACGAGGGGAGACGTAGGACCATGCACGTTCGTCATCGACTCTCTCTCTTCATACTCGCGATCGCCCTTGTTTCGGCGTCCGCATGTGCCCCCACCGATCTCGTCGCCGAGCGGGCGACATCGCCGTCCGCGCAGCAGACGCCGCCGCGGCCGGGATCGGCCACCAGCACCTCTCGAACGCCCCCACCTCCGTCGACACAGGTGCCGACAGAGCCTGGTACCACGACCGCGACGTCGGGCCCCACGCTGCCACCGGCCGTCACACCGCCAGCCGACAAGGGCGCAGTCCTGTTTGCCGTCATCGGCGACACCGGGACCGGCACGCAGTCGCAGTTCGACATCGGGAAGCAGCTGGCCACGGCACGGGCGACGTTTCCGTTCGAGTTCGTGATCATGGTCGGCGACAACATCTACGGCTCCGAACGACCGCAGGACTTCGTGCAGAAGTTCGAGAAGCCGTATCAGACGCTGCTCGATGCCAAGGTGCCCTTCTATGCCACGCTCGGCAACCACGACGACCCGACACAGCGCTTCTACAAGCCGTTCAACATGAACGGCGAGCGGTACTACACCTACACCAAGGGCAATGCGCGCTTCTTCGCCCTCGACAGCAACTACATGGATGAAAAGCAGCTGAAATGGCTCGAGGGCGAGCTCTCACGATCGACCGACCACTGGAAGATCGCGTACTTCCATCATCCGCTCTACTCGTCCGGTGGCAGACACGGGTCGGAGACCGACCTGCGCACGCAGCTCGAGCCGCTCTTCACCAGGTACGGCGTCGATGTCGTCTTCGCGGGACACGAACATTTCTACGAACGCATCAAGCCGCAGAAGGGCATCTACTACTTCACTGAAGGTGGCTCGGCGAAGATCGCCAAAGGCGACATCAAGAAGACCACGTTGACGGCTGCGGGGTTCGATCGCGACTTCACGTTCATGCTCGCCGAACTCGACAAGGACGCCATCCGGTTTCAAGCGCTGTCGCGCGGCGGCAAACCTGTCGATGCCGGTCACTTGGCCCTCGCTCCGGACCCGAAGCGCCCGGACGACAAGACCCGCTCCTCACAGTAGGAGGTCTCATGAATCGCTTTCGCGTCGCATGCAGGGCTGGCCTCGTCATCGTCGTGTGCACGGCCGCTTCGTGCGCACCGACGCTGCAGCAGACCCGCGTCCAGCATCGCCAGAAGAGTCCCCCGCCAATGCTGCAGCTGTGGACGGATCCCGGGGATTTGAGTCGCCGCGATCTGCTGTGGGGGCCGGGTCGAGCGGTGACCGCACCGACGACGAACATGCCCTACACGGTCGTCAAGCGCGATGACAGCGGCTATAGCCGCGGCTACGACGTCGTCGGCCCCGATAAACGCAAATGGAGCATCAAAGTCGGCCCCGAAGCACAGTCCGAGGTCGTGCTCTCACGCATTCTCTGGGCACTCGGCTATCACCAGCCGGAGACCTATTACGTGACCGGATGGCAGCTGGTCGGCAACTGGAAGTACGAAGGCGACCCGGCGCGGTTCCGCCTGCAGTCCGATCACAACTCGGACGGAGAGTGGAAGTGGGTCGACAACCCGTTCGCAGGAACCGCGCCCATGCAGGGCCTCATCGCGATCAACCTGCTGCTCGCCAACTGGGATCTGAAGACCAGTAACAACCGCATCTACAAGATCGGGGAGCGGAGCGAGCCCTCGCGCCGCTACGTCGTCCAGGATCTCGGGGCCTCGCTCGGCAAGCCGCGTGTCTTTCCGATCCCCGTCGGCACACGCAACAACATCGACGACTTCGAATCGACGACCCTGATCAAGGACGTGGAAGGCGCCATGGTGCAGCTCAACTATCGAGGCCGCCACGGAGAGATCCTCGAACGTCTGAGCATCGCCGACGTGATCTGGGCCTGCGCGCTGATGAACCGCCTGCGTGACGCACAGCTCGACGCGGCCTTCCGCGCGGGAGGGTACGCACCGGACATCCGGCAGCGTTACATCAGAAAGATTCGCGCGAAGATTCAAGAGGGTCTCGCGCTGCGACCGCTGGTGGCGGCGCGAGCGGGAGACCAGGCATGACGCGCGCACCGTGGCACGTCATCGTCGTCGTGCTGATCATCGTGGGCAGCACCGCCGCCCTGCGAGCCCAGCGCGGTTCGACATCCGACCAGCAGGTGCCCACACCTTCGCAGCAGGCACCGGCGGCTGGCGACAGCAGCCTGCAGTTTGCGCCAGAAGCGATCTGGGAGAACCTGCGTGCCGGCCTCGGACAAGTGGCAATCCGGCTTCCGTGGGCGGCTCTTCTCGGCACCGCGCTTGCCCTTCGTCCCCGCCGTACGGGATCGCCGCCGCGCGATCCAGCCGTGATCGAAACGCAGATCGTCCTGGCGATCGTCGGCGCGTTGATCATGCTGATCGTCGGCGCCAGCCTGGCGCGCGCCTTCGGCATTGCCGGCGCCGCGAATCTCATTCGCTACCGCGCGAAGATCGAGGACCCCAAAGACGCCGTCGTCATGCTGGCAGCGCTTTCGGTGGGGCTCGCGTCCGGTGTCGGCCTCTTCGGCATCGCGACCGTGTCCACGTTCTTTCTGTGCGTGACGCTCTGGATCATCGAAGGCTTCGAAAACCGGGTGCGTACCTTCCTGCTGACGATCAAGCTCGGCGAGCACACGCCGGAGCACCGCCGGAATATCGAGCGCATTCTCCGGAGAGGTCACACCATGTTCGAGCTCAGAACGACCGCGGATGACGAGCTGTCGTATCTGATCAGCGCGAACAACTCGCTGAATACCGAGCGGATGACGGCGGCGCTCAGCGCGCTCGCGCCACACGGCAAGGCGTCGGTCGAGTGGAAGGAAGAAACCAAGGCGCGGCCGCTGCCCGAGAAGGATGCCGCATGAACCTGATCATCCAACCCGACGCGGGCCTGGCACCCGTCGTGCGCGCGATCCGCGGCGCACGGCGACGCGTGGATGTCGCGATTTTCAGAATCGATCGGCCCGACATCGAGAAGGCGCTGGCGGCCGCGGTGCAGCGCGGCGTGCGGGCCCGTGTGCTGGTGGCCCACACCAACCACGGAGGACAGGCCCGGCTGCGCAAGCTGGAACAGCGCCTGCTCGAAGCCGGTGTGACCGTGGCACGGACCGGCGATGATTTCGTGCGCTATCACGGCAAGTTCATGGTGGTCGACGACAAGCTGCATCTCTTCGGCTTCAACTTCACGAAGGTCGACACCATCAAGAGCCGCAGCTTCGGCATCTCGACGCGGGACAAGAAGGCGGTCAACGAAGCGGTCGCCCTCTTCGAGGCCGACAGCACCAGGCAGCCGTTCACGCCAAAGCGCACGCATCTGGTCGTGAGCCCCGAGAACGCACGCGAAGTGTTGATGTCGTTCGTGAAGGGCGCGAAGCAGCAGTTGCTCGTCTACGACATGAACCTGCAGGACCGCGCGTTCGTGAAGCTGCTCAAGCAGCAGGCATCGTCAGGGCTGGATGTCCGCGTGATCGGGAAGTTCAAGAACAGCGCTCCTATCGAAGTTCGCGCGCTTCGCGATCTGCGGCTGCACGTGCGCGCCATCGTCCGCGACGGCGCGTACGCCTTCGTCGGGAGTCAGAGCCTTCGCCGTCTGGAGCTGGATCATCGACGCGAGGTCGGCGTCCTCATCACCAATCACTCGGTCGCCAGGAAGCTGCGCGACGTGTTCGAGCGCGACTGGGAAGAATCCGCATCCCGAAAGGAAGAGAAGAACAAAGATGAGAAGCGTATAATCGATGCGACCGCTGCACTTGCTTGATGTCCCATCGACCCGGCACCGAGAACCCCTCGACCTCCGCATCCCCGCTCGCACATGTAATCGACGACCTGGCGCATCTGCTGCCGGCGCAGGGGCCGATCAGCATCTTCATCCACCACAACACCCTGCATGCGTTCGAAGAGATGCCGTTCGAAGAGGCGGTCGAGCAGGGGGCGGCACGCTTCGCCTGTGAGCCGTTTCTGTCGGAAGCGCGCTATCGGACCAAACTGGCCAGCGGGCGCATCCTCGCGAAGGACGTCGAGTCGATTCTTGCCGAGGAGCTCGGTTCGCGGGGCGCCGATCAGATTGCCGACCTCGGCACGCGCCTGGATCTCTGGCGGCGCATCGTGCTTCACGGAATTCCGGCCGCGAGCGGACGCGCGTTGTCATGGCTGCTCGAAGAGACATCCGTGCTTTCCCGCTTCAGAACAGAATTGCCGCACGACGCGAGGCAGGCACTCTCCTCGCTGAGCGAAGGAGAGGACGAGTCGATCGAACGGAAGGCGGTGCGCCAGTTATGGGAGACCTGTCTGAGCGCAGTCGAACGCACGCCCCCGCCGCGCGCCATCGAGGCCCCAGTCCTGCGGCGTCATCGCGATCTCCTCCTCGCCGCCACCGGCGTCGACAGCGACGCGTTCGTGCATCCGCTCCTGATTCGTTTCATCGCCGGATTTCTCGATCAGGGGCTCGCGCATTGGGTGATGCCCGACCGCGATCGTGGCATTCACGGCTGTTTTCTCGAACTGTACCGCACATCCCTGACCGCGCGATGCGGCCCGTGGGCTCGGGCCCTTCCGCAATTCGTCGCCGACGATCGGCACGCGGCGAGAACGGCTCTCGCGTCGATCGAGCATTCGCTCTCTGAGCTCGGAGTCACCAAGGAGGAATGGCCTGAGTATCTGACCTCGACCCTGCTCGCGTTGCGGGGCTGGGCCGGGATGGTGCGCCAGATCGAGGAGCGGCCCGATCGCGTGCCGGCCACCGAGCTTCCGGCAACGCTGGGCGGGTACCTGGCCGTTCGTCTCCTGTGCGAACGCGCGGCGCTCGAGTACGTGGCGCGGCATGAGCTCGATCATCGAGGGCCGTTGTCCTCGCTTCGAAGCGAGCTTCGGGGCCGCGTGCCGCCGGTGCCGGCAGTCACTGCGCACGAGCGGGCGTGGCCGATCTTCCAGGTCGCGCAGCTCTGTGGTCTCGATCCGTCGATCGTGGATCAGTGGGCATCGAAGGATGTGAGACGAATCGAGTCGGAACTGGGCGAGCTGACACGCTTGCGACAGCGACAGATTCTTCACCGCGCGTACGAACGAGCAGTACGGCACCGCTTGTATGACGCGTTGATCCGGCAGACACCAGTGGAACCGTCCTCGTCTCCGGTGTTCCAGGCGGTCTTCTGTCTCGACGAGCGCGAGGAATCATTCCGACGCCACCTGGAAGAGATCGAGCCAGAGGCCGAAACACTCGCAGCGCCGGGCTTCTTCAACGTAGCGATGTATCACCAGGGCGCGACCGATGCACATCCGCGACCGCTCTGCCCGGTGGTCATCCGTCCCGAGCACTATGTCCCGGAGATTGAGGAGCGGCCCGAGGCGTTCCTCGGACGATCGCGCCGCGCGCAGCGGCGCGCCGCGGGATTTCTCGGCTACAACGTGCATCACGGCAGCCGTATGCTCGTACGCGGCGCCCTCCTGATGACGCTCTTCGGCGGGCTCGTGCTGATCCCGCTCGTGTTGCGAGTCCTCTTTCCCTGGCTCGCATCGCGCTGGGGTCGAGTACGTGCGACATCCACGACGCCCTCCGGCACGCGACTGCGACTCGAGCGGGACGACACCACGCCTCCAATCGGCACGCACGCCGGGTTCACGGTGGCCGAGATGGCCGGCATCGTTCGCCGCGTACTCGAGGACATAGGTATCGCCGGCCGCCTTGCCGATCTCGTCTTCATCGTGGGACACGGTTCGGTCAGCCTCAACAACCCGCACGAGTCGGCGCACGACTGCGGGGCGTGTGGCGGCGGGCGCGGAGGGCCGAATGCTCGTGCGTTCGCACAGATGGCCAACGACCCTCGGGTACGAGACCTCCTCGCTCGCGAGGGGCTTCACATCGAGGCGTCGACGTGGTTCGTCGGAGCCCAGCGCAACACCTGCGATAACAGCGTCACGTTCTTCGACGACGATCGCATCCCCGCTGACAGGACACCGGATTACGTGCGCGCGCGCGAGGCATTCGACATCGCGCGGCGGCGTGAGGCGCACGAGCGATGCCGCCGGTTCGATGCCGCCCCAACCTGGTATCCAGCGCTCGCCGCGCTCGCTCACGTCGAGGCGCGCGCGGCCGATCTCGCCCAGCCTCGGCCTGAGTACGGCCATGCGACCAACGCGTTCTGCGTGATCGGCAGGCGATCGCGAACGGCGGGACTCTTTCTCGATCGCCGCGCATTCCTGGTCTCGTACGATCCGACCCTCGATCACGACGGAGAGATCCTGACGCGAGTGATGGCAGCGGTCGTGCCGGTCGTCGCCGGCATCAGCCTCGAGTACTACTTCAGCTTTGTCGATCCGACCGGCTACGGCTGTGGAACGAAGCTCCCGCACAACGTGACGTCGCTGCTCGGCGTGATGGACGGCGCTCAGAGCGATCTTCGTACGGGACTCCCATGGCAGATGGTGGAGATACACGAGCCGTCGCGCCTTGCGATCGTCGTCGAAGCACCCGCCGATCGCGTGCTCGAGGTCGTGCGGGCCAACGCCTCAATCCAACGATTGGTGGGCCATCGATGGATCTGGCTGGCCTGTCTCGATCCCCATTCCGGCGCGTTGTGGGAGCTGCGTTCGGGCCGGTTCGTGCCGCACACACCCGAGCATCCGCTGCCGGTCGTCATCGGCGAGTCAGCGACCTGGTATCAAGGTAAGCGCGGGTTCCTTCCTCCGGTGCGCATCGTGTCCGCATCGTCGAGCGCTGCGACAACGGGAGCGCCGGCGTGATCTCGATGACCTCGCTCGAAGTCCTGATGCTGGTCGGCATCGGGACGCCGGCGGCACTCCTCGTCCTGCTGGCCGGCGCATCGTTGTTGAATCGCCCGTTGTGGGAGCAGTGGACCGGCAGGCTCGCGGCGGGCGCCATGATCATCTCGTTCGCCGCCATCGCCACTGCCTTCCTTCTGTACGCGACAGCCGGCCCCGGAACCGTGCTCGTGTCGTACGGCTACTGGTCGACGGCGCATGAAGGAGGCATCGCGATCGAGTTTCTCCTCGACGGGATGTCGCTCGCGTTTGCCGCGTTGACCGCAGCGATCGCGGGCATCGTCGCGGCGTTCTCGAATCGCTACCTCCACCGCGAGCCTGGGTACAACCGCTACTTCGTCCTGTTCGCGATGTTCGTCACCGGCATGCTGCTCGTCGCGTTGGCTGGCAACGTCGAAGTTCTCTTTGCCGGGTGGGAGCTCGTCGGGCTCAGTTCGGCGCTGCTCGTGGCGTTCTTTCACGAGCGGAGAGCCCCGGTCACAAACGCGCTTCGGGTCTTTGCTGTCTATCGCATCAGCGATGCGGCGATGCTCTCGGCGGCGGTGCTGTTGCATAACGTCGCGGGAAGCGGCAGCCTCTCGCTGTTGTTCGGCAGCCAGAGTACAAACGCTGGGAACGGCCTGTCGGGGGCGAGCGCGACCGCTATCGCCCTGCTCCTGGTCGTGGCCGTCGCAGGCAAGAGCGCGTTGCTGCCGTTCTCGGGATGGCTGCCCAGAGCGATGGAAGGACCGACCCCGTCAAGCGCCGTGTACTACGGGTCCCTGTCCATCCATGCCGGATGCTTTCTGCTGCTGCGTGCGGCGCCTCTACTCGAGCAGTCAGTGCCGGCACGCCTGCTGGCAGGAGCCATCGGCTTGTCGACGGCGATCTTCTCGAGCCTCGTGACGCGGGTGCAGAGCGACGTCAAATCGTCGCTCGCCTACGCCTCGCTGACGCAGGTCGGCATCATCGTCCTGGAGATCTCCCTCGGCTTGTACACGATCGCCTTCCTGCACCTGGCAGGACACGCCTGTTTCCGACTCCTCCAATTCCTGAGCGCACCGAACGTCTTGCACGACCTTCACGGGCTCGAATCGGCAGCGGGCGAACGAATGGCTCCGGCCTCGAGCCCCTTCGTGATGATGATTTCCGACGACATGCGTCGCCGCGTGTATCTCTTCGCGCTCGAGCGCGGATTTCTCGACGCGACGCTCGATCGCCTGATCGTCGAGCCGTTTCATGCGATCACGCGATGGATGGCACGACTCGATGCATTCCTGTGCGACTTCGTGCTGCGACGCACGCCATCGATATTCGTGGACGCAGGTGACGACCGCGATGAGTAGTGCGGCGCTCTCTCTGATCGCGCTCGTGACATGTCCGGCGGTCGTCGTCCTTGCATCGTTTCTTCGTGTCGGCGTCGAACGCCTTCGGACGTTCACGCTGATCGCGGCAGCGGCGATGCTGCTGACATCGCTCGCGGTGGCGATCAGTCCCGACATGCGTGCGTTTGCGATTCGAACGTCGATGCTCAGCGGCACGCCAGGCGGAGAGGCGCTCGTGCGCGTCGATGCGTTGTCGTCGGCGCTGCTGCCGTTTGCGGCCGCGCTCTGGCTGCTCACAGCCGCGGTCACACCCCGCGCCTCGCTGGATCGAGGCGGCCTGCGCCGTACCGCACTCGCGACCCTCTTCACGCTGGCGTCATTCCTCACCGAGAGCGCGATCGTCCTGCTGGTGCTGTGGATTGCGTCGCTATGGACCTTTCTATCGGCGATTGCGGATCCGCTGCATCGGCGTCAGCGGCGCGTGGTCGCTGCGTACATGGGCCTCTCGTCGATTCTCTTCGGCGCCGGCGTCGCGCTGATCGTGTGGCCGATGGCGCAGGGCACACGCCTCGAGGTCGCAGGCATGTGGCTCATCGTCGTTGCCGCCCTCATTCGCAAAGGGATCTTTCCCTTCCATGCGTGGGTGCCCGAGGTATTCGATCACGGGCGATTGGGCCCGGCCATCCTGTTCAGCGCGCCGCAGCTCGGCGCATACGTGACAGTGGTGCTCATCGTGCCGCGCGCATCACCAGACGTGCTGCGCCTCATCGTCATTCTGGCGCTTTTCACGGCCGTGTACGGCGCGGCGCTCGCGCTCGTGCAGAACAGCGCGCGGCGCGCGTGCGGGTATCTGTTCGTGAGCCAGTCGGCGCTCATCATGGCGGGACTCGACGGCACGAGCGTCAGCGCGCTGGCGGGCGGACTGCTGTTGTGGGTGTCGGCGGGCGTCGCGTTTGCCGGGCTCGCCCGCTGCGTGCTCGTCCTCGAAGCTCGCCGCGGCCGTCTCAACCTCGCGACTCATCACGGCGGATACGAGCGCATGCCGGTGCTCGCGATCAGCTTTCTCGCGATGGGGCTGGCGTGCACCGGGTTTCCAGGCACACTCGGATTCGCCGGTCAGGAACTCCTGGTCGACGGAACGGTCGACGCCTTCCCAATCCTCGGGTTTGCTGTGGTCGTCGCGTCGGCACTCACAGGGCTCGCCGTGCTGCGCATGTATTTCGCGCTCTTCTGTGGGCGACGCGACGTGTCGATCGATTCAGGTCTCGACCTCGGGCCCACCCATCGGGAGGCATGGACGTTTGCGCTGGTCGTGCTCGTGCTCGTCGGTCTCGGCATTGCGCCGCGTCCGATCGTCGACTCGCGATTCACTGCCAGCGAGCAGATTCTGCAGATGCGCGCCGCGAGGGCGTCACGATGATCGTCCTTGGTCCGTCCACAGCCACGCGGCTCCGCGAACGCCGCTCGAGTCGCCGTGCGCGGCCCTGACGAGGCGCGTCCGGACAACATCGTCGGCGCCGGCTGAAAAGACATACGGCTGCCAGAGCTTCGGCACGTGTTCGTAGAGACGATCGATGTTGGACATGCCGCCGCCGAGCACGATCACATCGGGGTCGAGCATGTTGATCACCGCCGCCAGGGCGCGTGCCATGCGGTGCTCGTAGCGCGAGATGGTGTCGTCGGCGACGGTGTCTCCCGTCTTGGCGCGTGCCACAAGAGCGGATGTGGTCAGCGACTGACCCGTTCGCCGCTGGTGCTCGGACGACAAACCGGGTCCGGAGAGGAACGTCTCGATGCACCCGTGTTTGCCGCAGTAGCACAGAGGGCCCGGTCGTTCGTCTTCGAGCGCCCACGGCAGCGGGTTGTGTCCCCACTCACCGGCGATCCCGTTCGGACCGGTCAGCACGCGGCCGTTGACGACAACTCCGGCGCCGGTCCCAGTACCGACGATGACGCCGAAGACGATCGCGGTACCGGCGGCGGCGCCATCGGCTGCTTCAGACACGGCAAAACAGTTCGCGTCGTTGGCGATGCGCACTTCTCGATCGAGACGACGTTGGAGATCTTCCCGGAGCGGCTTCCCGAGCAGCCACGTCGAGTTCGCGTTCTTGACGAGGCCGGTCGCGGGCGCGAGCGTCCCTGGGATGCCGAGGCCGACCGTGCCTCGAGCGCCTGCGCGTCGTTCGAGATCGGCCACGAGTTGAGCGATGGCGGTGAGGGTTGCGTCGTAGTCGTCGCGCGGCGTGTCGACACGAAGACGCGCAGCTTCCCTGATGCCATCGAGCGCGATGCCCTCGATCTTGGTGCCGCCGAGATCGATCCCGATACGCATAGGACAGGAATCAGGAATCAGGAATCAGGAATCAGGAATCAGGAATCAGGATGCAGGGGGAATCAGGGACTAGGTCAGGAATGAGGAACTAGCGGAGTCAGCGGTCCGGCAGGCTGAATCCTGATTCCTGAATCCTGATTCCTCCTGATTCCTGCTTTCTGATTCCTTCTAGTTATGTTGCCGCGTATCCCACCCCGAAGGCGTCCCCACAGGTTCGACTTCGAGGATCGCTTCGGCGGCGTGGATCTTTCCACCGTAGACTTTGAATGCCTCGAACGTGGAAATCATCGTGTTGGCCTGACCTCCGGGCACCGACCCTGGACCGAAGTCCTGACGCAACCAGACGACCCCCATCTCCTCGTCGACGGCGACCACGCGATAGGTGAGCCCAGGGAGCTTTGGCACCGCCTGCGACTTCATCTTCTCGCAGCTCGGCGGGCGGAACGTGCAACCGGGGCCGGCCATCTTCTGCCCGTTCTCGAACCGATACGCATCGTCGGACATCGGCACGTCGGGATTCATGAAGCTGCCCGCACGGAGGCCTTCGGGATACAGCGACGCGATGCGAATCATCTCGTCTCGGGTATTCGACTCCGACGTCTGCGGCACGTACGCCATGCCTGGGTTCGGCGTCTTGAACGCATCGGGTTGGAACAGCACACCTTCCTGCCGGTTCCTCACCACCATCGTCTCGACCTCGGAGATCGCGAGGCCGAACACCTTCAGCCGCAGCGCGAACAGCACCGGCATACCGTTTTCTTCGACGACGGTGTGCGTGCCCGCGATCCCTTCGCGCACGTCGATGAAGTCCTGACGATACGGACGCAGGCCGGTCAGGTTCTTCCAGAGCCCTTCGCCGAGCTTCATCTCGACGGTGTCTTCAGTGAACCGAACCCGGCTGCTGGTCTTGAGCAGCTCCGGATTGTGCGCCTTCATCGCGTTGAGATACTGCGTGATGAAATCGGCCAGACACTGCCGGTCGCATCGTTGCGCTTCCGACCAGGACGGGTGCGCGAGGATCAGCGCGACGACGAGCACGAACGGAAAAAGTCGGAGGGGCATGTCACGCATTCTATGACGGGACTCCGGCTCAGGAAATTGTGGCCGCGTTATCCTTTTGACACATCCCTCTGATGTCGATCTGGCAGGAGGCCGTTCGTTTAGGAAGTGAAGGTCGACACAGTGTCGACACTTCGGCCAAGGAGCGAACTGTATGAAGCAATACCTGCTCAGCGTCTACCAGCCCGACGGAGATCCCCCGCCTTCGGTGGATTTGAAACGCATCATGCGGGATGTCGCCAGCCTCAAAGACGAGATGCAGGCGGCGGGTGCGTGGGTGTTCTCGGGCGGCCTTCACGACGCCAGCACGGCCACCGTGCTCCGGGCCCAGGGCGGCGACGTGCTCACGACCGACGGCCCGTACGTCGAGGGCAAAGAACACCTCGGCGGGTTCACGGTCATCAAGGCGCCCGACCTCGACGCGGCGCTCGAATGGGCCCGGAAAACCGCACGCGTGGTCCCGCTTCCGATCGAAGTGCGGCCGTTCCGGAGCGACTCTGATCACTGAGCACCCAGGCGGGGACAGAGGCAGGGACGGAGCGGGGACAGGTCCGGACCCGTCCCTGACCTGTCCCCGGGTGTCATGACGAACGTCACCGATTCGCAGATTGAACGTGTATTCGCCGAGCAGTACGGCCGCGCGGTCGCCGTCCTGGCCCGCGTCTTCGGCGACATCGACAGAGCGCAGGAGGCGGTCCAGGACGCGTTCACCGCAGCCGTGCAGCGCTGGCCCGCCACCGGACTGCCGCCGAATCCGGCGGGATGGATCATCACCACGGCCCGCAACCGCGCGATCGATCGGCTTCGACGTGAGGCCTCACGCGAGAATCGGCATGCGCAGGCTGCACTGCTGCACGCGCGCGACGAACCGATCGAAGAAGACGCCGTTCCCGACGACAGGCTGCGCTTGATCTTCACGTGCTGTCATCCCGCGCTCGCGATCGGCGCGCAGGTTGCGCTGACGCTGCGCCTGCTCGGCGGACTCACCACCGCCGAGATCGCGCGCGCGTTCCTCGTACCCGAACCGACGATGGCACAGCGGCTGGTGCGGGCGAAGGGCAAGATTCGCGACGCGCGGATTCCGTATCGCATTCCCACCGAGGTCGATCTCCCCGAGCGGCTGCGGGCGGTGCTGGCCGTCGTGTATCTCATCTTCAATGAAGGCTACACGGCGAGCTCGGGCGAGCGGCTCGTTCGCGAGGACCTGTGCGCAGAAGCAATCCGCCTGGGACGGCTGCTCGTGGAGCTCATGCCGAATGAATCGGAGGCGCTCGGCCTGCTCGCGCTGATGCTGCTGATCGAATCGCGTCGCGCCACGCGTACTACCGCTGATGGAGACCTCGTTCTGCTGGCCGATCAGGACCGCAGTCGTTGGGACCGTCGCCTCATCGCCGAAGGCCAGACTCTCGTCCGTGAATGTCTTCGGCGCAATCGGCCTGGGCCTTATCAGATTCAGGCGGCGATCAACGCCGTTCACAGCGATGCGCCCACCGCCACGGCGACCGACTGGCAACAGATCCTGCAGCTGTATAACCAGCTCATGTCGCTCGCGCCGAGTCCGATCGTGGCGCTCAACCGCGCGGTGGCGATTGGCGAAGTCGCGGGACCTGACGCGGCACTGGCGCTCGTCAACACACTCGACCTCGCCCACTACCACCTGTTCCACGCCATTCGCGCCGACCTGCTCCGTCGTCTCGGACGCAACGCCGAAGCCGCAGCGGCCTACGACGCCGCAATCGCCCGCACGGCCAATGCGACGGAGCGCGAGTTTCTGGTCCGTCGCCTGCAGGAGGCAGGAATGAAGAAGGAATCAGGAAGCAGGAATCAGGATGCAGCCCAGGGCTAGGCATCAGCCGTTCAAGCTTGAAGGAGATAGTGATCGGGGAGGCGGATTAGTCCTTGGCGGGCCTTTGCACTGAGTCGATGACGAGCACCGTGACGGGTCCGCGAGTGGGCTGGAGCTTGAGGCCGAGTTGTTCCTGGATGGCGGTGAAGATCGGCGGCAAGTCGGTGACGGTCGTGTCGGCGCCCACGCGCACATCGTCAGGGCCCCACTTCAGATCGATGGCGTAAGTACCCGACAGGCCGGTGCTATCGACGACGTTTCGGTCGAGCATTCCGCCGAGCGTTGATGCGAGATCGCCGATCGCCCTGCCTTTGCTCACCACGAAGCCGGCACCGCTGGTGAAGCCGGTGGAATTCATCCCGCAGGGGTTGTCGGCAGCTGCGCAATTGGGTGTTGATGGTTTGAGGTTGGGCCCCAGACGCCCATCAGATCGCGCTCGGACCAGCGCGTACACGGGCAACTCTCGAGTCTCCTGGCGGACAGCCAGATGGAAACGATCCTTCAGCAGCGCGCGCACCATCGCGTACAACTCCTCTTCCGTGGCGTCACCCGAAGCACGCGCGCTAATGTCGTAGCGTTCACTGTCGATCCAGTCTGGCCCTCCAATGACGAAGGTCCGCTTCATTCGATATGCATGCGCCACGATCGTGCGCAGCAGCACGTTGGTCGCCGCATAGCCATTGGGCCGCAGTCCAACGCCACCACCGGGTTGGCCGGTGGCGTTGCGTTTCACCGAAGCAACATCAAATGCGATGTTTGCCTTCTGCGCCGACAGCGGCGATGCTGCGGGCAACCATATCGTCGTGACTGCAACCGTAACGAAGAGCGAGATCCGGGGCTGCATGGCGTTGTTCTCCGGAATCTCCGGGAAGCACGAGTAAGAAGGCCTCAGGCTTCGGGCCTCAGGGCCCAGGGCTGGTCCAGGCCCGAGATATGATCCCTTGCCCAGCCCTGAGGCCTGAGGCCTCGTTCCTTCTGCATCAGAAGATGATACAGATCCAGGCACGTATTGCATGCGTGTTACAGTCGCGCTATATGCGCGCCGCGCTGTTGAGCGCCACCTTGACCCTGATCGTGGCGGTGTCTTCGTCAGCCCAGACCGCGACGCGCGCCGACATCCTGCGCGGCGAGTACGGCCGCTACCGCGCGAACAACGATCTGCTGGAATACCGGCTCGACGTTCGCGTCGACCCTGAGAAAAAGTCGATCAGCGGGAAGAATGCGATCCGCTTTCGGATGCTCTCCGACGACACGCGGATCCAACTCGACCTGTACGCCAATCTGAGCGTCGATCGTATTCTGCTCGGGCGCACGCCGCTGAAGTTCGAGCGCGAGCTCAATACCGTGTTCGTCGACTTTCCCGAGACGCTGCACAAAGGTCGCGAGCACACGATCGACGTCTACTACTCTGGCACGCCGATGACCATCGGACGGTTCGGCGGCTTTACGTTCGGCATCGACCCGCAGGGCCGCCCCTGGATCTTCACCGCGTGCGAGGGGGAAGGCGCCGCAATCTGGTGGCCGAACAAGGACCAGTGGCGCGACGAAGTGGAGTCGATGGAACTGAGCGTGGCGATTCCGAACGGTCTCGTCGACGTCTCGAACGGCAAGTTCGCCGGCAAGACCGATCTGGGCGACGGCTACACGCGCTGGGACTGGACGATTCACTATCCGATCAACAACTACGACGTGTCGCTGAACATCGGCAACTACGTTCACTTCGACGATCGTCTCCCTTCGACAGGCTCAGGGCAGGCCCCTTCGACAGGCTCAGGGCAGGCGGCCCTGCCGCTCGACTTCTACGTCACGCCCGGGCATCTGGAAGACGCGAAGCGCCAGTTCGCCCAGGCGAAGGGGATGATCGAAGCCTACGAGCACTACTTCGGCGAGTATCCGTTCGTGAAGGACGGCTACAAGCTGATCGAGGTCCCGTACTCGGGGATGGAGCACCAGAGCGCCGTCACCTATGGCAACCGGTTCGCGAACGGCTACCTGGAGCGGGACTGGACGGGCGTCGGCATCAGCCCGAAGTTCGACTTCATCATCATCCACGAGAGCGGCCACGAGTGGTTCGGGAACGCCGTCTCCGCGGCCGACGTCTCCGACATGTGGATCCACGAGGGGTGGACGACGTACCTCGAGAACCTCTACGTCGAGCACACGTTCGGCTACGACGCGGCGCTGAAATACGTCAACGGCTACAAGTCGAAAGTGCGGAACCGCGATCCGATCGTCACGCAGCGCGGCATCCATCGCTCCCCGCCGCAGGACATGTACTTCAAGGGGGCGCTCTTCCTGAACACGCTGCGGAACGTCGTGAACGACGACCAGAAATGGTGGAAGGTCCTGCACGACTTCTTCCAGCACTTCAAGTACCAGAACATCATGACGGAGGACGTCGTCGCGTTCTTCAACGTGCAGTTCGGACAGAACCTGACGCCGCTCTTCGACCAGTACCTCCGCCGCGCCGGGCTGCCGGTCCTCGAGCTGGCGTTCAACGCCGACGAAGGAACGGTGGCCTTTCGGTGGAAGGCCGACGAGCGGGA
>DATFRP010000235.1:0-6329 GCA_035263125.1 Vicinamibacterales bacterium
CGCACGATCGTCTGACGGCGGTCGGTCGGGTCCACCCATCGCTCGACCCAGCCGCGATCGACCAGGACGTCGACCGACTTCGACACCGTCGGCAGGCTCACGCCCATGTGCCGGGCGAGCTCGCTCATCGTCACCGGTGCCATCTTCAGACGCATCAGTGCGCCCACCTGTGCGGGGGCCACCGGCAGAGGCGCGCGGCGCATCTCGCGCGCGACGCTGCGCATCATCTGCATCGTCACGTGCAGCAGATCGCGCGCCAGCACGGCGGCGGTCGCGGCCGCGGCGACCGGCTTGCGCCCTCCCCCAGGGTCAGACATTTAGCTATGCTAACATTTAGCCCCCTTAACAATCATGCTGAAGCTGTTCAGATTCCTCAATCCGTATCGGGGATCGATCGCGATCGTGCTCGTGCTGGCGCTCGCGCAGTCGATCAGCTCTCTGCTGCTCCCGCGCCTGACCGCCGACATCGTCGATCACGGCATCGTCAGGGGCGATCGGCGCGCCATCCTCCAGACCGGTGGCGTGATGCTGCTGATGTCGATCGTCGCGACGCTCTGCGCCATCGCCGGCAGCTTCTACTCCTCGAAAGTGGCCACCGGGTTCGGGCGCGCGCTCCGCGGCGCGATCTTCGCGCGGGCGTCGCACTTCTCGATCCACCAGTTCGATCGCTTCGGCTCGGCCTCGCTGATGACGCGCACCACCAACGACACCACTCAGGTGCAGCAGATGCTGATCATGATGCTGATGGTGGTGATCGTCGCGCCGATGATGGCGATCGGCGGCGTGATCCTCGCCGTGTCACAGGACGCGCAGCTGGCGTGGGTGCTCATCGCCGTCATGCCGGTGATGGCGCTGGTGTTCACGCTCATCATGCGCCGGTCGGTCCCGCTGTCGACGGCGATGCAGGCCAAGATCGACCGCCTGAACCTGGTGCTCGGCGAGGGGCTCAGCGGCGTCCGCGTGATTCGCGCGTTCGATCGCGGCGACGCGCAGCGTCAGCGGTTCGACGATGCCAATCTCGATCTGATGGACACGGCAATTGCGGTGAACCGCCTCACGGCCATCCTGATGCCGGCGCTGATCGTGATGTTGAACCTCACGAGCGTCGCCATCCTGTGGGTCGGCAGCCATCGGATCGAAGCGGGCGTCATGCAGGTGGGGGCGATGATCGCGTCGCTGCAGTACGCGATGCAGATCCTCTTCTCGGTGTTCATGGTGACCGCGATGTTCGTGATGCTGCCGCGCGCATCGGCGTCGGCGATGCGCATCAACGACGTGCTGGAGCTCGAGCCGGAGATCGTCGATCGGTCGGCGACCGTGCGGCCGCCATCGACGACGCGTGGGCACGTGGAGTTCGAGAACGTGACGTTCCAGTATCCAGGGGCCGAAGAGCCGGCGCTCACCGGCGTCTCGTTTACCGCCAGGCCCGGGGAGGTGACCGCAATCGTCGGCGGCACGGGATCGGGGAAGTCGACGCTCGCCGGACTCATCCCGCGCTTCTACGACGTCAATGCCGGTCGTGTGCTCGTGGACGGTGTCGACGTGCGCGAGATGACGCAGGCCGATCTTCGTGCGCGGATCGGCTTCGTTCCACAGAAGGCGACACTGTTCACAGGGACAGTGGCCGCCAACATCCGCTACGGCCGCGACCAGGCGACCGACGATGAGGTGCGTCACGCGGCGGCCGTTGCCCAGGCGCTCGACTTCATCGAGGCGATGCCGGAGAAGTTCGCGTCGCCGATCGCCCAGGGCGGCATCAACCTGTCGGGCGGCCAGAAGCAACGTCTCGCGATCGCGCGCGCCGTCGTGCGCAGGCCGGACATCTACGTGTTCGACGACAGCTTCTCCGCACTCGACTTCGCGACCGACGCGAGGCTGCGCGCCGCACTGAAAAGTGAAATCACCAACGCCACTGTCTTCGTCGTCGCGCAGCGCATCAGCACCGTGATCAGCGCCGACCGCATCATCGTCGTCGACAACGGGCGCGTCGTCGGCATCGGCACGCACAGCAAGCTGCTCGAGACGAGCCCGGTGTATCGCGAGATCGTGTCCTCACAGGTCCCGCTCGACGAGGTCGCATGAGCACGCCACCTAGACCTCCCTTCGACTCCGCTCAGGGCAAGTCAGGGCCGCCCGCGCCGCCGCGAACACCGCCGCCGCTGTTCGGCCCTCCCCGGCCGATCGGCGGCCTTGGCGTCCCCACACAGAAAGCGAAGGACTTCAAGGGGACACTGGTCCGGCTGCTTGCCTACCTGCGCCCGCACCAGTCGGCGCTGGTCGTCATCGTCATCGCCGGGGCCGTCGGCACCGTGTTCAGCGTGCTCGGTCCGAAGATCCTCGGGCTTGCGACCACGAAGATTTTCGAGGGCTTCATTGCGAGAGCCTCGGGTACGCCCGGCGCCGGGATCGATTTCAAAGCGGTCGGGCGCATCCTGGCCGGCCTCATCGGTCTGTACCTTATCGGCAATGCGTTTCAGTACCTGATGCAGTACCTCATGGCGTCGGTGGCGCAGCGTACGGTGTACATGTTGCGCCGCGAGGTCGAGGCCAAGTTCGATCGGCTGCCGCTCAAGTTCTTCGACTCGCGGACGCGCGGCGAGGTCATGAGCCGTGCCGTCAACGATCTGGACAGCATCAGCAGCACGCTGCAGCAGAACATCACGCAGCTGCTGACGTCCGTTCTGATGCTGATCGGCACCATCGTGATGATGCTTACCATCAGCTGGATCCTCACGCTCGTGATCGTGCTGACGCTGCCGCTCAGCATCGTCATCGTCGCGCGGATCGCCAAGCGGTCGCAGAAGTTCTTCATGCAGCAGCAGGTGGCGCTCGGCGCGCTCAACGGACATGTCGCCGAGATGTACGGCGGCCACACGATCGTGACGGCGTTCGGCCACGAGAACAAGTCGGTGGCCACCTTCGACGCACTCAACGACAAGTACTACGAGGGCGCCTGGCGCGCGCAGTTCGTCACCGGCATCATCATGCCGACGATGATGTTCGTCGGCAACATCGGGTTCGTGCTGGTGGCAGTGATCGGCGGACTCCTCGTCACGCGGCGGGCGCTCCCGATTGGCGACGTGCAGGCGTTCATCCAGTACGGCCGTCAGTTCTCGATGCCGATTACGCAGTTGAGCGGCATCGCGAACATGATCCAGCTGACCATCGTCGCCGCCGAGCGCGTGTTCGAGCTGCTCGACGAGCCGGAGGAAGCACCGGATGCTGCGAACGCGACGACGATCGCGAGCCCGCGCGGGGCAGTGCAGTTCGACGCGGTCAGCTTCAGATACAAGGAAGACGTGCCGCTGATCGAGGACCTGTCGCTCGAGGTCACGCCAGGAAAGATGATTGCGATCGTCGGTCCCACCGGCGCCGGCAAGACGACGCTCGTCAACCTGTTGATGCGCTTCTACGACGTCGACCGCGGTGCCATTCGCGTGGACGGCGTCGACATCCGTGAGCTGAAGCGCGGTTCGCTGCGCCGCATGTTCGGCATGGTGCTGCAGGACACGTGGCTCTTCTCAGGAACGATCCGCGAGAACATCGCCTACGGCCGCGAGCGTGCGAGCGAGGATGCCATCGTCCGCGCAGCAAAGGCCGCGCAGGCGGACCATTTCATCCGCACGCTGCCCGAGAACTACGACACGATGATCAACGAGGAGGCGAGCAACCTGTCGCAGGGGCAGAAGCAGCTGCTGACGATCGCGCGCGCCTTCCTCGCCGACCCCGCGGTGCTGATCCTCGACGAAGCGACCAGCAGCGTCGACACGCGCACGGAAGTGCTCATTCAGCAGGCCATGCGCGAGCTGATGCGCGGGCGCACGACGTTCGTCATCGCGCACCGGCTGTCGACCATCCGCAACGCCGACGTCATCCTGATGCTGGAGCATGGGAAGATCGTCGAGCGGGGCACGCACCGCGAATTGCTCGAGGCAAACGGGCACTACGCTGCGCTGTACCAAAGCCAGTTCGCAGGCAGAGAGGTCGCCGCCGCGCGATAGACGTAGTGTCCGCCTTCAGGCGGACCCGCAGATGTAGGTCCGGCTTTAGCCGGACCCTGTCGATGGGAGAGTGAACGTCTCGTCGACTCCGCGTCCACGAGTTCATGTGTGTTGGCCGGCTGCCGCGGACGCCGCGGCCGGGAACGCGTCCGTCGTCTCGTACCCTGTCGCTCCCGCGTCGACTATGGCTTTACTCGATGCCCATCTGTTACGCGGCACAAAACGTCCGAGCTGGTTCGGAACAACTCGAACGCGATGGCGGAAGTCGCCGCGATGAATCGCAACGAACGCGTTTCGGCCTTCGCTGAAGCTACGGCCGACGCGCCGAAGCCTTGGCGGAGGCGGGCCGGCTCCACGCCTTGCCGAGTCGCGCTGCGTCGGCCTCGCTCACGCGGCTGCCGTCCAACACACATGAACTCATGGACCGGCGATGTAGCGTCCGGCTTCACCTGCAAGTACGTAGTGGCCAGCCTTAGTCTGACCCACGTGCGATTTCAATTGGCTGGCTCGATCTTCAACACCGCTCCGTCTTTCGGATCATCACTGAGCAGATAAAGCAACTCGTCTGGCCCCTGCTTCACGTCACGGATTCGTAGACGCAGATCGGTGAGCAGCGGCTCGCGACGCAGTTCTTCCATGTTCTCGTTGAAGAGAATGCGCTGCAGCTGCCCCGTGCCCGGGATCTCTCCGTAGCGCATGCCGCCGACGAAGACGTCGCCCTTCCACTTCGCGAGCTTGTTGCCGGTGTAGAACGCCAGGCCTGATGTCGAGATCGATGGCATCCAGTAAACGACTGGATCTTCGAAGCCCTCGCGTTGAAACTGCTTCGACTGCCATGGACCTGGATAGGTGCGCCCCATGCTGAGCAGCGGCCAGCCGTAGTTGCCGCCCGCCTTGAGCACATTGATCTCGTCGCCGCCGTTCGGCCCCATCTCGAGTTCGTAGATCTGTCCCGTAATCGGATGAACCGCGAGCCCCTGCGTGCTGCGATGACCGAGCGTGTAGATCTCCGGCCGAGATCCCTGCTTGCCCGCGAAAGGATTATCCGTCGGCGTACTCCCATCATCCTTCAATCGGAGCACCTTGCCCGCGTAGCTCTGCGGCTGCTGCGCGGCCTCGCCGCCCGCTCCGAACGTGCTGACGTAGAGCATGCCGTCACGGCCAAACACCATGCGCGACACGCAGCTCGCGCCTTCCGCAACGAAGATGTCTCGTACCTCGGTCAGCGCCTTGCCGTCCCACTTGCCGCGGGCGACTGCGAGCACGCTCTGCTTGTCGCCACGCGGCTTGTCGTAGGTGAGATAGACGTAACCGTTCTCGGCAAAGCGCGGATGCAGCGCGATGTCGAACAGCCCGCACAGTCCTTGCGATCGCACTTCAGGCATGCCTGCTACCGGCGCGGGATCGAGTACGCCGTTCTTGATCACGCGCACACGCCCGGTGCGCTCGGTCACAAGCATTTCGCCGCTTGGCAGGAACTGGAGGCTCCACGGACTCGAGAGGCCGTGAGCGACGACGCTGACGCGGATGTCCTGACCTTCCGCCGTGTGATAGTCGACCGGTTTAGAAGGCGGCGTCCCGACTGTCAGGCCATTCGGCGCCACCGGCGTGCCGTTGTTCGTCGGCACCTTCCGCTGCGCCGCAAGCGGCAGCACACAAACGCCAACCAGGATCACCACGAACCAGAAGCGGATCATGCGCATGAGGACCTCATCTCTGTGCGCCGGATTGTAGTCGAACTGACGTACGTAGGGGCCGCCTTCCTGGCCACCGTAGCGCGCGCCGGTCTCATGCGGTCCAGCTGAAGCCGGACCCTACTAGTGTGGTCCACGAGTTCATGTGTGTTGGCCGGCAGCCGCGTGAGCAAGGCCGACGCAGCGCGACTCAGTGAGGCGGGGAGCTGGAACGCGTTCGTCGCGATTCAACGCGTCGACTTCCGTCCACGCGTTCGAGTTGTGTTGAATCACATCGGACGTCTTGTGCCGTGTGACAGATGGGTATCGAGTCAGCTGATAGTCGACGCGGGAGCGGAAGAGTAGGAGCGACGGACGCGTTCCCGGCCGCAGCGTCCGCGGCAGCCGGCCAACACACATGAACTCGTGGACGTAGCCGTCGAACGCGCCGAACGGAGACGGCAGCTAGGCTCATCGCGACGCCACTGTACGGGGCCGTGCCTCGACCAACGCGGCCGCGCTCACCACGCTCACTATCGTCAAAGCGACCGCGACCCAGAGCACGCGTCGATAGCCGGCCACGAATGATTCGTCGATTGCTCGACGCGCCCTCGGGTCGTCCGTCTCGATGCCGGCGAGCTTGTTGCGTTGGGCG
>DATFRP010000236.1:0-17976 GCA_035263125.1 Vicinamibacterales bacterium
AGTCGAACGTCCTGTTCGTCCAGATCCCCAGGTCGTGGAAGACTGCAGCAACAGCGATCTTCTCGAGCTCGACGCCGCTGTCTCCCGTAATCGCGAGGCACAGATTCGCGACGCGGTAAACGTGGTTCCGATACGCGACGAGGTCGCGCCCCAACTCCGATGCGTGATGGTCCAGAACCTCTTCGACCGTCGGGAGGCTCTTGACCAGGCCAGCAGCCTGCGCGTGCTCAACCATTGGTGTCGAACTCCAAGCGCTAACTGTTCGAAGACCGAACGACGCGGCGAAATGTGACAGGTGTGGTAGAAGAACGTTGTCACATCGCGATGTGCTGCCCGGTCCTAGCCAGCACGAACCACTGACGTCCTGCTGTGTCGAGGAGACGCGAAAGAGGAGATGACGATGGCGACCACCGAATCGACCATGACCGACCACGAAAAAGCACAGCTCGAGCGCGCGAATGCGACGAAAGCCACACCCGTCGTCTTCGTTCACGGGCTCTGGCTGCTGCCGTCGAGTTGGGACCGCTGGGTGACGCTATTCGAGGAAGCCGGTTACATCGGGGTGACACCGGGCTGGCCCGACGATCCCGAGACGGTCGCCGAGGCCAGAGAGCATCCTGAAGTGTTCGCTGGCAAGGGGATCACCGAGATTGCCGACTACGAGGAGGCGATCATCCGCCGCCTGAATCGGAAGCCGGTGATCATCGGCCATTCCTTCGGGGGCCTGCTGACCATGATTCTCGCGGGCCGCGGGCTTGCCGCCGCGTCGGTTGCCATCAGCCCTGCTCCGTTCCGCGGCGTGCTGCCGCTGCCGCTGCCAGCGCTGCGCTCGGCGAGCGTCGCGCTGCGCAACCCCGCGAACTGGTACCGCGCGGTCCCACTCAGCTACGAGCAGTTCCGCTACAGCTTTGCGAACGTTGTCGGCGAGGACGAGGCAAAGGAGCTGTACCTCGGCTACTCCGTCCCCGGTGCAGGCGAACCGCTTTTCCAGGCGGCGACCGCGAACATCAATCCGTGGTCAGAGGCGCAGGTCGACTCGACGAACCCGGAGCGCGGTCCGATGCTGGTCGTCTCGGCCGACTCCGATCAAACGGTCCCATGGGCGATCGCGAACGCGGCCTACAAACAGCAGAAGCACAACACCGGCGTGACTGAGATCGTGAAGATGACAGGTCGCGGGCACGCGCTGACGATCGACGCTGGCTGGCGGGAGGTCGCCGAGAAGGCACTCGAATTCGTCAAGCGGTTCACATGAGTCCGATCGATCGCGGCGACGGAGTGCTGAAGAATCCCAGCAATGAGGATGCGATACGATTTCGTCCGTGGTCGTCGATCCCATTGCTGCCACCGACGATGGACTCTCTGAGTTCGTGAAGGCACGCGCGCGTCTGTTTGGCATCGCCTATCGCATGCTCGGTCGTGCGGCGGAGGCTGAGGATGTCGTGCAGGACGTGTGGACTCGATGGCAATCGACCGATCGTCGCGCAGTCCGGGATCCTCAGGCGTTCCTCGCGACGACGACGACGCACTTGGCGATCAACGTGCTTCAGTCCGCGCGCATGCGGCGCGAGACGTACGTCGGGCCATGGCTTCCCGAACCGGTCGATTTGAGCGTCGATCCAACGGTGAGCGCAGAGCGCCGAGAGGCGTTGGAGCGTGCCGTGCTCGTGCTCCTCGAACGGCTCTCGCCGACAGAACGCGCCGCGTATGTGCTGCGCGAAGCATTCAGCTACCCGTATAAAGAGATCGCGGACGTTCTCCGCGTCGAAGAGCCCAACGCGCGTCAGCTCGTGACTCGCGCACGCCAGCATGTCACCGGTGCAAGGCGCTCACGAGTGAGCCACGCTGAGCAGAAACGTCTTCTGGATGCGTTCGTTGCCGCGGCGCAGGGAGGCGATCTCGCCGAGCTCGAATACCTGTTCGCCGCGGATGTCGTTTCGCACGTGGATGGCGGCGGCGTCATTCGTGCCGCGCAGAAGCCGGTGGTTGGCCGGGCGCGCGAGGCGAAGTACGTCGCGTCGATCTCCAAATGGGATTGGGGCGGTGTCACCGTCACCGTAACTCAGGCCATCTGACACGCGTCGTCCGCGGCGGACGCGTTCGCCGCGGCAGGCATGGCAAGATCCCTCGAATCCCGATGGCTCGATCCGTGCTCACCACGCCTCGTATGCACGGAGTGGAAAAACGATCGTCTACATCCTCCGCAGTCAGGCTGATCCCTCCCGTCATTACGTCGGCATTACGAACAAGGTCCTCGCTCGCCTCGAGTGGCACAACCGTGGCCCCTCGGGTTACACCGTGGATCACCGTCCTTGGGTTCTCTTGGTGTCGATGGAGTTTCCGACGGAGCGGGATGCGGTGCGCTTTGAGAAGTACTTGAAGTCGGGCTCAGGCCGAGCGTTCACGAAACGTCACTTCGCGACCGAGCGCTAGACCGGACAGATGGCACTTGGCGCCGACAAGGCGATGGAGCCGCGGTGTCGGCGGTTGTGCGGAGCTCGCGGCGATTTCCATCCGGCGAGTCGCGAGATTAAGCAGGAACGTAGGCCAACCTGATCACATCCTCGCCAATCCGATCATTAGCCATGAGGCGAAGCGGCGGCCGGGGTCCGGCGAAATATGGCTTGCCGTGACCGAGCACGACGGGGTGCAGGTAGATTCGATACTCATCGATCAGGCCGAGTTCGGTGAGGCTTTGCGCCAGGTTCGGGCCGGCAACTTCGATCTCCCCGTCGCGCTCGGCCTTCAGCTCGCGGATCGCGCCCTCCAGATCATTCTCAACCAGCGTGGCGTTGGGGCCGACCGACTTCAACGAGCGCGAGACGATCCATTTCGGCTGCTTCCGCCACGCCGCCGCGAACGCGTGTTCCTCTGCACCCCATTCAGGATGATCGTCGTCCCAGTAACGCATGACCTCATACATCTGGCGACCGTAGACACTGCCTGCCTGCCCCCGAGCCTCCTCGATGAAGTGACGGAAGAGCGTAGGGCCTGGCGCAAACGCCGTGTGGTCGATGTAGCCGTCCAGGGACTGATTCATTCCGAACACGAGCCTGGCCATACCACTTCCTTTTCTCACGCGGCATATCCGCGCGTTTGATCATCAAGGGGATTCTCGACGAAAGAGACAATAGAAGCGACGCGGCGTGAACCGGCGGGGCCTATAATCGGTGCCCTACAGCGGCACAGGTCAACACGCTGATCTCGACCACCCGACCATGACCAATTCATCTACGCACCGCGTCACCGCCGTACTCGCCTTCGTGGTCGCCGCCTCGACTGGCCTCGCGCACGCCCAGCGCCGGCCTCCGGCCGCGCCGAACTTCGACGCGTTCTACGAGCTCGGGCCCGAATCGCTCATCCGCCGGGGCGTGCCGAAGGGAACGGTCAAAGGCCCCGTCACGCTCCCAAGCCAGGTCTACCCTGGCGTGGCGCACGACTACTGGGTGTATGTGCCCGCGCAGTACGACGGTAAGACCGATGTGAGCCTGATGGTGTTCAACGACGGCGCCACGTACCTGCAGCCCGACGGCTACTACCGCGCGGTGAACGTGCTCGACAACCTGATTTACCGCGGCGAGCTGCCGCTGATGATCGCGGCATTCATCGACCCGGGGAAATTCACCAAAGATGGCGCCTCGAACCGGCAGGCCGAGTACGACCCGCCAGACGCCCGCTATTCGCGCGTGATCGTCGACGAGCTCCTGCCGAGGCTCTTCGCCGATTACCGGATTACGCGTGATCCGGAACGTCACGCCATCGCCGGCTGGAGTTCGGGCGCGATTGCGGCGTTCACAGTGGCCTGGGAGCGGCCCGATCAGTTTCGCAAAGTGCTGAGCGGCATCGGCACCTACGTCAATCTCGCCGGCGGGCACGTCTACCCGGAAAAGGTCATGGCGAGTGAGCGGAAGCCGATTCGCATCTTCATGATCGACGGCCGCAACGACAACCGCGGCGTGAACGCCAACGGCCAGTACGACCAGACGCGCGACTGGTTCTACCAGAATGTGCGGCTCAAGGACGCGTTGGTTGCAAAAGGCTATGACGTCAATTACGTCTGGGGCATCGGCGTCCACAGCCACGATATGGGCGGCGCGATGCTGCCGGAGATGATGCGCTGGCTCTGGCGGGACCATCCGGTCTCGGTCGATCCGAACGACACGATCGAGCGTTCGTTTCGAGCCGGAAAGGCCGCTGACCCTGCCGCGGCGCCGCAGCCCGGGGCGAATGCGGCCGGAGCACGCTGAAGCAACGCCGCCCAACCCTTGACGGGCGATGAACCACCGAGCTCTCTGGTCGTTTCTCCAGCGAAACTCTGTCGAACCTTTCGGAATCAGACCATGCTACCAACCCCCTCGGAAACGATCACGGTTCCCCCCGGATTGGGCCCCGACATTGCTCCAAATTCGTTGACAGTGTGTTTCGAGAGTTCTAAATTCGGTTGCCGGCGAAGACTTGTAGGATTCCGGTGTGCCCTTAAAGTAGCCGCAAGACAAGGGAGCAACAGTGGCAAAGAGAACTGCTTCCAAGGTTTTGATCCCATGTGGAGTTGTGCTGCTGGCCGCCGCAGTGCTGACCGCAGCAACGACTACGAAGCTCGGATATTCAGAGATTCCTGACGGGCGCGGCGGAATCAACGTTGAAGCTGCCGTCTATACGCCGGAGATGGGTTTCGACAAAGCGCGGTCTCTGGCAGCTTTCAAAGAGACGCTCTATCCGCTGCTTCGCCGAAACTGCTCCGGGTGTCATAGCACGGAGAACAAGTTGGGAAGTGGCGCTCAGGCTCCGGTTCATTCGGACGTCGATGTCAATCTGGCGCATGAATATGCGCTGACTCGCGTCAACTTCCGGGAACCCCGAGAGTCAAAGTTCGTCGTTCGCATGGAAATCGACCGCCACAATTGCTTCGCTGAAAATTGCGGCGTTGCTGCGAACCAGATGTTGGCAGCCGTCACCGCGTGGCGCAACCGGATCTCCGACATGATTCCCGAAGTTCCTCGGGGTATTCCGGCAAGTACGAAGGTGACCGAAGAACAGATTCTGTCGTGGATCGAGGCTGACAAAGCGAAGACGCCGGCCGCGCAGCAAGAGTTCATCAAGTACGCGTCGTTCCATGTGCTCCACAACGCGGGGGTCAGCGCTCAGAACCTGAATCATGCTCGCGCTGGTCTCTCCAAGGCCTTGAATGGTGCGGCTCGTTGGGCTCCGAAGATCGTCAACCCCGTTGACGTGAACGGAAAGGGCATCCTCTATCGATTCGACATTCGTGACTACTGGGGCTACACGATGATCGACACGTCAGCCCCGGACTACGAGCTCTTTAATACCCTCTCCGACGATGACATCGGCTTTGCGTCCAAAGTGGATCGGAATGGCCAGAAGCCAGCCCCGGTGTTCGAGAACTTCCTGCATCAGCAGAACAAGCTGAAGCCCTCGATTACCCGTGACGACAAGTTTGCCCGGCTGGCCTGGGCGCGGGTCCTCATGGGGAACACGGAAATGGCCGGTGGCGGAGAAACGAACCCGCCCAATATCGATGGTTTCGTTGGAGCCAGGAAGATCGCCGGCAACAAGCAGCCGTACGTCGACCCGGCAGACTTCAAATATGCAGAAGCGGCCCAACTGACCTATACGCTCACTCGTCCGGATGTGTACAACGCCATCCTGGCCGTTCCGGGATACTTCTGGATGTTCGAGCAGGAGCTGGGCGTCGACAAGTCGAAGGGGATGGACTCGTACGATTACATGGTGACGCAGCGAGCGATTACGATCGACGGGCGTTTCTATTATCGTGCGCAGACGCCGAACGGCTACTACTGGAAGACGTTCGACATCTTCACGTCGGGTGATCAGGATATCGTCAAGCAGTACGCCTCGGGGAAAGTCAGCATGCCGATGTGGCAGCAACCGATCCCGAAATTCATTAAAGAGCAAGGCGGTACGACGCCCGAAGACCTTACCTACGTGGCGATGTTGCCGCTTGGCAGCTACGCCGATGGTAAGTACACCGGACAAGCCGGCGGCCAGGCGTCAGCGGAGGAAGTGATCTGGAGTCTGCCAAACGGACTTCAGGCCTATGCGATATTCGGCGCCTGGGCTCAGCGTCGTGTCGATGCGTTCACGCAGATCGTTCGTGATCCGAGACTTCAAAGGTACGTCGCCGACAAGACGAATTCCAACCTGACCGGTACCGGTAGAGTCGGCGCCGTCACCGATCAGCGTTTGGGCGTGGCGAGTTGCGCTGGCTGCCACAACGATGGGATGAAACGCAGCAATAACAACCTCAGGGACTGGCTCGATGAAGGCGGCGCACAAATCCCGAAAGGTGACAACGGCGCCGGAGCCTGGATCAACGACCCTGCGACGGTGAAGCGGGTTCGCGAGCTCTATAAGCCATCCTCAGTAATGCGGCCCAAGATGGAAGACGATCGCCGCATTTACTTGTCCGCGATGGCCAAAATCAACGAGGGCATGATCCTCGGCGTCGATAAGAACGTGTATGTCGAGCCGATCGTGTGGACCACGGAGTGGGCCCAGAGGTACTACAAGTATCCGGTCGCGAGATCGAATTAATCTCTGACGGCGATCTCTCCTCGGACCTCTCCTTGGACTTCCCAGGGTTTAGACACCCTGGGAAGTTCTTGACCTCCCAGCTTCGAGCGGCTTTGCGCATTTCGCCACTGATGTGGTCAACCAGCGATGATCCGCCAGATTGCGCCGCAGTTCTTCACCACTGACCTGCGTGCGACGCTAGCGTATTACGAGCAGACTCTGGGCTTCGAGTGTCTCGGCACCTGGAACGATCCGCCCGTCTACGCGATCGTGGCGCGAGACGATCACCGAATCCACTTTCGGCTGGCCGAGCCGCCCGCGCCGAACCCCGACAAATACGCGGACGAACTACTCGATGCGTATCTGTTCGTCGATGACGCTGATGCGTTGTACGCGGAATACATGGCCCGCGGAGCGGAGTTCACGCGGGCTCTGGGCGATACGCCCTGGCATTCGCGGGAGTTCGTGGTGAAGGATTGTGATGGCCGGCTGCTGGCGTTCGGCGCGACCCCGGTTCCGGTCTGAGGCGCCGCTTCGCGCACGCGATGTGACGCCGGGAAGTGATCGAGGTCACGGGATCATGTTGAAGGCCGCCGTTCCAGAGATTCACGTCAGGACATCAGCCGCAGCGAAAGAGTTCTACGCAGACAAGCTGGGTTTCACGCAGAGGAATTCCTGGCGACCTGACGAGACCAAGGATGATCCGTGTTACATGGCGTTCGAACGCGATGGTGTGTGGCTCCAGGTCACCTCGTTCCGAGGGACGTTGGGGACTGTCGTGTACGTCTACGTCGATGACGTTGACGCTCTCCACGCGGAGTTCGTGGCGAATGGCGTTCAGGACCTGAGCCCGGTGGAGGATCAGATCTGGGGAACGCGCGAGTTCGCCGTCACCGATCCCGATGACAACACGCTCAGGTTTGGACAGCAAATGTGACGCGACTGAAGCCGGCGATCTCCGTCGGATCGACGCATGCGTGCGCGATTTCGATGGCCGCATCGGCGACCGCCGAGGGAATCCTATTGGGGAATTGGTCTGGAGATCTCAGGCTGGGTTGAGCCGCGATGACACGTCCAACAGGTGACGTGGGTCTTCTCGTCACCGACCGGGTCGATCAAATCATGGCGCCGCCCGCGAGTGTCAACACTTGTGTTCACCTGTCCAACCAACGACAGCGCCACATCGAGAGCCGATCGGAGTCGGTCGACGAGAGCATCGATTTCGGCACCCGACAGGCCCTGATTCAAGTCATGGAACGTGGCGCCGTTCCCGCTGGCGCCGGTGGATCCGTAGTTCGCCTTCAAACTGTCGAGTTGCGCGCGAATCTGCTCGACCTCACGCAGATCCGGCCTGCCTCTGTCCATGAGGAGATAGGACGCAACGTGGATCGGATTGAGATCGTAAGCATCGAGCCCGCAGCATTCGGCCCACACACAGCGTCATGCACCGGTCGAGGAAATTCGAGAGCGGTGGTTCGAGTCGCATCGCTTGGTCTGCCCAACGCATTGCCGCTCACCCGCGGCAGCGCGCGAACGACGGCACTGCGCGAGAGGGACGCGCGCGAGCGCGGCCCGGTGCCGTCAGGTGCAGCGGCCTGATGCTCATTCAGCCCTCCCCCTGTGCTCCTACGGAATAGCCGTAGGCTGACGCAGGGCTAATGCGCGACCAGCGCAGGAGGAGAGCGAATGAGATTCTACAACCGTCAACATCATCACTATTGCGGCATCGATCTCCACGTGAAGACCATGTACGTCTGCATCCTGGACAGCGCCGGCCAGGTGTGCGTGCACCGGAACGTCAAGGCCACCCCGGTCGCGTTCCTTGAGATCATCGCGCCGTACCGAGAGGAGCTGGTGGTCGCAGCGGAGTGCATGTTCACGTGGTACTGGCTCGCGGACGTGTGCGCCACCGAAGGCATCGCGTTCGTGCTCGGGCACGCGCTGGCGATGAAAGCCATTCACGGCGGGAAGGCCAAGAACGACAAGCTCGACTCGTTCAAGATCGCCACATTGCTGCGAGGCGGTCTCCTGCCGCAGGCCTACGTCTATCCCGCCGCCATGCGATCGACTCGAGACCTGCTGCGTCGACGACTCCATCTGGTGCGGAAACGGGGGCAGTTGCTCGCGCACATCCAAAACACGCGCGCCCAATACCAGCTACCCGAATTCGGCCGACGCCTCGCCTATCCCGCCAACCGCGCCGGCGTCAGCGAGCACTTCACAGATCCGATCGTGCGCAAGAGCATTGACGTCGACCTCGCCCTGCTCGAACGCTACGACGGGCTCATCACCGACCTCGAACTGACCATTGTCCGCGAGGCGAAACAGCATGACGGCGATGCCTTCCACCGGCTGCGCTCGGTGCCCGGCATCGGGAAGGTCCTCGCGCTGACCATCCTCTACGAGATTCACGACATCACCCGCTTCGATCGCGTCCAGCAGTTTGCGTCCTATGCGCGCCTCGTGAAGTGCGCACACACGTCGGCCGGCAAAGTGTCTGGGAGCGGCGGCGCCAAGATGGGCAACGTGCATTTGAAGTGGGCGTTCTCCGAAGCCGCTGTGCTGTTCCTCCGCCACGCCCCAGGGGCGAAGAAGTTACTCGGCGAGATCGAGAAACAGCACGGCAAAGGGAAAGCGCTGTCGATTCTGGCCCACAAGATTGGGCGGGCGGTGTTCTATGTGTTGTCGCGCGGCACCGTCTTCTCCTTAGACAAGTTCCGCGCGGCGTAGCGACGCAGAGAGCGGGTGAGCCAGACGTCTAACTCGAGCCACGGCAGGGCCGAGCTCGTCGAGATCGCGCTGTACCCGTACGCCTCGAGCGTCCCGAGCCGCCGATCAGGAGCCACAGGTCCGGCAGCCCCTGCGCTTGATGGGACGCCCGCTCTCTGCGTCGCCACGTGGTTCCACATTCGTCGCCCCTCCCCCGAGCCTGACGACTACGGACGGCACGAACGTCGCTCGTCATGACGAGGCCGATACGAGGGTCCCGAATGAGTTTCGAGGCCGCGAGCGTCGCAACGGCTCGCGCTTCGCTACGCGGAGTCAGAGCCTCAACAGGTGTTGGGAGTCACCCACTACATCCGGGTGAAAGCCTGCACTGGAAACGAAGACGGCACTGAAAGGAACCACGGTGATTCGGCACTCATTGCTTTGCGGTCACGTGTCTTCTTGACTCGACGGCCGGTAGGAAGATCTGTGCCCTTGACGACCGGAGGGCTGATAGGTGTTAGGCCGCCTGGCTATCCCACTCGGCCAGGAACTTTTCCGCAAACGTCAACGCGGCCACTCGGTCATCGAAGGCCTCTTCCGTTACAGTTCGCCATTGGGTCGGTGCCGATAGCGGCGGTGTGGGTGAAGTGGCGATCGCCAGCCGTTTTTCGCGCCCATCCCACATGACTCGTACGACCTCGGGCCCCCAAGTGTCCCGCTCTTTTCCAAGCAGGGCGTCGCCGTAGGCGTCGGCAGCCGCACCTCGCTGCGCCTCGAGCATCCACGAACCGAAGCTCGCCCAATCACAATGCAGCCGGCTGACAACAAGATCCCGCGATGAGAGTCGACCCGCCAGCGAAGTCAGACCCTCAAGAAACTCAGCTGCATCTTCTGATGATCGCGACACCAGGTTCACACCCCAAACAAAGGCGCTCTCCGCCAACTTTGACGGGCCATCTCGATTCGTCCGTATTGGGTGTCTGGCCAACTTCCGCGTTCAGCTGCGAGCGGCCCAACAAAAGGACGTCGCGTGTGAAAGCGCGCGACCACGGGCCCGCCACTCGTCAGCTGCAACGCGATGTTAGGCATCGCGCAGTTCGGTGATGCGAGCCAGGAGTGCCCGCGTCTTGACCTCTCCCTGTTGCTCGGCCGGCTCGCCGACGTGAACATACTCCCCCTCGTCGAACGCTTCGAACACTTGCCAAGCCAATCGAGAGAGTTCCGGACCTCCGCCCGAAGTCGCGTAACCGAATAAGTGAGTCATGGCGGCGTCACCGCTCGTGTACGACAGCTCGCCACTCAAGTATCGTTGAGCGACGGTCCTCGCAAACAAGTCGTAGAGTTCCCCCGCCGTTGCTCGCAGATTCTCGGCCGCCGCCTCGACGTGCTTCGCCCGCAACGGGCTCTCAGAGGCGGCTTGAATCAGTGCATCGAGGGTCATTTTCGAATGCCTAACGCCCGGCGCTCAGCCGCGAGCCGCACTGGATCGTTTTTTCGATTTAGCCTTGCGCCGCGCGCGTCTCGTCGGCTGCAGCGGCTTGTTAGGCCGACGGGTTGACGAGACTTGGGCCTTGGCCAACTTCACAAGCTGGCGCAGCGCTTGATTCACAGCCGCTGAATCGGTGAACACCTCTGCAACGTCTGGATCGAGAAACACCACATTGGTGCCAGCTCGGTACGCCTGGGAATGGGCACCGCGCACTCCAGCGGAGAAGTCGTACTCCCGCCGCATCTCGTCACTGCTTGGCTGGGGACTCATACTGTTTTCGTTCCTGGCTCGTCGCCTCGCGGGCGTTGATGATCCGAATCCGGCCCTCACGCTCAGTGTACGCCACGACCAGCAACCGGCCGCCCGCCGACAGCCCGAGGCTGAGAAACCGAAACTCGCCTTCGGAATGATCGGGATCCGGAATCGTCACTTCAAGCGGATCCCCAAAGACGGTCACTGCCTCGGCGAATTCGACGCCGTGCTTCTTGGCGTTCCTTGTCGCCTTGTCCGGATCCCACTCGAACTCCACCGGTCGAGTCTATTCGTTCTTCGCGAATCCGGTTCGGCCTAACGCTTCCGCTTCGGCCGCGGCGCGGGCCCATGATCACGCCGCGCGCTGTCGGTTGCAAGCGCTGGTTAGCCAGCCCATTCAACACGACAGCCAAGGTGCGCCGGAGCAAGATTCTCGAGGCATTCACGAAGGAGCTTGGCCTCGCGCGGCAGACGTTTCGCGAGCATGGAGCCCCCGACGATACGCAGCACGTTCGGCAACGGCGCGCTATCCCATTCACCGAAACAGTCGTTGAAGGCATCCCAGTTCATGCCGTAGTAGCCAGGAAATCCAAGCTTTTCAGACAGGAGAACGTGGAGCGTCGTTGAATCGACGACATCGGATACGTCGATAACCAGCAGCGCCTCTGTCCCCGACTTCCGGTACTCCGACACGGCTTGCCAGATCTTGGTGCCCAGGGGCACGTAGGCGTCGCGCGGGCCTGCAACCGATTCGCCGAACCGGCGCGAGAATTCAATGTGAAGAACGTCGATGACTTCGCCGGCGGCGCGCGAACGAGCCACGAGGGGCACGACAGTATCAAGCTCCACTGAATACTCGTCGCCCGGCGCACCAATCTTCAGGAGGCGGATCGGATCGTGGTCGTCAATGGCCTTCCCAACAGCGACGAACAGCTGACGGTACGGCGAGCGGGGTTCGTGCTGATCGAGGTGTAAGGCGATGGGCCGGTAAGGGGGCATGAATCGTGGTGGCTAACGTAGCAAATCGGCGGTGCGCCACAGCGTCATGATCGCACGGGCCGTCGGGCGCGTCGGCTCCATTTGCGTGTTAGCCGGTTCGCTCTTGGCATCAGGTATATGTCTCCGCTTCTCCCGCCTCCTTCTGGTACTCGTCGAACTCCGCGGGCGTGAAGCCAAGACGGCGCATCATTATTGACTCGCGCCACACCCGGCCGTCGGCCGATTTGTCACGCGGGTAGTAGCACTGGATCAGCTTTTCCCAGCCGCTTGATGGGCCTGCAGAGTTGTGAGTGAGCAGGCAAGCCGCGCGGTAGGCGTCTCGATAGCTGCCCTTCGCGGCTTGAGCTTGCCGTAGCGCCTCCACCTCCGCCAAGAGGTCAAGCACCACCGTCGTCAACGCCTCCACACGTCGCACCATTTCCGCGTCTCCGGCGGAGGGATTGCTGGCGAGGACACTCTGAATCAAAGCTCTCGCTGTCATCTCGATCATGTCGACCCCAGGATGGCGCCCAGCCAGCAACGGGATGTTAGACCCAGTCAGCCAACCGCCGCGCGCAACTTCCAACTTGACGAGGCGCCACCTTATCATGCTTGGTAGGAATGAAAAGGATGGTATTGCCCGTCAGTCGACAGAAGGGTGCGCAGTGATGAAGATGAAGTCCTACGAGACCTTCGATGCGTATCTTGCCGACCAAGTCCCAAGGAATCAGCGCGTCATTCGATCTCTGAGGAAGTTCGTTAGCCGAGTGGCTCCCCACCTCGAGGAGTCCGTCAAGTGGGGAAACGGCTGTTGGGTGAAGGGGAAAGCGCCGGTTGCCTACGTCTACTCTGCCCCCGACCATGTTCAGTTCGGGTTCTTCCATGGTTCAGCCCTGAAAGACCCAAAGAGCCTACTGAGAGGGCAAGGGCAATACGTCCGGCACATCAAAGTGGTCATGCCCGACGACATCGAAGAAAGAGCATTCGCCGCTCTTCTGAAGCAGGCGGCGCGGTAACGGCCAAGTCGAAGAAAGTTCGAGAATAGGGTGGGCGGCGCGCGGCGTTCAAGCCGGCGCGACCGAGGGGATCCTATTGGGGAATTGGTCTGGAGATCTCAGGCTGGTTTGAGCCGCGATGACAGGTCCAACAGGTGACGTGCGTCTTCTCGTCACCCCACCTCGCATTGATGTCGCGCACCATCTCGAGCATCGTGCGAGCCTTCAGCTTCAAGGGCTTCGTATCGAGCGACAAGTCGGTCACGTCGTGGCAGTCGATGCAGCGGAGTCCGAGCGCGAACGTCATGTTCTGCATCGTAAATTCGACGTTCTCCCGAGTGAGCACTTTGAGATTGGCGGCACTCACGACTGCAGCCCCTCCCGCCGAGAACGGACCCACCGGGCCGCCCCTCCCGCCGCCGCGACCACCACGACCACCACCAGCGGCAACTGGGACAACGAGAGTGCCTGAAGCCCGGGTGAGAAACTCGATAACTTGCGGAACCTGCACGTCGGTCAAACCCGCACCCTTGTCCTTCATGCGAGTGACTGTAGTGGTCCACGCGTCTTTGTCCCCCACCTTGTTCTTGACGCGATCGAGCGTATGGCACGACGCGCACACGGTGGTCACCAGGCTTGTCGCGACAGCATCGGGACCGGCGGGAGTCTGAGCCGGGCCAGCGGGTGCTTGGGCCAGAGTGACGAGTGGCACGAGCAGGAGGAATGCGGCAACGCTCGAGAAGAACTTTCGCATCGACGTGGTTTCCGTCCTAGAGCTCTGGCGCCGTGAGCGGTTTGGTGTTGCCCCGGTGGCAGGTATAACAGGTCACGTGCGGCTGTCCATCAGGGAAGGTGCCGTTGATGGCGCGCATCATCGTGATCATCCTGCGGGCGACCTGTTTCGGTCTCTTCTCGTCGGAGGCTTTGTCCTGGACGTGGCAGTAGTCGCAAGTGCCCTTGTCCAGCAGCCCCAATGCTTGCACGAAGGACTGCATCGTCTCGGGGATCGGCGCAGCACCAAGCACCTGAACGTTCTTGCCGCCACCGCCACCTCTTCCCCCGCCTCCGAATCCTCCCGGTGGCCCGCCTGGACCGGGAGCCTGATCGCCTCTCGCACCGGCCACGGGCGCGGGGGGCCCTTGGGCGCCTCCGCCCTGGGGTTCCTCGGCGAGCAGCCCAAGGCCCATCACCGCGAGGAGACCGAGAACAAGCAGCAAAAGTCTGACGTTCTTCATGACTCCCTTTCGACGCGACGGACATTTTGCGCTCGATAGTATGGGTCCTTGCAGCCAGAAGCAATATGGAGCGCGCGACACCAACCCTTTCTTTGCGGCCAGCGTCGAAGCTGCAATGGACAGCTTGATCCTCGACGTCAAGTACGCCGTGCGCTCGATCCTGACCGCGCCAAAGTTCGCGGCGGTGGTGCTGCTGACGTTGGCCCTGGGCATCGGCGCGAACACGGCGGTGTTCACCGTGCTCAATGCCGTCGTTCTCAAACCGCTTCCGTACGCAGAACCTGAGCAGCTCGTTCGCGTTTACCACAGCGTCGGCAACGACAACGAGAACACCTACCTGACCGGTCTGGCCGCGATCGGCTACAGAGATCGCAGCAGGACGCTCGACATCGCCCCGACGTTCACCTACAGTGTCGCCGGCGTCGACATCACGGGCCGCGGAGAACCCGAGCGCGTGACGATGCTGCCGGTCGGCGCGGATTATTTCCGCGTGCTGCGCGCGCGGCCGCTTCTCGGACAGCCGTTCGGGCGCTCCGACGAACGCCCGAACGCCAATGTGGCCGTCGTCAGCGAGCGCGTCTGGCGCAAATTTCTCGATGCGAGAACAGACGCCATCGGCGAGACGCTGACGCTCAACGGCATCCCGTATCGCATCGCCGCTGTACTACCTGACGACTTCGACGATCCGATCGAATCGGGCGTCGCTGTCTGGACGCCACTCAATCTGCGGCCCGGCGGTTTCAATTCGGCCGACAACTTCTATCTGAGCATCATCGCGCGCCTGAAGCCGGCGGTGACGATCGATCAAGCGCAGGCGGAACTCGCGACGCTGGCTGCGGCGATGCAGCCTCCGAATCCGCCGACGCGATCGCGATGGTCGGCGCGCGTGGTGCCGCTGCAGATCGACACCGTCGGCAGCGCGCGAACGATGTTGTGGCTGCTGCTCGGCGCCGTCGGGCTGCTGATGGTGATCGCGTGCGTCAACGTCGCCAGCTTGCTTCTTGCGCGCGGCGCGGAGCGGGAAACCGATCTCGCGGTGCGTGCCGCGCTCGGCTGTTCGACGAGGCGACAGGTTCGACAACTGCTGATCGAAAGCGTCTTGCTGTCGCTGGGCGGCGCGATCGCGGGACTGGTCATCGCCCCACTCGTCACTCGCGTGCTCCTGGCCGCCGCGCCGGCCGCCGTCGCGCACGCAGGCAGCGGATCGCTCGAACGCGCGGTCCTCGCATTCAACATTGCCCTTGCGCTCGTCGCCGGCATCGGCTTTGGCGTTGCGCCGGCCGCGCAGGCGACCCGGCCGGATCTCGAAGGCATGCTGCGCGAAGCGGGGCGGAGTGGCGGCGGCAGCCGTCGTCAAACGCGGGCGCGCAGTGCGCTCGTCGTCTGTCAGATGGCGCTCGCGCTGGTGCTGCTCGTCGGCGCCGGCCTGCTCCTGCGCACGTTCGAGCGCCTGCAATCGGTCGCGCTCGGCGTGGAACCGTCACGCGTGATGACGTTCACCGTGAACTTGCCGCAGGGCCGCTATGGCGACGCTGAGCAGCGCGCGCGATTCCATCGCGATTTTCAATCGCGGTTGGCGGCGCTGCCGGGCGTCAAGGCGGTGGGCGCAGTCTCGCGTCTGCCTGTGACCGGCAGTTTCCACAGCTGGGGCGTGCAACACGCGGATCAGCCAACCGACTCACGCTTCACGCCGGCGCAACAACGGGTCGTTGAGGGACGGTACTTCGACGCCGTCGGCATTCCACTGCTGCGCGGTCGTCTGTTCGGCGTTGAAGACGATACGAAGGCGCCGCGGCGCGTGGTGGTCAGTGAAGCGCTCGTGCGGCAGATGTTTCCTTCGGAGGATCCAATCGGAAAGCGCCTGCGCGTCGCCGGCGCACAGGCCGAGATCATCGGGGTCGTCGGCGACGTCGCCCTCGGACCGCGAGTGTTACCACGTCCTTACGTGTATCACTCGCACTCGCAGTTCGCGGCGGATCGCAACTGGTCGCTCACGCAGGTGGTCGCGCTCGATCGCGATCCGGAACTGTTCCTGAGCGACGCGTACCGCGAGCTGACGCGGATCGATCGCGGGCTGGTGCTGTACGAACCGCAGATGCTCGAGGACGTCGTCGCCGGAGGCGTCGCGCAGGAGCAGTTCGCGTTGCTGCTGATCGCGAGCTTCGCGGTGCTCGCGCTCGTGCTTGCGGCGGTCGGCGTGTACGGCGTCCAGAGCTATTCGGTGAGCCGGCGTAGTCGCGAGATGGGCATTCGCCTCGCGCTCGGCGCGACGCCGAGATCGGTGAGAACGATGATCGTTCGCGACGGCGGACGGCTCGCCGTCGGCGGTATCGCGCTCGGATGCGCCGGCGCAATCGCGGCGACGAGATTCCTGCAATCGCTGTTGTTCGAGGTCAGCGCGACAGAGCCGATCGTGTTCGCGGGCGCCGCCGCATTGCTGGCGATTGTCGCCGTCACCGCGAGCTGGATTCCGGCGCACGCCGCGACCAAGGTCAATCCGCTCGACGCGGTGCGTAGTGCCTAGCGTCGGGCGTTCCGGCATTCGAGTAGCGTCCACTCGTCCGGAATGCCGGGCTGCGCGAAGTTCCTAGCGGGAAGTGCGAGCCCAATCGAAGGTGAGTGTGAGCCCGAGATCGCGTCCGCCGTGGCCGATGTACGGGGTTAGCGTGACGCGTTTTTCATGTTGACTTAGGACGACGGCATGTGCGGTGACGATGCCGATCGCAGCCCCGAAGGCGACGTCACTGGCGAAGTGTTGGTTTTCGGAAAGTCGAGAGACACCCACGTATCCGGCAGCGACGTACGCGGGAATGCCAACCTTCCAGCCGAATGCGCTCTGAAGGATCGTGGCCGTTGCGAACGCTGCGGAGGTATGCCCCGAGGGGAACGAGTAGCGCCCTCCATCAGGACGCTCGCGTCCAACCGCGAATTTGAGCCCTTGCGTCAGACCGGCATTCAAGACCTGCGCGCGAAAGAGCTGCGATCCCAGCACCGCTACTCTGACGTTGCCGAGTGAGCGCCCGATCGCGTACGTGGCGAACGCACCACCGACCTGCATCGCCGCGCCGCCGAGCACCTGACCGGGATCGAGCACCTCTTCAGCGCCATGCGCTTCGAACAGTTGGCGCGTCAACTGGTCGTCTTTCTGTCTCAACGCGAGTGCCGTGCCGCCACCGATGGCCAGCGTCCATACAGTCGTCCAGTTGCGAATGTGTGCGACGTCTGAACCCAGGTCGGTAAAGAGCGAGGGCAGCGATGGCACCTGCTGTGACGATGTCTGTGCGTCGGCCGCCGCGCCCCAGAGGAGACACAGGCAAGACAAGAGGGCAAGCGTTCTTGTGTGCACGGACTGAGGCCTCGGGTCTACTTGCGTTCGATGACCAGTATCGAGAACGAGTCCGGCAGGACCGCTCCTCGGCCTCGTCCCGCCGGGGGAGGACCGAACTTCGCCGCCGCGACATAGGTGCGATGCGTCATCGGGTCGAGTCCCATGTTGCGTGATCCGGGCGCCGTCTGCAGCGTCTGAATCACATGATACTGGTCGGGACTGTCCTGATGGATGACCGTGAACGTTCCGTCCGCATTGGCCGCGAACACGTCGTTCGTGCTCGAATCGTAGCCGGTGCCATCGACACCCATGCCGATCGGTACTGACGCGACGATTGTTCCGCCCTGGTAGTCCGACACTGCCAACACCCCGCTGCGGCAGCCGCTGAACAATCGATGATGAGCGGTATCGATGGCCATTGCCACCGGCTGCTTGCAC
>DATFRP010000237.1:0-15713 GCA_035263125.1 Vicinamibacterales bacterium
CGTCAGTGACGTCGTGCTCGCTTCGCAGCCATCACTCGTCGTGGCGGTGCCGTCATTCACGAGCTGGATCGTGCCCGTAATACCCGCGTTATCGAGCGCCGGGCCAAACTCGGCACCCTGTGCGAGGAACGTCTGGCCGCCAGCCAGCACCTGATGGGTGCCGCGGCCGGTCCAGAGGTACATCTGCATGCGTGGGTTCTGCCCGTCTCTCGGAGTCGCGAAGTTGGCGTTGTCGATGCCACCGCCATCCTCTGCCTCCGCGTTGACTGAATCCTTGCCCCTGCCACCCTTCCCGAAGTTGTTCTCCTGGAAATTGCCCGCCGCCTCGGTGAAGCCGTGCCGGTACAACTCGTCGTGGATCACATTGTTCAGGAAGAACAGATTCTGTACGGCGACCTCGCGATTATCCGGCGTCGAAGGCGAGACGGTGAGATCGACAGCGGTTGTGAAACTGCCATTGTCGATCGTGTCCCCTTCACCGTCCGACTTGTTGTCGCTGACCGCATCGAGGTAGGCCTTCACGTTGTTGCCGCTGATCTGGGTCGATCCCTGGACGCCGCTGGATAGCCACCCTGCAGGCGACTCGGCGTTACCTGATCCGGGTCCAGCCGTCTGCGTCTGCGCGCCGACGTTCGGGTTGAACCGGAACACGCTGTAGACGTCACGGTTGGTCCGCGACTCGACCTCGAGCACCGCGCCGCTGCCATCGACGAGCGTCTCGTTCAACTCGTTGGCTCCTTGTGTCCAGGTCTCGACCAGGTAGCCGATGCTCATCGATCCATCGCTGAACGGAATCGCCACCCGCGTCGCCGCCGGTGCCCGTCGGAAAAAACCGGGCGGCACGGTGCGCAGTGCCGGATAGAGATTCGCGACGGCAGCGGCAACCGCCTCCTGTTGGGTGATCCGTGCGCTGCCGATCGCGCGAGGCACGGTGACGAGATTCTCGACGACGTTCACGAGCGATCCCTCGGCGCTCAGCGCCACTTTCGCGTACGTGCCATGCACGGTCAGTCCGGCCGCGCGCTGCTCGAAGCGCGCGTGGGACAGACCGTTGCGGCCCTGCGTTCGCGACTGCTCGACGACCGATTCAACGGTCGTCTCGTCTCGTCCCTGTGCGCGCAGCAACTGCTGAAGCGCGGCACGAGGTGACGCGGTCGCCGGCAGCGCGCCTCCGGGTTGCGAGGATCGTGGTGCGGGCACCGCGAAGCGTTTGCCCTGCGCAGCCGCAGTCGCTGCGCACATGGCTATGGCAGCCAGACACAAAAACGCTCGGAAAGTGGTACGCATGCTGTCCATCCTTCGGTGTCGTACGAAATTTCTGGGGACGGGGCTGGAAGGGACGAATGCTACGACAGGAGTGATGGATGCGCAAGGCGCAGACGCGACGTCTGCGCCATTGTGGGAAGGCTGGTGTCCCGGAGGCTAGAACTCTTTTGCCGCGCCGGTGATGTGCTGCACGTATCCGTTGTTTTCGTTACAGATGTATTCCATCAGTTCTTCGCCGGGCCGCAAGCGTGCGGTGAACGAGATCTTGAACGGCTTGGTGTAGGCACCCGGATCATCGATCGTCGTTTCGATCACGAGCGTGGCCATGTTGGTGCGCGTGTAGCGTTCGACCGTGTGAAGCGTTTCGGTGTGCGGCGTTCCCTGAAAGTCGAACCAGAACTTGTCGTTGAAGCCGACGCTGTCGACGACGAGCGTATCGCCTTCCCAGTGGCCGACTGAGTGGCCGTACCAGGTGGGATCGAGATCCTCAGGATGCCTGCGGCCGTCCATGAATATCTGTCGATAGCTGTGGATGTTGCCTTCGAACAGAAGGAACGTGTGGGTCGGCGTCTGCAGAATCCGCCACGGGTAGGGATCTCGTCGTGGCACGCCTGTAGGGAGACAGTTGGCTTCCGGATCGTCCTTCGCCTTCCGGCTCTCCATGATCTTCCTCCATTCGGGCTTGATGGGCAGCGTCTCACCCTTGGCGAGTCCGTCAGCGATGTTGCCCACCGGGCCGCCACCCTGCCAGACGCCGGACAGATCGATCTGGCCGTTCGGAAGACGCGGCGCGGGACCGGTCGGAGCTGCCGGCGCGCGATTGAGGCCACCCGAGCCCGCCGGCGACGTCGCGGCGGGCGGCGTCTGCTGCGCGGCGAGCGCCGCGGCGGCGACCACCACGAAACACAGCGACGCCAATCTCGAGATGCGTGACATAGCGAGCTCCTCCCGCGCAGCGACTACTTCTGAGCGGGCGGCGGTGCGTCGCCACCGGACGAGCCCGCGAAGACGCGCCGTCCATCGGCGAGCTTCACGACCCGCGCGTTCGCCATGTTCGATCCGTCTTTGGCGCGCGACCCTTCCACGGTGACTTCGTCACCGACCTTGAGCGAATTGCGCGTCCATCCGTTGCGGACCAGCACATTCGGGCTGGCGAGCTCGAGGTTCCAGTTGGTGGTCGTGCCCTTCTCGTCCTTCACGTCGACGTAGAACCGCGCATGCGGATTCATCCACTCGACCTTCGAGACCGTCCCTTTCAAAGTGACCGGCTTGTTCGCGTCGTACTCGGCCGCGAACGAGTGATGGGCGACAACCGGGCGCGCGAGCAGCACCATCGTCGCAAGTCCCGCGAGCACACCGACGCTGACTCTCATGCGCGATACCTCCGTTGGGGTCAGATCTTGATTGTTGTCAGCGCCAAAATCAAGATCTGCCCGGACGATCCGCACCGACACGCGTCGGTAGGCCCGCACTGACCGCGAAGGAGGCTATCGCTCCGCCATGAGATTCACAGGATTCCGCTTTCGCTGTTTGAGCACGTAGAGCATCGATTGCTGCACGTCGCGATACACCCCGGTGCCGGGACCGACTCCGAGCTGTTGCAGCACGACGAGTTGACGTTCGTAGGCCTGGCGCTCGTCGGGACCGTGCTTGAGGTGCCACTCCTCATGGATGAGAATGCTGGCCAGCTTTTTCACAGCGTAGAGGTCACCGCATTCATCGCGGCGTCTCCCAGCTGCCTGCTGCACCACGGGCGCTGAAGCAATCACGTAGATCTTCCCGGTGCTCTGCCGCACGAAGGCTTCTGTCCCCACTGAAACGTATGGCGGCGGCGTCTCGAGGATTTCGATCGGCGGCAGGCTCGCTTCCGATCGGTTGAGCGCGGCGAGCGCGCAGACGAGCGCCGAAGCGGCACTCAACATGGCCAGCCCTCCTGTTGTCGGGCGCGGGCTGGCCTCCTCTATACTGGAGTCGGTCCGGCCCGCAGCCTATCCCTGCGGGTTGTGATCAGGGGGCGCCGATGCGTTGCCGCGCGTCGGTGCCCCGCCCTTGCTTCGAACGTTGTTTCTCCCCGAATCTTTTGACTTATGACGGTACGAACCAGCAAACGGTTCGCTTCGTTGTGAGAGATTGCTCGACAGAAGGACGGTAGTTCCAATTTCGAACGAAACGTCCCACGAACGAACGCGCGCACGCGTTATTTGATGATCGCCTCGGCCCGTCGTTCTCGAAATCGCGCTGCAGCGATGGCGTGCTCGTCTGCAACATGATGATCTGCACCATGTGCTCGGCACGTTCGATGTGGACGTTGGTGCCGTACGCGCCAGCCCAGCCCCATGCATCTTTCGAGACACGCAGATCCGCGGCGACGGGATCCTCGACGATCTGCGCGCCAAGGCCGAAGCCCATCCCATGAGCGGGACCCCGATCGAGATGCGCGATCCATCCGTTGCGCGCGATCAGCATGACGGCGCCAGACACATCTTTCGCATCGATGTGACATTGCACGGCTTCATGCACGCGCGCTAGCAGCTCGTCATGGGGTCGGGAGTCATTTCGGCGCGTTCCCGGAAATGACTCCCGACCCCATGACCCCCGACCCCATTTCACTGACTAGCGAACCAAAGTCTGCCTCTGGGATGGCGAATCGCGACAGCATTACGCGATCTCGGGCGGTTTTGTGCAAGACGAGCGCGGCACGACGGTTGCCAATAGAGGAAGCATTGACGCCGCTTGCCATGGCGGCTCAAGGCTGCCTCTCCCTGAAAGAGGCGCCCCTCCCCCCAGCCTCGATCGCTTCGTTCCTGAGTGTGCCCGGGACGAGGCGGTCGGGGTGCCAAAGACAGTCCTTGGAGACTCCTAAGCACCAAGAACAAAGGACCAAGGCAGCGCGCTAGCGCAGGCGTGGGCTCAGCACCGACGTCACCTGACGACGTCGCGACCGGCTGACTGGTATGTCAGCTCCGTTCGAGAGCAGCAGTCGCATGCCCTGCGTATCGTGAATCTCGCGGACTGCGTCGACATTCACGATGGCGCCGCGGTGGATGCGAAGAAAGCGCCGCGGATCGAGCCGCGACTCGAACGCGGCCAGCGTGGCGCGCACCAGGTGACGGCCGCGAGTGGAATGCAGGAGCACATAGTAGTCCTGCGCCTCGATCCACAGCACATCCGCTGTCTTGAGCACGACGAGATGATCCGCGTCCTTGAACGTGAGTCGCTGCAGGTATCCGGTGTTGGCATCGGAACCCAGCATCGCGTCGATCGGCTCGGCGCCGTTGCGTGCGGCGTGCGCGTCGCGAGCGCGCTTCTCGTGCACCCGTTCCTTCGCGCGTGACAACGCTTCCTGAAAGCGGGCATCCGAAAACGGTTTGAGGACGTAGTCCACCGCCCGCACGTCGAACGCGCTCGCAGCGTAATCGCTGAACGCGGTCACAAAGACGACGACCGGATCTTCAGCGGAGAGACCTCGAGCCACCTGAATGCCATCAATCCGCGGCATCTCGACATCGAGGAAGACGATGTCGGCGCGAAACTGCTCGATCGCGGGACCGATCTCGGTCGCATCGGCGCACTCGACGACCGCCTCGATCTCGGGATCCTCCTTGAGGAGACCGGCAACCATCTCGCGTGCGAGCGGCTCGTCATCGGCCACGAGCACACGAAAGCCTTTCATGCTGTGGCCTCGGTCTGCACCACCATCGCTCGAGCGGGAACGACGATGGTGGCCACCGTGCCACCGCCGTCACGCGCCGCCACACGCAGTTGCGCTCCCTGGCCGTACAGACGTTCGAGCCGCGAGCGTGTATTCCCGAGCCCGGTGCGGGCGTCGCGTTCGAGATCGAACGTCGGTGCCACGCCCACACCGTCGTCGCTGACCCAGAGATGCAGGCGGTCGTGTTCGAGCCGCGCGCCAACCTCGAGCCGGCAGCGGCGACCCTCGCGCCCCATCCCATGACGGATGGCGTTCTCGACCAGCGGCTGGAGGACGAATGTCGGGACACCGAGGCCGCGGCAGTCGTCACCGATGCGATAGGCGACTTCGAGTCGATCGGCGAACCGCGCCTGCTGCAAATCGACGTAGCGCTTCGTGAAATCCATCTCCGCGTCGAGGGTCGTGAGCGGATCGTTGGTGCGCTCGAGCGTGTGGCGCATCAACTCGCTGAGACCGAGGAGCATCTCGAGCGCCCGATCGTTGGCCTTTCGACGGATCAGCGCCGAGATCGCGTTGAGCGTGTTGAACAGGAAGTGCGGCTGGATCTCGAGCCGCAGCGCCTCGAGTTGGGCCTTGGCCAGCTCCGCCTCGAGACTGGATTCGCGCACTTCCAGACGCCGCGCGAGCTGCGACACCGCAAGCGCCCAGCCAATGAGCAGCAGCGTGCCGTAGGCGAGCAGGTCGACCGGCAGCACCGACAGTTGTCGCACGAACGCCTGGCGATACCCCACGTCGGTCACCGGCACGTACGGTTGGAACCAGAGCGCGAGCTGCGCCGCAAGCGCCACGTGCCCGGCGACACACACCGCACCGAGCATACCGAGACGCAACCATGGACGCGGAGCGTGCGCAAGACTGCCCGCGGCGCGCACGATGATCGGGGCGACCAGCGCCCACACGCTCCAGCAGCTCATTTGCCACAACAGAATCGCGACAAAGGAATGCCCGTGCCCGAGCATCGAGAGGTAGGTCTGCGCCGAGATGCCCGCGCTCAGCACCACCGAGCCGAGGAGCGCAAGCGAGAAGATCCACCGCGCGGGGACCGCATCCGGCGGCGCGGGGGTCACGGTGTCGAACGTGCTGGTCGCGTCGCCGCGTGAGGCGCGCATAAGGTTCACGGTACTCGGCTCAGCAGCGTCGATCAAGCGGGGGTTGGAAGAGCAACCCTCCTCAGAAAGACAGGCGTGCTCCGAACTGGATGGTTCTCGGCTCACCCACCGCCGTCGTCTGGTTGAAGGTCGAGACGGGGTTGGTGGGATAGGCGCCAGGACCGAAGTTCACATTCCGCGTCACGATGTTCACTCGATTCGTCAGGTTGAACGCTTCCACCAGACCATCGAGCCGGAAAGAACCTGCCAGACGGACGCCGCGGCTCACGCGGAGATTCAGCGTGAAGAAGTCGCTGCCGGTTCCGGCATTCCGCGGGATGAACGTGACGGCACGCACGTCGAAGTTCGGCGCAGCGGTCGCTCCGCCAGCGAGCGGCCGACTCGCGGTGCCCTGCAGGTTGGCAACGCCGGATGTGATGTTGAACGGCAGCGCCGAGTAGTACTGCACCATGGCGCTCGCCTGGTATCCGTGAGTGAGCCGCGCCCACGTCGTCGTCGCCGGCGCCATCGATGTGTTGACCGTTCCATTGATGACGACCCGGTGGCGTTGGTCATCGTCAGATCGTCCCCAGTCCCGCTTGATGTCAGTGGGGTCGATCGGCTGGCTGAAGAACGCCTCGCCGAGATCGTTCATCGACTTCGAAAAGGTGTAGCCGACGCGAATGCCGGCCCACGCGGCCGGACGCTGAACAAAGGAAACGTGCAGTCCGTGATAGGTCGAGTCGCCGACAGACGAATACTGGCTGTTGTTTCGGTAGCTCGACTGCGGGCGACAGCCATTGTTCGTGCCTGCGGCTACACACGTCGGGATGTTCTGGTTCACCGACATCAACAGGTTGTAACCGCGCAGGTACTGGTACCCGAGACTCACCGTGCGGCCTCGGCCAAGCGATCGCTCGACCTCGAGGCTGGCCTGTCTCGAGTGGGCGTTCTGCAGGTTGCGGTCCATGGTCGTGAAGTCGACGAGCGTGGTGGTCAGGATGCGCGCCTGGAGAATGTCGGGGAACGTCGGAGCACCCGCCTGCGAAGGAATGATGCTCGAGACGCTCGGCTGGTGGAGGTTGTCGAGATCGGTCGTATTGTCCGCCGACAGGATCGCATTGGCGACGGCGCGAAGCGGCACGCGATCGAAGAACACTCCCGCATTGCCGCGGACCACGACATCGTGCGATGACGAAGGCGACCATGCAAATCCCACACGCGGCGACACGTTGTCGGTATCGGTGTCGACGATCTCGAGGAACTGCAGATCGTAGCGAAGCCCGAGATTCAACGTCAGTGCGGATCCGACCCGCCACTCGTCCTGCGCATACATCCCGATGTTGGGGTTGTTCTGCGAGACCACCGGGTCGCCGAACGTCTGTGTAAAGCCCGAGTACGCCCCACTCAGGAATGCGGCGAGAGACGGGAACGTATAGCTGCCACGATACGAACGGGGATACGTGATCGTGTCGTCGTTGTAGAGCACATCCACGCCCGCTCGAAACGCATGCTCGCCAGCCTGGTACGACAGGTTGTCGACGACCTGGTACATCCGGTTGATCCGTTTCGTCGGGCTGCCGGACGAGGTACCGAACGACGCGACACCCGCGATGCTGACCGCCGGTCCGATCGGATCGGTCGGCGGCGCCTGCAGATCGCCATAGGCGAACTGCGCTCGTGTTTCGTTCACCATCCGCGGCGAGATCGTCCACGTGTTGCCGAACGCCACAGAGTGATCGACGTTGTCGAGGCTCGCCGATGCAGTCGGTCCATTCAGCGCCCCGGCGCCGCGCGAGTTGTCGGACGTCACGCGATAGAGGCCGTACCGCACGGCGAGCTGATCGGCTCCGCTGATCTGGTGATCGATCTTCCCGAGCACGTTCGACGTCTGCACCGGGTTTGGATAGATTCCCGTGGTCACCGGTGGCCCGGGGTAGGCAACGGCAACGAGCGCGTCGTTGATGATCGGCACGTTCTCCGGCAGGATGGTGACCAGGCCCGTCTGGTCGAGCAGGCGCTGTTCGACATTCGCAAAGTAGAACGTCCGGCTCGACACAATCGGCCCGCCGAGACTCGCGCCGAACTGCTGCTGATTCATCGGCAGCGTGGTGTGCGACAGCGCGTTTGCGGCATTGAAGTTGTCGTCGCGAATGAAGTCGTAGAGCGTCCCGTGCATCGTATTCGTGCCGCTCTTGGTGACGACGTTGATGTATCCGCCGAGCGCGCGCCCGAGTTCCGCCTGCCCTCCCGAGGTCACCACTTGAAATTGTTCGACTGCATCGACGCCGTACGGGATGCCGCTGAGCCCCGCCGCATCATCGTTGGCCGAAAGGCCGTCGACGATGAAGCTGTTCGAGAGGTTGCGCTGACTGGAGATCGAAATGCCCTGGCCAGGTACCGCAGACGTTTCCGCAAAGAGTTGGGTGCTGCCGATGTTCGTCGGCGACACACCGGGAACGAGCAGCGAGAGATCGAGGAAGTTCCGGCCATTCATGGGCAGATTCTGAACTTCGGCTGCAGCCACCGTGCCGGCAATCTGGCTGCGCACGGCTTCGAGAATCGTGGTGTTGCCGGCCACGTTCAGCGTGGCTTCCACGGCCGCCAGCGACAAGGCGACGTCCATGTCGAACGCCGATCCGACGGTCAGCACCAGCGTTCGAGAGCTATCGGCGAAACCGGGCGCGTGCACGCGCACTTCGTACGGCCCGACTCGGAGATACGGAAAGCGGAATCGACCGTCGGCATCGGTGACGGTTTCTGCGGTGACGTTGGTCTCGGTATGGCGAGCGCTGACTACGGCTCCAGAGACGACGGCGGCCTGCGGATCGAGTACACGACCGCTCACACTGGCGAGGTTCACCGTCTCCTGCGCCTCCGCGCTCACGCTGCAGAGCGCGGTGACGGCCAGCATGGCAATGCACCGCCGCGCCGCGATGCAGGTTGGAGCCATGCTCCCAGCCTAAGATGCCGACCGGCCCGCTCCAATCGACTTGCAGCCACCGGTGGCCTGCTGGCGGCGAATGGTCGCTGGCCCTGACGAGGGTCGAAGGGCTTACGCCACTTTCTTTCGCAAAGCGCACATGTCACGCACAGGCGGCCGCGGCCTGTGACGAACCGGCCGGCCGCTTCGTCTCTTGTTTAACCTTTAACCCCCGGGAGACTATTGCATGCGTTCCATTTTTGCGTTGATGTGCGTGGCCGCCGCGCTCGTTTCGTTCGGATGTGGAAGTACTAATGGTCCCTCCGGAACGGGCACGTTGAACGTGCACCTCACGGATAGCCCGTTCACCGACGCCAAGGCGGTTCTCGTGACGTTCCAAGACGTCTCTGTGCATCGCGAAGACGCCGACTGGACGAAGGTGCCGTTTGCGGATCCAGCCGCGATGACGCGGACCTGCGATCTCAAGAAGTTGCAGGGCCCGACCGACATCCTCGGGACCGGCTCGCTAACCGCGGGGCACTACACACAGATCCGACTCATGATCGTCAGCACCACGATCTACTTCGAGAACCCGACCGACCCCGCGGTGCCTCCGTGCGCGACGACGATCGCGGAGCCAGCCGGCACGAAAGCCCTCGTGACCATTCCGTCCGGTGAAGTCAAACTCAATCGCTCATTCGATCTCGCGCCCAACGCCATGATGATGATCGAGCTCGACTTCGACGGCGACAGATCACTCCACCTGACCGGCAGCAACACATACACGCTGACCCCGGTTGTCGCGATCAAAAGCGTCCAGTGACCAGAATGCACAACCGGTTCCTACTGGTTCTCGCGCTCGGCGGCGGCGTGATCGCCGCTCCGGGCGCCGCTGACGCACAGACCTCGTACAGGGTTTCGGCAAGCGTCGGCGATTTTCACGTCGCGGTCTCCAGGTACTATCAGGTGCCGGAGCGCGACGTGATCGTCGTGCGCGAGCGACGCATCCCCGATGAGGAGCTCCCCGTGGTGTTCTTCATCGCGCAGCGGGCGCACGTGCCGCCGGCGAGGATCGTCGACATGCGGCTGCGCGGCAGCTCGTGGTGGGATATCTCGGTGCGCTACGGTCTGAACGCCGATGTGTACTACGTCCCGGTGGCAGTCCGCACCGGCCCGCCGTACGGCCGGGCCTACGGTCACTACAAGAAGCCGCGGAAAGAGTGGCGGACGCTCGTGCTGACCGACGCCGACATCGTCAATCTCGTCGAACTGCGATTCATGTCCGAGCACTACCACGTGCCGCCGGAGCGGATCATCGAGATGCGTGAACGCAACGTGGACTTCGTCAGCATCAATCGCGACGTCTCCGGACCTCGCATCACCAGCGCGCGGGATCGCGACGATGATGACGATCAGGGCGAGAACCGCGAACACGGGAGGGGCAAGAAGCACTGACTCACGCTAAGATAGCGTGGGAGAGTGCAGGGTCACAGTGCGACACCCGGACCCGTGCCTCTCCCCAGCGCGTTCATGGCCAAAATAGCGGGTCGATACGAGATCACCGACAAGCTCGGTGAAGGCGGTATGGGTGTGGTGTTCCGCGCCTACGACCCTGCGCCGATGGACCGCGACGTCGCGGTCAAGACCCTCCACGAGTTCTCCGATCCCCTCGCCCTCGAACTGTTCTACAAGGAGTGCGCCGCACTCAAATCGATCAGTCATCCGAACATCGTCGAGATCTTCGACATCGGCGAGTACGAGGAGGACGGGCACCGGCGTCCGTTCTTCGTCATGCCGCTGCTGCCGGGCACCACGCTCGACCAGCTGATTCGCCGGGCCAGTCATCGTCTCACCGTCGATCGCGTCGTCGAGATCTTCGCGCAGACCTGCCGCGGGCTGCATGCCGCGCACGAGCACGGGCTGGTCCATCGCGATCTGAAGCCGAGCAACATCTTCGTGATGGCTGACGACTCGGTGAAGATCATCGATTTCGGCGTGGCGCACGCCGTCCACGCGCGATCGCGCACGACCGGCTACGACAAAGGCACGCTGCTGTACATGGCGCCCGAGCAGGTGCAGCACAAGCCGGTATCGGTGCAGTCCGACATCTACGCGCTTGGCGTCACGCTCTATGAAGCGCTCACCCGGCGTCAGCCGTTCCGCGCGGCCAGCGAGGACGCCGTCATCCAGGCGATCCTGACGCAGATTCCCCCGCCCGCGTCCGAGCTGAACCCCTCGGTCAGTCATGTGATCAGCCGCGTCGTTCACAAGGCCATGGCCAAGCAGCCGTGGAACCGCTTCGACACGGCGCGCGAGTTTGGCGAGGTCCTGCAGAAGGCCTGGCGGAACGAGCCGATCGCGCTGTTCGATCCGACGCGGACGCAGCCGCGCATTCAGACCGCCACCAAGGCGCTCGAGAAGGGCGACTTCCAGTTCGCGGGCGAGATCATCAGCGAGCTCGAGGCCGAGGGGAACATCGATCCGCAGATCACGCTGCTGCGCGCGCAGATCGACCAGGTGGCACGCCAGAAGACGGTGGCGCAACTCCTCGAGAGCGCGCGTGCCCGGTACGAGGAGGACGAGGATCCGCTCGCTCTGCAGAAGCTCCAGGAGGTGCTCCAGCTCGATCCGACCAACGTCACCGCGCTCGGTCTCAAAAGCAAGATCGAGGACCGCCGCAGCGAGAGACAGATCGAGAAGTGGATCCAGCTGGCCCGCCAGCACGTCGACAACCATTCGTTCGGACATGCACGGGAGGCGCTTCAGAATGCGCTCGCGCTGCGGCCGAAAGATGCCCGCGCGACGCGGCTGCTCAAAGAGATCGAGACCGCCGAACAGGACTACGTCCGTCTGCGCCGCGAGAAGACGGAGATGTATCAATCGGCGGTGAACGCGTGGCAGAACGGCGAAGTCAGCCAGGCGCTCAGTCGGATGAAGCAGGTGCTCGATCTGGATCGACAGGCACCCGATGCCTCGTCTCCGGACGCGGCCGGCGTCTATCAGAACTTCTACAACAAGCTCCGATCCGAGCACGATGCCATCAACAATGGCTACGCCGAAGCGCGACGACTCCTGGCCGAGCATCATTTCGGCAAAGCGCAGCAGATCTGCCAGGACTTCCTCACCCGCTATCCGGGACACGCGCTGTTTCAGGCGCTCAAGTTCGACATCGACGAGCAGCAGCGGCAGCAGCTCTCGTCCTTCATCGCGGATGTGGATCGGCGGCTCGACGAGGAAGCCGACCTCGACGCCAAGGTCCACCTGGTTCGTGAAGCGCTCACCGAGTACCCCGATGAGGACCACTTCAAGCGTCTCTCGCGAACGCTCGAGGACAAGCGCGACCTGGTGAACTCGATCGTCGAGCGGGCGCGGGTTCACGAAAGCAACGGCCAGATCAGCGAGGCGATCGGCGATTACGACACCCTCCACACGATCTACTCGACCTATCCCGGCTTGTCGTTCGAGAAGGAACGGTTGCAGAAGCGCCTGCATCAGCAGGCGCGTAACGCCGCGCGCGCCGCCTGGGTACGACAGGTCGATACCGAGCTGTCGACCGGCGACTACGCGCGTGCGGCAGACCTCCTCGACAAAGCCGAAGTGGAATTCCCCGATGATGCGGAGCTCGCTGAACTGCGGAAGCTGGCGCGTCAAGGGAGCGAACGCACCAGCCGCGCCGATCAGCTGATCGCTGAAGGTCAGGAGCTCTGCGCCCACGGGCAGTTCGAACAGGGCGTCGATCTGCTCAACATCGCACTGCAGCTCGACGATCGCACCTCTGTCCGCATGATCCTGCGCGACCTGTTCGTCTCACGGGCGCAGTACAGCATGGCCACGGATTGGCGCGCGACCGAGGCGTTCGCCGATCGTGCGCTGGAGATCGATCCGAATCACACGCTTGCGAAAAGCCTGCGGGCGCAGGCACTCGACAAGAAGCGGGAGGCAGAGGTCGAACAGTGTGCGTCGCAATCGCGACGGCTGCAGGCCGAGGGCAGCATCGAGGCCGCGATGTCGGAAGTCGAGCGTGGCCTTGCCTCCTATCCGGGAGACGCGAGGCTCACGCTGATCGCCGACGCTCTGCGCAAGGAACTCGGCAGGCCCGCGCCCCCGCCGACGGAGCCGCCGGAGTCGCCGTCGCGATCAGCGCGCTCGGCGGCAGCGCCCTCGTCCGCTCGCAGCGCGAGCAAACCGGCATCGGCATCCGCAACGCCGAGCGTGCCGCCCGAGGCGATCGAACGAACTCGACTCGTGCCCGAGCGCCGCGCGGTGCAGAGCGAAGCCCCGTTAGCAGATGCTGACGCACTGGCACCTGCTCTGGAGGCGACGCAACTCACTCCCCCACCTGCGCCGCAGCAACTTGACACTCTTGCGCCATCCCGAGTCCCTGAACCGGCACCAGTGAAGCGGACTCGTTCGCGATCGGCAATGTGGGCAGTGGTCGCGGCCTCGGTGGTGGTCGCCATCGTCGTTGTCTGGGTCGTGGTGCGACCGAAGCGCGTCACACCTGTGCAACCCGATCCGCCCCCAGCTCAAACGACCGTAACGCCGCCGACGGCAGACACACCGCAAGCGGCTCCTCGCCCGGCACCGGTCGAGGCGCCTGCGGCGACGCCGTCGCCAGCTGCAGCGGCGGCCCTCGCGACGCTGTCACTCAAGCAGCTGCCGCCAGGCACGCGCGTCCTTCTGGACGATGCGCCGATTGGCACGGTCGGAAGCGATGGCACCTTGTCGCAGTCAGTTCCCCCCGGGCGTCACACGCTTCAGTTCTCGATGCGCGGCTACGACACCGTGACGATCACACAGGAGTTCACCGCTGCGCAGACGTTGAATCTCACACGGGCCGAGGTGAAGTTGACGCGGTCGCCGGTGACAGTGGAACTTGCCGCCGACCCCAGCACCGATATCACGATTACGCAATCATCGAAGCCCGTGCAGCAGCAGGTCGGGCCGGGCAAAGTGTTGCTGCCTGAAGGTTCATACGAACTGATCGTCAAAGGCCCCGCCAACGTGGCCTCGTCGAGGCCGCTCACCGTCTCGGGCCCCGGCGCACAGGTCGTCGACGTCCGGAACCTGGTCGTGTCTGGTATGGAGCGGTTCGACATGACCGGGTGGACGCGTCAGGATGCGTGGTTCACGCGGCACGGCGGCAACTTCGTGCTGTACAACCGCCAGCTGGGTGACGGCACGATCGCGTTCACGGTCAGGCTCGATCGCAGCGGCAATCCGTTCTCGAGCGGATCGCGGCTCGCCTGGGTGGTCGGATACATCGACAGTCGCAACTACGTGCAACTGCAGATCGACAAGGACAACTTCTACCGATCGGTGATTGCGGCGGGCACGCCGTCCCAGCCGACGCGCATCGAGCACAAGATCCCGACCAACGGCCCGTTCGTCAACATGCGGGTGCGCATCGCAGGGACCCAACTCCTGCATGAATACAGTGTTCGGGAGGGCGTCTGGCAAACGATCGATGCCTGGCAGGCGACGACCGGCCCCGACCCCAAACGCGTCCTGAATGGCAACTTCGGGTTCTTCCTGCCAGGCACGGAAGAAGTGACGATCTCGAACTTCTTCTTCTATCCGCCCACCAAGCCTTAGGACCAAAGGCGTAGGGTCGCGCGGCTCTAGCGTGCCTGCGGACGGTAGAACCAGAAGGTGCCAGACACGGTGATGGTGATGGTCTCGTGGCCGCTCGTGATCGTCCCGCTGCTGAAGAACATCTGCGTGCGCCTCACCGGGGATCCTTTGACGTTCTGCTCCAATACCGTGACCGCGCCGTTGGCGTCGACACTCTCGACGATCGCGGTGTGATGGGGCCGGTCGCCTCCATCTTCGCGAAACGAGCCGTCATCCCGGTCGACACGTTTGAGCCACTCGTAGTTGCGGAACTGGATGATGTCGCCCGCGTGCACGTCGGCAAGGCCGACTTGTGTCCCCCAGACGTAGTCGGCGTCGCCAGTGATTGTTCCGTAGTAGTCGGCACTTCGCGCGCCGGCGCCGCGCAGCGCGCGATCCGCGAGGGCAAAGCACTGGCCGTCGCCGACGCGCTCGCCATAATGCTGGCGGGGATACGCGACGATCTGGGTCGCCATACTGGGCTGCGTCTGCTTCGGCGTGCCGCCTTTCGCGTCGAGGCCGATCGGCCCTGGCGGCGGCGATTCGGTCCGAGCAGACGTGCCCGGATCGATCCTGATCGGATCGCCGAGATCGTTGGCCGGAGTGGGAGGAAGTCCGTTACCCATCACATCACCGATCGATTGTGCCGGTGAACTGGACGCCGATCTGCAGCCAGGTGAGTCCGGGCGCGCACAGCTGAAGACCACCGCCTGTGAAGACGACCTGTGGGTCTCGAAGCGTGACTCGCTGCGATCGCGCCCGACCTTCCCATGCGTCGACGCTGGCGCTCAACACCGCGATGAACACCATATCCATGCCTGGATTCCACTCGCCTGCAATCGCGAGCTGCGACCGCACCAGGTCGCGCATCGGAACGTCAAGCCGGCGGGCGCGGACCTGCAGATCGTCGAACGCCGTCTGCCTGATCCACCACGGGCTCGCCACGATGCGTTGACGCACGATCGGGATGCTCACGAACTTGTACAGCCGCTCACCGGCGGGCAGGGTGACGTAACGCGGCTCTTCGAGAAACGTTGCGCGCAGATGGACCGGACACGCAGGAGCGACAGGGCTCATCGCGTCAACCTTGGTAGAACAGCCACGCGCTCAC
>DATFRP010000238.1:0-14205 GCA_035263125.1 Vicinamibacterales bacterium
ATGACCTCGGAGGTCGGATCTTTGAATACCAGCCAGCCGAGCGCCATCTCCAATCTTGGCTGACCGGTAGGCCGGCGCGTTGCCAGCATCGTCGTGAACGCCTGGCCGAGCGGCGACGATGACGGCGCACCGATGGCGGCGGCCAGAAAAGTCAGCAGATCGTTCGCGCTGGACCGCAGCCCGCCGGCGCCGGCGAGCGTCGGAATATCCCAGTTCGCCGCCGGCTCCAACGCCGCGCTGTGTCCAGGCCCGAGGCGCGACTTCATCTCCGGAGACAATGTGATGCTCGTGTGGGTCATGCCGAGCGGCCCGGTGATCCGTGCGCGCACGAGCGCCTCGTAGTCCATGCCTGCACGTCGGGCCAGCACGTGTCCGAGGAGTCCGCCGCCGAGATTCGAGTACTCCCACGTCGATCCGATGTCACGTGTCAGCTGATATGTGGAAAGGAAGTCGTACATCTGCTGGACCGAGTAGTCCGCGTACGGATTGCTGATGTCCTTGGGTGCGAAATTCGTCGGCAGACGAGGCAGCCCCGATGTGTGTGTCGACAGATCGACCAGCGTGATGGATCGGCCGTTTCGCTCCGGCACCTTGACGGTGGCCGGCAGATACTTCGCGATCGGATCCGTGAGCGCCACCTCTCCCCGCCCGACGGCATCGGCAAAAAGGAGCGACGTGAAGACCTTCGTGATCGATCCAATCTCGAAGATGGTGTCGCCGTCGAGCGGCCGGGCGTCATCTTTGGCGCGCTGCCCGTATGCAACGATCCGGCGTCCCGACGGCTCGATCACGCCCACGACGATGCCGACGCTTTGATGATGGGTATCGACTCGCTCGACGAGAATCCTGCGGATCTCGTCATTGGACGGCACCGGCGACGGCGGTGTCTGTCCCGCTGCAGTCGCGGCCATCGTCAGCACGATGATGAGAACCCCAGTCGGCTTCATGGCTGCCCCTCCAGTGTGTCGATCTTGAGAAGCTGCTCGTCGAGCCGCCGCGCGGCCCAGACATTCACGCGCCAGATTCCGTAGAAGACGAGAGCAAGGACCACGACGAACACGAACAGCGCTGCGAGCGGCTGGTTGTGCGGGTTGCTGAACACGAGCACGAGCGTGCCCGGCACGAAAGGCAGCAGATACCAGTAAGGCACGGCCAGGAGAATGTCGCGCTGCCGCACCACTTCGCGGCGATGAAAACCGCGAAGCGTATCGGCATCGACATCTCGAGGGACCGTTCTCGAGGCAGCCCGGGCGTTGAGGAACACGAATACGAACAGCACGCCCGCGGTGATGAGCAGGAAACCGGCGCGCTGGACGAGGCCGCCCCGGGACCAGAACGAGGACACGCTCCACAAGAGGACGAATGCGCAGGCAACGGACTCCCGCAGGTTCCGCCACCAGATCGTCCGTTGGAAATGTTGCGCGTGAGCGGGAAGCGAGTCGATCGAGAGCGGCGGGAGCGCACTGTGCGTGTTCAATGGCATCGTCAGCGCGATGCTCAGACCGAACACGATGCCGAATGCAAGCGCCGCACCTGTGACGGGAACGCCGAGCACGGCGGCCGCGAGAATCGCCGACACCAGCGATCCGAGGTAGACGGTCCAGTTCCATCCTCGTGGCTTGTCGCATGGTCCGTACGCGACAGCGAGCGCGCTGCCGATCACCCAGATCGCCAGCGGAATCGCGATGCGAAGTGCCACCCATGACTCTGCGAACAGCGGCGCCCTTGGAAAGCCGAGACAGGGCGCGAGCACCAGCGTCGTCACCATGGTGTTGAACACCATGCCGCCGAGCGTCGCGCGCCGGCGGATCTGATACCAGACCACGCGCGGAAGGATCGAGATCAGGTTCCTCCGATACTCCCGGTTCGATCGCGAAGACTCGGCCAGGTCGCCGAGCGCGTGCTCTGCACTCGCGGGTGGAATCAGCAGCTCCGCGAGGCGTTCCAGTCTTCGAGATGGTGAGTCGGGCATCGCGTCGGTCCTCTCGTCAACGGGCCGGCTTCAGCCGCCGTCCGGGCGCGCCGATCGCGCCCAGAATGTCTTCGACGGCGTTGCAGACACGCCGCGACGCTTCCACGGACTCCCGCAACGCACGCTCGCCTGGTGCCTCGAGCCGGTAGTGGCGTTTCGATCGGCCGCCACGCTCGGGTGTCGGATTCGACAACCACGACCTGACGAACCGCTTGTCTTCGAGCCGATCCAGCGTGGCGTACACCGCGCCGAGCGACACGCTCTTCGGCGCGGCCAGATCGCCTACCACCTTCCGGATCGTGACGCCGTAGGCGTTCTCGCCCAGGGAAAGGATGGCCGTCAGCACGAACTGCTCGAACTGCCCGATTGAAGCCTGAATCGTCATTAGTCATACATTCAAGAATAAATGACCGTTCCTGTCAAGGAACGCTGCGGTAGTCCCGCGCGCGAACAGATCACCTGCGAGAAAGATGGTGGCTCGCTACACTTGCGGCGTGTTCATCATCGAACTGATCTACAAGGCCGATCTCGCCCGAATCGACGCCCACATGCGCGACCACATGCGCTTCATCAACGCGCAGTATGCGAATGGCCGTTTCGTGGTGTCGGGGCGCAAGGTTCCCCGCGATGGCGGCATCATCGTGGCGGTGGGCAGCGATCGAGCGGCCATCGAAGCGATCGCCAAGCAGGATCCATTCGTCACGCTCGGGCTTGCCGACGTGCGCGTCATCGAGTTCCGTGCCAGTCAGCGCGCGAAGGACGTCCAGGCGCGCATCGACAGCGAATCTGGTAGGAACGGAGGTTAGGGAGAAAACGGATCAACAGGAGAAACGGAGAAACGGAGGACGAACGGAGGCTGATTGCTCACAACCGATTACGGCGTGGGTGCTGTCGCGCGCTACGCGCACGATGAGACGAGAGCGTCGCGCGTAAGAAGGAGGTCCGCGTCCGGCTCGCCTTGACTTGTTCTTATGAACTAGTACAATGGGTCATCCGTCTGATCCGGTAGGAGGTGCACGATGACGACCCGTCTCCTCAAACCCACCGGCACCGCTCTCCTGTTGCTCACCGTCGCGCTGTTCGTGGTGACGTGGCCATTCTTCGCCGCATTCACAATCGCTACGTTTGGCGTCGGGCTCGCCGCCGCCGTGGCGATGCGCTCGTGGCACTGGCGCCATCCGAGCAAGATCGCGCTTCCTGACCGGCTTCTCCGCTCGGAGATCAACGTGTCGTCGATCCCCGTTCGCGGCGACGTCGGCGGCCTGCTGTTCGCGATCGCCGCTGCCGCGATTCTGTTGGGGCTGTCGCCGATCCGATGGTTCCTGGTGGGATCGCTGTTGTGCGCCGCGGTGTTCGCGCTCGCGCTGATCGCGTGGCGGCAGCACGGACACGTGTTATCCGATCGCAGGGTTCGACTCTTGCAATGATCTGAGCAGCGGCTGAGTCCGGACAGCTCGGCTGCACTGCAACATGCGCCGATCGCTCACCGACGAGCAGATACGAGACCTCTTCGAGGTCGCACGCGTGACCCGCGTCTGCGAAGTCCCGGCGACCCTCGTCCGGCTTCGCGACGGTCGACCGTCAGGCGGACCAGCCGTAGTGTCCGGCTTCAGCCGGACCCGACGTAGTGTCCGGCTTCAGCCGGACCGTGGTCGGGGTTCGTCAATGGTCGTCAGCCGGCTCATTCCGCACACGTCGGTATCCGTTCGCGCAATAGCGGCCGGACACGTCCCCAACGCAGTTCGCCGAAGTACTGCTCGGATCTCGCCGCCGAGCGGTATTCGTAGCTGTTGATATCCGATGCGTCGTCGATGTTCGCCCGTGGCAGGAGCAGATGCGCGAACTCGTGCACCGCGGCGCGGCCAATCCCTCGACCGATGGCGTCAACGATCGACGCGCGGTCGGCACCGTCTGGTGCGTACGCGACCGCGGCACTCGCCAGCCACGAGAAGCTGACGGAGCCTTGACCGCCGAAGCCCGGGACCGCCCGGGACTCCGCAGGAACACCGGTTTTCCAACGAACTCTCATGTCGCGAAGTTCCTGGACGACTCGGACTCGATACGTCAGGTCCCGTCGATTTGAGAATCTGATGTTCAACCCGGTAAATGCGCCGGTGAGCTCGGACCTGGCAACCGCAGCAATGGTGTGGATCTCCTCTGCGGTGATCGCCCCGCCCAACGTCCTTGATTCGAACTCCACCGGCTCGAACCAGAAGCCCGCATCGATCACGCGACAATCCAGTATTCCAGCGCAGTTCGCTGACGCGCCGACGAGTGTCAGGCAGGAGAACAGCCTTGCTAATCCCACTCGAGTTCCACGCCGTGACCACGCGCTTTGTCGCCGTGCATCGGCGTCACGAAGCCAAGCAGGCAGCCGTGTCCGCCGTCGCGCAGCAGATGGCATCTCACTTTGACCTTGTCCCCGACCTGCACGTCTTCCTTCTTGACACCTTTGAGAAGGATGCCCTGCGGGTTCGTGGCTTCCAGGGCCCACGTGATCGTGTCGCCCTTCTCGCCTTTGACGTCGAGATAGACGATTGAATGCGGCACGATGAAGATCACCTGCTTCACGGTGCCTTCCATGATCGTCCAGGTCTGGACGTCGTAGTTCCCGTGCGAGTGATGGGCGACGACGGTAACACCGAGACACGCCACCGACACGAACGCAACGACGAAGGCCTTGACACGCATATCGCCCTCCTCACTTCTTGGGTGGAATCGTTCCGTCGATTGACGTGCTCAGATCGCGCAGTGTGAACGGCGGCCTCTCATGAGGAAACTTCCACTCGCCGTATCCTTCTGTGTAGATCGTGCGGTAACGGATCGCGAGCCCTTTGTCGTCGGCCCATGCCAGCCCCTCCATGAACAGGATCGGCTCGGGCATGCCGGCTGGGACCGTGGCCTGATGGATATAGAGCCGGCCATCGTGCTGGTGGATGGCGGCGTAGGTGCGCGTCTTGTCGGGATTGGTCATCTGCAGCAGACGACCCGACACCAGCTCGACGAAGTAGTACATGTAGTGCGTGATCTTGACGCCGTCACGCTGCATGAAATTCCAGACGGCGTGGTCGGTGGCACCGGCAAGATCGAGCCGGAAATCGTTCTGGCACGAGTCTCCGTCGCCCTTTGCGGCGCGGCACTGTGCCGCCCGGTCGGCGTGCAGCTTCTCGATATTCCGGTAATCGACGACGGTCGTGGAGTAGCGTCCGAGCGGGTCGGCCGCGCTGAAGATCTTGCCCGGCAGCTGCTGCTTGTATTCAGTGGTGTAGCTGATCGACTCGACCTTCGGCTTGCCCGGATAGTTCGCGCTGAAGCCTTCCTCAGGGCTGACGAAACGTGTCCACTCCTGAGCAAGAGCGGGGTGTGCGAGGGAGACCATCAACGCCGCAGGAATCAGTGGAATCAAGCGCATGCTTCCTCCTCGGCTCCGACCGCGGCAAGAACGAGTCCCGTGGTGTCGAGATACTGCCCAAAACACCTGCCGTGTGCAAGCTATAATCCGCCGCCTGATCGGCAGGAGGTGCATGATGGACGCGCGCTCTTCGAGGTCCGCAACGTTCCGCGGTGCTGCGGCAATTGTGACCGCCGCTGTGCTGGTCGGTGTGATGTCACCTGCGGGGCAAGCCGGACAGGCACGAAGCGTCAGCGATCGTGTGTATTCGGATAGCCAGGCCGCTCGCGGTCAGCAGCTTTACAAGACACAATGTGTGACCTGTCACGGCGATTCGCTTCAGGGTATCGTCGGGCCACCGTTGACCGGCAGCGGCTTCCTAGCCGTGTGGAGCAGACGTTCACTGGCCGAGCTCGTGGACAAGATCGAAAAGACGATGCCCCCACAGCAACCAGGCAGTGTGTCGAGGCAGCAGGCCATTGACGTCGCGGCATACGTCCTCAACGCAGGTAAGTTCCCTGCGGGAGCGACGGAGCTCACGACCGCTGTCCTTGGCCAGATTACCTTTCCTCAATCACAAGCCTCCGCCACGTCTGGCGCCACGGGATCATCGTCGCTTGTTGCCACGAGTAACCTCGCACAGTTGATGCGAGGCGTCACGTTTCCAAACGCCAACATCCTGTTCAACGTGCAGGTCAAGGACCCAGGCAAAGAGAAGCCAGCGATGCCGATGCCGTTCGACTACGTCGCATGGGGAGGGACCGTGTACTACGGGTGGCAGGCGGTCGATCAGGCGGCGCTTGCACTCGTCGAAACCGCGCCCCTCTTTCTGGTGCCTGGACGTCGCTGTGAAAACGGCAAACCTGTGCCCGTCGATCGCGCCGACTGGAAGCAGTACACCGCCGCGCTGATGGACGTCGGGCGCGCCGCGTACCGCGCATCCCAGACGCGAAACGCCGACGCCGTCATCAAGATCGCCGAGCAGCTCAACGAGTCGTGCGCCAACTGCCACAAGGTGTATCGCGACGGCGCGCAAGAGGGCAACACGGCAGGTGCCAGTCGGTGCCAGAGTGGCCCTGCCTCGCCCTAGCCGAAGCGCGAACGCGGACCGGTCTCGCCGTAGCGCGCAGCGCGGACGGAGCCTGTCTCGCCGAAGCGCGAAGGCGGAGACTATTCGGTCGACGACTTCGAGGGGACCGCGACGCCTCGCTTGGTGAGCTCCTCGTCGATGATCTTCGCGAACACCTCGTAGGGCTGCGCGCCCGAAACGAACCGGCCGTTGATGAAGAACCCGGGGGTCCCCTGGATGCCGAGCGCATTGGCCTCTGCAACGTCGGAGTCGATTTTCTTTTGGTCTGCACCGCTATTCTGCAGGTCGGCCTCGAAGCGCTTCATGTCCAGGCTCAAATCCTTCGCGTGCTGCTTCAAGTCGTCAGATCCAAGCTTGGTCTGATCGGCGAACAGGCGATCGTGAAACTCCCAGAACTTGCCTTGTTTCGCCGCGGCCTCCGCCGCCAGTGCCGCGCCGGCCGCGTCTTTGTGGAACGACAGGGGCAGGTGCTTCCACACCATCCGGACGCGTTCTTTGTATGTGCTCTCGATCTGCTTGAGCGTCGGCTCGACTCGACGACAGAACGGGCATTGGAAATCTGAGAACTCAACGATCGTGACCGGGGCCGTCTCAGGTCCTTTCGCAGGTGCGCCCGCTGTGTTGACGGTGTGGATGCGTTTCGGATCAGGGCCGGTTGGCCGCGCAGGCCTCACGGCGGCTTCGATCGTGTCGACGCGATCGGCGAGTTGCCTCAGATTCCACACGTTTATCGCCGAAATGATCAACATCACAACCACTCCGACGAACGTGGCGAGCGCCATCGAATCGAAACGCGGCGACGCCGAAGTGGGATTTGACGAACCCTGCACCGTGTTTTCGCTCATGGACAGACTCAGCCTCCGTTCCTGATTTTCGAGGTCACTAGCGGCCCCTCCGGGTGAAACACCACCCGCCAGCCTCGATGGCTGACGGGTGGGGCTCACGGTCATCGAGCCCTCGACTCAATCATTCAAGTCGCGCTCGTCCAGGCTACTTCGGAGGATCCGCATCCTCACACTTTTTGGCGTCGGTCTGGCCGAGGCAGAAGTCCTTGTTGTGACCGGAGTCGCCCCCTTCGAAGTGAGACGGAAACGCCGATGCATTGACGCAGAGCTCATGGAGCTTGCCGCTCTCGTCGAAGTGACAAACGACGACTTTGTCCACCCCTCCAGGACAACTCGGATCCACCGGACACTCATCGGTGCCGAAGACCTGAGCGTAGACCGCAACCGGACGCGTGACTGATATCGTTGCTGCCAGAAGGGCCAGACACCCCAGTGCCAGTACCGCAACTGTTAACCTGCGCATGTTGCCTCCTCACGAGAAAGTTCGTTGGGCGTTCCTGTGGCCGGCGAATGTGGCCGCCGTGCTAGGCAAGAACCTGACCGCCAATGTGTGACGAAATGACGGCAGCAATTGGGCCATGCCGATAACGAAGTCACCCGTCGCAAAAACTTTGGTCGTCCGGACCACCGAACTCACGATCGAAGTACGCTGCTCGCCGCCATCACTCAGAACCACACGCGCGTCCCCACTGCCACGCGACGGGCAACCGCCGCTGATGTTGGTAGTCCGAAGAACGGCGACGTGAGCACTCCACTGAAGTTCAGTGGGTTGACGACATTGAGCACGTTGGTGGCACGGGCGAAGACCTCGAAACGGAACGGGGCGCTGTCGCGCCCTGCAGACCGCCTCCGATCGCGTTCGCGCTGAGAGCCTTCGACGCCACGCTCGCCAAGACTCAGACGCCACGTGAGAGCGAGATCGAGGTTCGTCGTGGGCGCACCACGCGCGCTGTTTCGTGTCACGCCTTCAGGTCTTTCGTTGAGTACACCGTCGCCGTTGGAATCCGCGCCGAGCGTGATGTTGTACGGCAACGCCGATTGCGCCCGGAAGTTGGCCGCCAGACGAAATCCGCCAGCCAAATCGCTGTTCAAGCCGACATTCAGCGTATGCCTCGCGTCACCACGACTCGGCCCCCACTCACGCGCAAGCAGCACGCTGTCGGGTGGCAGCGAGAAGGGCGAATCGGTTTCGTTCATCGCCGTGCCGATGACATAGCTGAGGTTGGCCGACAGGCGTCGAGGCGGATAGCTGACCATGACCTCCGTCTTGAACGACTCGGTCAGTGAGCGCGCGGTCGCTTGCAGTTCCGTGACGGTCAACACCGTCGGATCCGGGCGCACGCCGTTCACAGGCTCGTTGGCGTTGCGGCTTCGAAACAGATTGCGTCCGTTCTCGCGCACGAACGTTCCACGGACGCGGGAGAACTTGCCGACTGGCTGATCGACGCCGACCGTATACCGATAGCTGAACGGCATCGCGAGATCGCTTCGAGCGCGAATGATGCTGGGCAGCGTTGTCGCTTCGGTCACGCCCGCCGAAAACGGATCTGGATACCCGGGATCGGAGATCACCAGATCACGCTGCGCTGCGCCATCAACGAGCAGAAGTTGCTGATAGATCCCCGCGCTCATCTGGGAATGGAGAATTCCGGCACTTGCTCGCAAAGTCGTGCGCGCGTTCGACGAGGGCGTCCAGCTGACGCCCAGTCGTGGCGACAGATTCGCCCAGTCGCGCATGTGGGTCTGAAAGTCGTGACGAAGCCCCAGGTTGATCATCACGTTCCGCCGCACGCGATAGTCATCCTGCACGTACCATCCGAAGCGGTACAAGGAATACGAGAACGTCGGGTCGCCGACACGCTGTGTGAACGTTGCGGGCTGGCCGGCCTCGTACGACGCGAGGCTCGAAAAAGTGTACGTGCCGGACGCGTTGCTGTACTCCTCGCCGCGATAGGAGGCTCCGTCGACACTGACACCAGTCGTGATGTGGTGCTGCTCCCTGAGCGTGAGCTCGAACTCGTTCTCGATGTCAATGCTTCTGGAGCGTTGCAGCCCCTTCTGCTGCGCGCCGCCGCTCGTGAACGCGTCGAGCACGCGGATGGCTCTGGCCTCGGTCAGGGGCGACACACGTTCTGAGTCCCATTCGAATGCGAACCGCAAATCGTTCACGTAACGACGCCCGACCGTGGCGCGATGGTTGAGCTGGAACTGACCGTTGTCACTAATGCTCGTGAACGCGCGCTCGGGGAGATCGAATTCGCCTATTCCCTGATTGCGTCCCTCGTTGGCGCGTCGGGTGAATTCCATGCGAATGGTCTGCGCCGGTGTGATCTGATGGTCGAGTCCAATCCAGACACCGATCCCGTTCGACGGCTGCTCCATCACTCGGGAGAAGATGCCATCGACCATCGCCGCGCGTATCGTCTGGTTCTCTATCGATGTGGAACCGTCGACACTCACCGACAGACCGGTCCGGTTTCGGACCAGCGGGCCATTGAGGTTCCACGAATACTGGCGTGTCTGCCCGGTCGGCCGCAGGCCCGAGAACGCGTTGCGCGCGTTCAACGACGCGTCGCGCATCGTCATACCGGCGTTGTTGCGCCAGCGTTCCCCGCCACGCGTGGTCACGATCTCGACCCGAGGCCCACCACCGGACGATGCGGCTCCTACATCGTCTCGGATGCGAATCTCCTGAATCCGAGTGCCAAGCGGCAGCCGCCCGACTTTGAACCCGTCCACTCTGATGTCCGCATCGACACCGACCAACTGCGCCAGCACTCGCGCGAGCTCCTCGGGATCCTCAGGCAAGGCCTCGAGTTGGTCAGGTGTGAGTTGTCGCGTGAAGGCGTTCATCAACCGACGATCGTCAGCGCCTGGCGCAACATCGACTGCCTCGAACACGCCCGCGACCTGCAGCGTGATGTCGCGCGCCACGTGCCCGCCGGCCGGGATCATGACCTCGCGAATCTCGAACGGATTGAAACCGGTCGCCGTCACTCGAGCCGAGTACACCCCGGGTCTGACGCCCTCGAAGCGAGCTTCGCCGCGAACGTCAGTCGTGGCCTTCACGGTGCCGGCATCAGCTGCGGTCAGCGTGACGTCCGCGCCTAGGATAGGCAGATCCGTCAGATCGTGAACGACGATGCGGACGGTGCCGGGCCGCTGTGCCGACGGTGTCTGCGCGGCTACTGACACGCCGGCGAGCAACAGCCCGGTCAAAGGGAAGGCCGCAAATCGCATTCGACTGTCTCGGTATTCCATATCCGAGCCATACGCGGTCATCGCCGGGTTGCATCCCATGTTCACGCAGGGAGATGGAGTCTTCCTCTTGGATCCTTTTGGTATTCGGATTCATGGCCTTTTCCCTAGTGCTCTCACGATGCCTGAAAGACGCGGTCGACAAACGACCATCCTCGCAGTGGCTGATGGTTTGCTTTGCCCCGCCGGTGCCACTGCATTCCTCGATCGGTTGTCAAACGACTCCCAGGAGGATCATCAAATGACTAGACGTCGGATTCACGTGCTCGTCGCCTTCAGCTGTCTGACGATGGGACAACTGACGCTCGCCTCGACGGCCACCAGCCAGGAGTTGCTCCCGAACCTGCGCGCCCTTCCGGCGTTCGATATCTACATTGCGACCAATACCGACACAGGTGCCCCCGAGATCCGCTTCTCGGCCACGAGCTGGAACAGCGGGGCAGGTCCTTTCGAGATCGTTGCCGGCGAGACGGGACAAGCGGGCCAGGACGTGTGGCAGCGGGTGTACACATCGGATGGCAGCTTCAACGACTATCTTGCGGGGACGTTCGTGTGGCACCCCCAACACCTCCACTTTCATTTTCAGGACTACGCGCGCTACACGCTGAATCCGATCAATGCGCCAGGCAAGTCGAAGCGCGAGGCGTTCAAGACGAGCTTCTGCATCATGGACACGGAGAAGGTGGACGGACGCCTTCCCGGTGCGGCGAAGAGAGCGGTCTACACGACCTGCGCCGCCCAGAAACAAGGGATGTCGGTCGGTTGGGCTGACACGTACCGCTCAACGCTCGCGGGCCAGTCCATCGACTTGACCGACTTCGATGATGGACTGTACGAACTGACAATCGACTTCGACCCGTTCGGCCGGATCAAGGAATCGAACGACAACGACAACGGTGCGTGCGTCCTCCTCCAGCTCGGCATTGCCGCAAAGACAGTGCAGAACCGTGGGGCCTGCGGTACGACGCCTGGTGCGGGCGTGACAATCAGCTCCCTCACACCCGCCGGCGCGTTCGTTGGAGGCGTCATCGATGCCGTGATCACGGGCACGAACTTTACGCCTGGATTGGCGGTGGGGTTCGAAGGTGGATCTGGACCAACTCCAACAGCCAGCAATGTCACTGTGCACGACAGCACGATGATTTCGTTGACGATCACCGTGAAGCCGGGTGGTGGGAAGAGCACAGATCCAGTTTGGGATCTGCGCGTTGGATCGGCCGTGCTCCAGAACGCCTTTACCGTCCAGAAGTAGACAGCGACCGGTCTTGCGCCATTGAAGCGACTTGCCCGGCCGCAGCGTGACCACGGCTGAAGGGAGGCGTTCGTGGTCACTCATACATGGGACGTCTTAGTCTCAACGAAATATGTATTTCCATGAATCATGGCGATTTTGATACCACCGCTGCGGGAGGAGCTGCATGCACCGACTGTTGAAGGGGATCGTCGTCGTGATCGGCCTGGTCGTGGTACCGTCTGCTGCGTTCGCGCAGGCCACGGCCTCGATCGTCGGCACCGCCCGCGACGCCTCGGGCGCGGTATTGCCCGGTGTCACGGTGGAAGCATCGAGCCCGGCCCTCATCGAGAAGACGCGTTCGGTGGTCACGAACGGCGTCGGGCAGTACTCGATTCAGGATCTCAGACCAGGCACGTATTCCATCACATTCACGCTGCCGGGGTTCAACACCGTCAAGCGTGATGGGATCGAGCTGACAGGCAGCTTCATCGCGACGGTGAACGCCGATCTCCGGGTCGGCGGTGTGCAGGAAACGGTGACGGTGACTGGCGAGGCACCCGTCGTCGACATCGCGAGCTCGCGCACCGAGCAGACCATCTCTGGCAAGACGGTCACCGAAATTCCGACGTCGCGCCTGTATTCCTCGCTCACGCAGCTCGTGCCCGCACTCAACGTGCAGGGCAACGACGTCGGTGGGTCGCAAGGAAACGTCTTCAGCGTGTTCCAGATTCACGGCGGGCGCAGGAACGAGGGACAGGTACTCATCGACGGCATGAGCGCCGGTTACCAGGGCATGGGCGTCTCTGGCTATGCGCCCGAGGTCGGCAACTCGCAGGAAATCGTGTTCTCCCTCAGTGGTGGCCTCGGTGAGGCGACCACCGGCGGGCCGCAGTTGAACGTCATCGGCAAGCAGGGTGGAAACATGTTTGCCGGAAGCTTCTTCATCAACGGCTCGGGGAGCGGTTTAGTGACCGACAACCTCAGCGCCGACTTGAAGGCGAAGGGCCTGTCGACCCCGCTGAAGCCGATCAGGCTGTGGGACATCAACCCGTCGTTCGGCGGTCCGATCGTGCGCGACAAGCTGTGGTTCTTCGGCACCTACCGCTATCAGTACAACCGGCAGTCGGTCGCCAGCATGTGGGACAACAAGAACGCCGGCAACAACGCCAGGTGGGACTACGATCCGGATTTCAGCAAGCAATCGGAGGACGACGGCGAGTGGCGGAACCACTCGGTTCGTCTCACATGGCAGGCGACGCCGCGCAACAAGATCGTCGGCTGGACGGACGTCCACTACAACTGCCTGCACTGCGATGCCGGTGGCTCGAGCTCCGGTCTCACGTTCACCGGCCTGGTGGCAACGAGGGAGGCGCTGCAGCGCAACGAGAACCATCCGAGCATTTTGAGCCAGGTCTGGTGGACATCACCGGTCACCAATCGCCTGCTGCTCGACGCGAACGTGCAGATCGGACCGAACTTCTGGTGGGGCGCGCAGCAGAAGAACTCGTACGACCCGACGACGATTCCAGTGTCGGACGCTGCACTCACCGTCGTCACGCCCAACGGACCGGTCACGTTCACCAACCTCAACTACCGTTCTGCCAACTGGTCGGGGCATACGGGATTCACCACTGTTGCGCAGGGAGCGGTGTCGTACGTGACCGGATCGCACAGCGCGAAGTTCGGTGCGCGCTTCCACGAGAACGATTCGACGTTCCCGAAGAACTTCTACAACGGCTCGCAGCTCACGTACCAGGTAAGCGGCGGGCTCGTCGATCCTGCGAACAACATCCACACCCCCGGCGCGCCGACGCAGCTCACCATGTTCGCGGATCAGGGCTCGCAGCAGCAGCAGCGGCAGCGCATCTTCGCGGTGTACGCACAGGATCGCTGGTCCGTCAACCGGCTCTCGCTGCAAGGCGGGCTGCGCTATGAGCACCTCGCGGATCATTTCGGTGAGCAGAAATTCGGACCGAACGTCTTCCTGCCGGGCGCCCCGATCGTGTTCCAGGCAACTGACGGTCCATTGCATCTCAACGACATCCAGCCGCGGTTCGGCGCCTCCTACGACGTGTTCGGCAACGGCAAGACGGCAGCGAAAGTTTTCCTGGGTCGCTACGTCACCACGACCAACACCGTCGACGAGTGGGCATCCTACAGTCCTGCAGGTGCCGGACATTTCGTGACGAGCACCACCAGATCGTGGAACGACCGGGGTGGGCTCGGCATCGACAGCGACTACATCCCCCAGTGCGACCTGTTGAATACGGCCGCCAACGGCGAGTGCGGCGCGATGGCGAATCCGAGCTTCGGCAAGACCATCAATCCGCTCACGATCGATCCCGACACGACAAGTGGCTGGAACAAGCGTGAGTACAGCTGGGACCTGACGGTGGGCGTGACGCAGCAGGTCGC
>DATFRP010000239.1:0-22132 GCA_035263125.1 Vicinamibacterales bacterium
GAACGCCTGAAGAACCCCGAAGACGGCAACTGGCTTGCGATCCGGAGGACCTACGATGGGTGGGGCTTCAGCCCGCTCAAAGAGATCACGACAGAGAACGTCGCGCAATTGAAACCGGTCTGGAACGTCAAGACCGGTGTCGACACCGTGCACGAAGCGGCGCCACTCGTGAACAACGGCGTGATGTTCGTGTCGACACCGAACAATCAGGTGTTCGCACTGAACGCGCGCACCGGCGCGATCCTCTGGCGGCACCAGCGACAGAGACCGAAGGGCGCGTTCGTGCTGCATCAGACGAACCGCGGTGTCGCGCTGTACGGTGACAAGGTGTATTACGCCGCCGGCGAAGCGGTCCTCGTCGCGCTCGACGCGAAGACCGGCAAGGAAGTCTGGGCGAGGCCGGTCGCCGACAACAAAGCGGCGTACTACGTCACGCTGGCACCGCTCGTTGCCGACGGCAAGATCATGATCGGCGCCTCGGGCGGCGAGTTCGGCGTGCGCGGCTTCATCGCGGCGTTCGATCCCGAGTCGGGCAAGGAGTTGTGGCGGACCTTTACGGTTCCTGCACCCGGCGAGCCCGGAAGCGACTCGTGGCCGAAGGGCGATCAATGGAAGACCGGCGGCGCTCCGGTGTGGGTCACCGGCAACTACGACCCCGAGACGAACATCGCGTACTGGGGCACCGGCAACGGCGGACCGTGGATGGGCGATCAGCGGCCAGGCGACAACCTCTACGTCGCATCGACGGTGGCCATCGATGTGGCCACCGGCCAGATCAAGGGACACTTCCAGTACAACCCGAACGAGTCGTGGGACTGGGACGAGGTCTCGCCGCCGCTGCTCATCGACTATCAGCGCAACGGACGCACGATCAAAGGACTCGTCAACGTGGCGCGCGACGGCTACGTGTGGTTCCTCGAACGCTCGTCCGGATCGATCACGTTCGTCGAAGGCAAACCGTTCGTCACGCAGAACGTCTTCAAGAGCCTCGATCCGGTGACCGGCAAACCCGAAGTCGATCCCGATCACAAGCCGGCCACCGACAAGCGCGCGGAATTCTGTCCCGGGTCGCACGGCGGGAAGAACTGGCCTCCGATCGCCTTCAGCCCGCTGACGCGGATGATCTACATCCCCGCCAACAACAATCTGTGCGGCGCACTCGTTGGCATCCCGGTGCAGTACAAGGCGGGCACCTCGTTCGCCGGCGTGCGCTTCGGTGGTCCACCGTTGACGGCGCCCGGGGCCACGCACATCGGCGGCGAAGTGCAGGCATGGAACGTCGACACCGGCATGCGCGTGTGGACGCACGAGTACCCGTCGAGCCCGACCTGGGGTTCGATGCTCGCGACCGCGGGCGGTCTCGTCTTCACGGGTGGCACCAACGATCGCAAGCTCCACGCCTTCGACGCGGCCACCGGCAAGCTGCTCTGGGAAGCAGAAACGAACTCGGGAATCGTGGCGCCGCCGAGCACGTTCACTGTCGACGGCAAACAGTACGTCGCCGTCGAAACAGGATGGGCGGGCGACGTGGCCGGGATGAACGGTGGGCTCAACCGCCTGTTCCCGGGCAAATATCCGGATCCGCCGAAAGGTGGAGCGATCTGGGTGTTCGCGTTACCGTAGAAAATTCAGAATGCAGAATTCAGAATGAAGAATGCAGACACTACTTGAGCCGCCCTTAGCGAGTGAATGCGTTGCGGATCTCACCCCCGCTTTCGCACCTTCACGCAGTGTCCGCATTCTGCATTCCGAATTCTGCATTACCGATTATTTTTCCGAAGCGTCCTTGCCGTCTTTCGGCGCACCGGTGCCCGACGATCCCATGAACAGCTTGCGGCCGTCGGTGAACGTCAGGTCGCGGCCGTTGGCGCGGTTCGATCCGTTCTTGGCGCGGTAGCCGTCGACGACGATCTCGGTGCCTTCGGGGAGTGAGTTCTTCGTCAGTCCTCTTCTCAGGAGGGTGTTCGGCGTGCCCCCTTCGATCATCCACTCCTCTGTCTTGCCGCCAGCGTCTTTCACCGCCAGATGGATCCACGTGTGCGGGTTGATCCATTCCACCCGAATGACCGTGCCTTTCAGCTGAATGGGCTTGTTCGCGTCGAACTCCGCCGCGAACGAGTGATGGGCCGAGGCCGCGGTGCCGGCAAGCAGGCACGCGGCCGCGATGACGAGCGCAACGCGATTGACACCCATGTTTTACTTCTTCGCTCCCGCCGCGGCCCGTTCTTCCTCACGTGCGCCGCTCAAAATGCCTTCCATCCCGTAGTTTCCTTCGTGACAGGCGTACTCGAACATGTCCTCGCCGGTGTTGATGTAGGGAATTGCCAGCGTCCACTGTTTCGTGAACGTCGTCGGATCATCGACGGTGACGCGATAGTCGATCTCGCCGGCGCCGACGCGGGTAAAGCGCTCGACGAGGTGCAGATTCTCGGCGGCTCCGCGATAGAGGATCTTGTCGGTGAAGTTCGTGGTGTCGACCACGAGCGTGTCACCCTCCCATCGTCCGACCGAGTCGCCCATCCAGTTTCTGATGGACGAGGCGACGTGCGATCGGCCGTCGGTCGGGATCACGCGCGTGCCGCCCAGCATCTCGATCTGGATTGCGACGTATCCCGGGCTCTGTGTGATGCGGTAGTTGTTGTTGTAGGCAGTGGGACTCATCGCCCCCGGCATGCCACGCGTGATGCAGCGCTCGAAAGTGCTGCGATCCAGCCAGCTGTCGGCGCCACGGCCGCTCGCGCCGGCGCCGCGAAACGCGGGCTGCTTCGACTCGTCGGCGGCTCGCTTCTTCGCCTCTTCGGTCTGGGCAGGCACCCGGCCGTCCGGCGGATCGATCACCAGCGATGTCCGCGGCGTGGTGACTTTCGTGCCGCGATCCCACCAGAAGTCGTTGTAGGCGCGCTCGACGTCGCCACGCGTTCCCTTCGAACGCCCTTCATCGCCGCTCTGACTCTGCGCCCGTTTCTCGAGCGCCGCCACTTCCTCGGGAGTGAAGAACTCTCGCCCGTTCACGTTCGCGGGACGCTCGAACGGCGTGATCGTCCGGTTCGAGAAGGTGCCCTGCAGATCCGGCTCGCCCCACGGCGTGCGCGGCGGCGTCCACTTCTTTGCGGCCGTCGTGTTGTCGGCCGCCGTTGTGCCCGGACGACCAGCCTGGGCTGCCACAGGAAGCGGCGCGAGCACAGCCAGCGCACTCACGGCCACGATTCCTGAAAGAGATCTGGCGTTCATTCCCGTTCTCCTTTTCGGCCTTTCATCGTATACCCGGGCCACGAAGATCACGAAGGATTTGGGCCATGGAGATCACGAAGACCACGGAGCCAATTTCTTGCCACGGAGATCACGGAGATCACGAAGGTTGAGAAGCGAGTTTCCTTGTTGTCTACTCCGTGATCTTCGTGATCTCCGTGGTCCGAATTCCTCTGTGATCTCCGTGATCTCCGTGGCCCGAATTCTTCTGTGATCTCCGTGATCTCCGTGGCCAAAAAACTCCGTGCTCTCCGTGCCTAGAAATCGATCTGCGCCGTCAGCTTGAGGAAGCGGGCCGGCAGAATCGCCGTCGGCGACAGCCATGCGCCGTTGAGGATGAAATTCTGATTGTAGGTCTGCACGGCGCTGGTGTTCAGCGCGTTGTAGAGATCGACGCTGAACTGCGTCCGCAGGCCGCCGAACCGCACCAGCTTCCCGATTCTCAGATCGATCTGATTGATCCGATCGCCGTAGACCTCACCGGGCGCGACGAGATTCACCGTCGCCGTCTGCGCGTTGCCCGACAGCGGCCGTCCGAGCGTCGGCTGAATCACTGCGTTGGGAAACGCGTAGTTCGCCTGCAGCACACCACCGGGAATGCTCTGGAAGGCGGCGCTCGCCTGTACTTCGATCTTCGGAATCATGTACGACGCCAACCCTTTGATCTGCGTCTTGAACGGCGGCTCGACGTGGCAGTACGGATTCAGCGTCTGGTTTGCAATCTCCGGCAGCTTCGCGCGAATCTCGCAGCTGTCGTCGACTCTGCGACCAGTGCTCGTGCCACCCTGGAGCGTCAGGCCGTTGCGAACGCGCGCGGTGAAATTGACCTCGACGCTGTTCCACACCTGACTCTGCGTGCCGTAATTGCTCGCGAGCGTGACGAAGTTGTTGGTCTGCCCGGATTTCTCCGGCTTGACGTTGTAGAGCTGCGAGATCGTCTGTCCGCCGGCATCCGGCAATCGGCTGTCGACGGGCGCTGTCACGCTGAACGTGTCGAAGTCGCTCGGCGTGACCGCGAGATTGTCGGTGACGGTGAAGTTGCCGAAGACGCGATGGAAGTAGCCGACGTCGACGGACACGCGCGGGAACAGCTGCTGTTGCACCTGGACGCCGAAGTTCCAGTCGTACGGCCTGATGCCCCAGCCATGCAGAATCTCGGGATCGTAGTTCGTCGTAATCGCCGCGGTGCCGCCGAACGTCAGGTTGCCCTGGCCACAGAAGTCGCCGCCGGTGGCACGGAGATCCTGCGCCAGCATGCTGGTGAGATCGCAATCCACCTTGAAGTTGTTGTTGGCGTCGGTCCACGTCCGGTTGCCGCTGCTCAACGTGATCCGGTTGAGCGGGTTGGTGAGGGCGCCGGTGATCGAGCTGCCGTCGGCGGCAGCGAGGTACTTCCCGAGGTTCACTTTCAACGCGGTCTTGCCATTGCCGAACACGTCGTAGGCTGCGGCGATGCGCGGCGTCAGGTCCTGATACGACGTCCCATCCTGCGCCGGGAACACCTTGGCCACGGGGATGTACGGATTCGGTCCGACGTGCTGCTCGGGAAAGAAGCCCGCGGTGCGATCGTAGCGAAGCGCGCCCGAGAGGGTCAGCTTGCCGGCCGTCCACTGATCCTGGATGTATAACGAGTCCGTGCGCAGGTGCGTGTTGAAGAGCGCCGGTCCGGCGATCTGATTGAAATCGAACGGCACGCCGCCGTTGAAGCGATAGGTGATCCACTGGTCGTTGTGGACCGCGTTCGGGAAGTGATTGACGAGGAACTGCCCGATGTAGCCGACCTTGGCGCTGTTGCGGCCGGTGACCAGCGACGCGGCCCCGCGCCAGCTGGCGACATCGCTATCGGCGACGTACGCACCCGCATTGATCGATCGGTAGACCAGCCCGGCGATGCCGCCGTTGGCGGCGCAGCCCGGCGATGACGCGCCCTGGAGACACAGCTCGGTCACCGGAATCATCTGCGCGAAGTTCGAGATGTTGGGCTGCGTGCCGTACTTGTCGATGCGGTTGGCGCCGATGCCCGCTTCGAGGAGCAGCCGATTGGTGAACGGCGAGGACCACGTGGCCTGCTGCACCCGCGGCGAGGCGTGATTGTTGCCGCGCGATTCCGGCGCCGTTGTCGCGCCGCCGCCGCTCATGCACGACGTGCACACGCGCTGCTCGTCCCAGAAGAAGTTGAACTTGTTCCGCGGCGTCGCCTGCAGCGTGAAGCGCGTGCTCACGCTCTTCCACGTCCCATCGTCACCCGCCTGTTGATCGGGCAGCTTCACGTACGTCCACGCGTTGACGTCGTTCTCGTTGGCGTTCTTGAACTGCGATACCGTCTTCCGGTTGCCCTGATAGCGGACGGCGCTGAAGAACCAGAGCTTGTCCTGCACGATCGGTCCGCCGAGCGCGCCGTTGACGTCCCAGATCTTCTTCATCAGCTGTGGCGCGGCCAGACCGGACGCCCTGATCTCGTCGGTGAAATTGCTGGTTTGAAAATGACTGTTGGCGCCGTTGGCGAACATCGTCCCCGAGAAGCGATTGCCGCCCTGCCGCGGCACCAGGTTCATCGCTGGGCCGCCGACTTCCGATTCGCCCAGTCCGCCGGCGGTGGTAAACACCACTTCCTGCGCGTTGCCAACGTCGGCGACGGTGTAGGACACGCCGGTGCCGTTCAATGACGCGCCCAGCGACAAGCCGTCGACAGTGAGGCGGCCTTCGTTACCGGGACCGCCGCGCATGTTGAAAGTGACTGTGACCGGACCTGCGAGACCGCCGACATCCTGCGTGCCAGACACCGACACACCTGGAATGAGCGTGACGAGGCTGTGATAGAGACGAGCCGTCGGTATCGCCGCGATCGTCTCATTGGTCATCGTCGCTTGCTTCTTGGCGTTGACGACGTCGACGACCGGCGATTCTCCGTTGACGGTGATCGTCTCCTCGAGCGCACCCACCTTCAGCTCGGCATCGACTTTCGCGGCAAACGTGCCCGTGAGCTCGATGTCCGGTCGTTGGACTGTGCTGAATCCCGTCAGCTTGAAGGTGACGACATAGGTGCCCGGACGAAGGTCCTCGATCCGGTATTGACCACTGCCGTCGGTGACGGCCGCGCGCACCTTCTCGATCAGCGCAGCGCTCGACGCTTCAACCGTGACTCCGGGCAGCACCGCGCCGGACGCGTCTTTGACGATCCCCGTTATCGAGGCTTGAGCAAAAACTATCGACGGAATACAGATGATGACAGCGACCAGGACCACCACACGGGCAAGGACTCGCATCGTTCCCTCCGTTCAGCACTGACATGCCAAAACGACACGTATACTAGCGCTGAACGGACGGGCGTTGGTCCTTTGTTTCTTTGATTCTTCGCGCTCACCGGCCGGTGAGCATCGACAATCCTTTCGAGATGAGATCAGCGTGGTCGCCGGGGACCTGGCCGTTCGGCGTGAGTTGGTTAATCAGTTCGGGAAGAATCTGCGACATCGCGGAGCCCGCCTGCCCCTGGGACATCCCAAGCTGCGTCGCGATGTTGCCGATGGACTGAGAGCCGAGCGCCTGTTGGAGCTGGTCTGGTGAGATCGCCCTGGTCACATGCAGACGACGTTACTACATCAGTGCGTCGGGCCACGGAGAGCACGGCGGTTGTGGCCGCGGAGGAGGTGTTCTTCTCCGTCTCCCCCGTTGCCTCCGTGTTGATGCCTGTCTCCGTTTCCTCCGCGGTCTCCGTTTCCGGTGGCATTGGCGGAGCACATTTTCTGAGCGAGATCACAGAGAAAGAAAGCCACGGAGATCACGCAGAAAGAAGGCCACAAAGATCACGAAGATCACAAAGTCATGAAACGGGAGCCGCCTCCGTGTCTCGACTTCGTGATCTCCGTGATCTCCGTGGCCCAAAGTCTCCGTGATCTCCGTGGCCCAAAGTCTCCGTGTCCTCCGTGGCTCCGCATCACTTCATGCCCATGTTCGCGGCGGCGAATGCCCACTGATCGGCGCGCTCGGCGATCAACTTGTCGGTCGGACGATATCCGTGCGACCCCTGCACCTCGACGCGGATCAGCACCGGCCTCGCGCACGACTGCGCCGCCTGCAATGCGGCCGCGAACTTGAAAGAGTGGCTCGGCACGACGCGATCGTCGTGATCGGCGGTGGTGACGAGCGTGGCCGGATAACAAGTGCCGGGTTTGATGTTCTGCACCGGCGAGTACTTGATCAAGAACGGGAACTGCGCGGGATTGGATGACGATCCGTACTCGGTCGCCCACAGCCGCCCGCCGGTGAACTGGTCGTAGCGCAGCATGTCCATGACACCGACGGCCGGCAGCGCCACAGCGAAGAGTTCCGGCCGCTGTTCCATGACGGCGCCCACGAGCAGACCTCCGTTGGAACCGCCCATGATCCCGAGCCGGCTCGGCGACGTGTACTTCTCTTTCACCAGTTGCTCGGCGACGGCGATGAAGTCGTCGAACACATTCTGCTTCTTCTCGAGCATCCCGGCCTTGTGCCAGGCTTCGCCGTACTCCGCGCCGCCGCGCATGTTGACGGTGACCCAGACGCCCCCGCGCTCGAGCCAGGCGGGCACATCCTGCCGGAAGGTCGGCATCTCGCTGATCGAAAACCCGCCGTACCCGTACATCATCGTCGGATTGCCGCCATCGAGCGCGAGGCCCTTCTTCGCCGTGAGGAAGAACGGCACTCGCGTTCCGTCCTTTGACCTCGCGAAGAGCGCTTTGGTCTCGAAGCCGCTCGTATCGACCGGAAGCTTCGGCGGCTCGAAGCTCACGCTGGTCTTGGTGGCCGGATCGAACCTGTAGACGGTCGAAGGCGTGAGCGGCGAGCTGAAGGTGTACCGGATTTCCGGTGCGTCCTGGCGTCCGGCGATCGCACCGATCGTCCCAGTGCCGGGCAGCGTGATCTCGCCCTGCGACATGCCGTTCAGATCGAACAGCTGCAGGTGGCTCTGCACGTCGACGAGATACTGCGCGACGAAGCGCCCGCCGATGAGCGCTACCTTCTCGATCGCTTCCTTGCGCTCGGGGACGATCGTCTTCCACGCCGACGGCGCAGGGTTGCGGAGATCGATCGCCATTACCTTCCGGTTTGGCGCGTCCTTGTCGGAGCGGAGAAACAGCGTGGGCCCCACGTTCCCGATCGGCAGGTACTCGGCGTCGTCCACTTCAATCAGCGGCTTGACTGGCGCGTTGATCTTTGGACGCAACGGATCGCCAAGGTCGGCGTAATACAAGCGATTCTCATTGCCCGAGCCGCGGAATATCTGGATCGCCAGATACCGGCCATCCTCCGTGACCGAGCCGTTGACAATCCAGGTTGGCAGGTCTTTTCGCTCGTACACGAGGGTGTCCTGCGACTGCGGCGTGCCGATGCGATGGTAGTGAATCGTCTGTCCCGAAAGCGCTGCTTCGAGGACCTTGTTCTTCGGCGGCTCCGGATAGCGCGAATAGAAGAACCCCTTGCTGTCCTTTGTCCAGGAGATCTCTGAAAAGCGCATCCAGCGGACTTCGTCGGAGAGGTCCTTTGCGGTCGCGATGTCGCGGACGCGAATCGTCCGCCAGTCGGCTCCGCCTTCAGAGAGCCCGTAGGCAAACAGCTTCCCATCCGGGGACGGCTGCCACTCCTGCATGGCGACGGAGCCGTCCTCCGAAATCATGTTTGGATCGATGACGAGCTCGGACGATGCGTCGGCGCTGGCTCGCACGAACACTGGCGCCTGCTTCTGCAGTCCGGTATTGCGCGAATAGAACAGACGGCCGCCTTCGACAATCGGAATGCCAACGCGCTGATAGTTCCACAGCTCGGTCAGCCGCTTATTGAAGTGATCGCGCAGCGGCAGCGACTTGAGGTACGGCTCGGTCACGCGGTTCGACGCCGCGACCCAGTCAGCCACCTCTTTCGAGTCGAGCGACTCCATCCAGCGATACGGGTCCGGCACTTTCGTCCCGTGATAGTCGTCGACGACGGTGCCCTTCTGGGCGGTGGCGTAGGTCAGCTTCACTGTGGGCGCGGACGTCGCCGAATCGACTCGATCGCACGAAGCCGCGGTGACGATGACGAGCGCAGTAAGTGCAAGGAATCTCATCGAACCCTCCGACAAGTAGCGATACAGTACTTCGAAATGACCGGGACGAGGTATCGCCCGCTGCTCGGTGTACTCGCGTTGGCCTCGTGTGTCGTCTGCGTCGCCGCACACCGCGTAGTCGCGGCGCAGCGCGGCACGGGTGCAGCCCGGACATCGGCGCCCGCACCGCGCTGGCCCGACGGTCGCATCAATCTCGGCGCTCCCATGGGCGAAAAGGGTCTCTGGGAACGGCGCAACGAGCACCTCGTCGTCAATCCGCAGTCGTATCAGGCCGACGCCACGAAATCGGCGCGCATCCATATCGACCAGGTACCACTGCAACCGTGGGCTCGCGCGTTGACGAACCACCGGCACAGCCTGGCGCTCGCAAGCGAACCGTACACGCGCTGCAAGCCGGCGGGCGGACCACGCCAGTTCATGTCGCCGTACGGACTGGAGATTCTCGATCTGCCGGAGCTTCAGCGCATCTACGTCTTCAACGTCGCCAACGCCCAGAGCTATCGAACGATCTACATGGATGGTCGAAGCCATCCCAACGATCTCCAGCCAAGCTATCTCGGACATTCGGTCGGTCGCTGGGACGGCGACACGCTCGTGATCGATTCGGTGGGCTTCAACGAGAACACGTGGATGAACCGCGACGGCCTGCCGCACACGACCCAGCTGCATCTCGCCGAGCGGCTGACGCGCGTGAACTTCGATACGCTGAACTACGAGGTGACAATCGATGATCCCGGCGCCTACACCGCGCCGTGGACGAGTGGCTATACGCTTGGCTGGTCGAAGGGCCTCGAGCTGTTCGAATACGTCTGCCAGGAGAACAACATCTCGCCTGAGTCGATGGCACAGGGGCTCACGAGTGTGATTACACCGTAACAAACGTAGGGGCCGCCTTCAGGCGGCCCCGCACAGTTCAAGGTTCACCGGTTCAACGTTCCGGGTTCCGGGTTCCGGTTCTCTGAACTTTGAACCTTGAACTACAGGTTCACCAGATCCTGGCGAACTTGTGAAGCTCCGGGAGCAGCCGATCGAACTCCCCGACGATGGCTTCCGCGATCCCGTTCTCCATCCCGCGCTCGCGGAGGGCGATGAACATCTCGCGTGTCGAGACGGCTGCGCTCAGCGCTGAGGCGGGCAGGCTCGGCAACGGCAGGCCGCGTTTCAAGGCACCATCTTCGATCCTGCTCCGCAGGCGGCTGGTCTCGATGACGCGAGCCGCCAGCACCGCGAGGAGATCGAGTTTGGCCAGCACGTCGGCGGGCGGCGTATGCGGTTTGGCGAAATGGACGGACAACACGCCCACGATCGTGCCGCCGTTGGCAACCAGCGGCATCGAGACCACCGCTCTGTACCCGGCTTCGTCGGAAACCGCGCGATGTGGACCGTAGCTGGGATCGTCGTGCGTGTCGGGAACGAGGATGCGCCGGCGATCGAGCAGCGCGTGGCCACAGGCGGATCCGTCATTCGCCGTCACGACGCGGAAATGCTGAAGAAACGGTTCTCGGAAACCGCGATGGACAACGATCTGGAGCTCCTGCCGCTCGGCAACGTGCACCTGCACGGTGCCGCCAATCGCTCCCCCGGTCGCGATCGCAAGATCGATCACGGGATTCAGAAGCGAGACATCTGGCAATCTGTACATGGGACTTCGTGGGTTCCTTCTTCGGCGGGTCGGTATCTGCTTCGGGCTTCCTGCCTGCTTCCTGCTTCCTGCTTCCTGATTCCTGAATCCTATTTCTTCTGCGAAAGCTCCTCGTAGAGCTGACCGAAAAACTGTGGATTGAACTGCCAGCCGAGGTCGTCGGTTTTGACCTGCATGGCCAGCGTGTCTCGTGTCGCCCCCGCTTTGATCGCGTCCGAGGCACGAGTCACGAGGGTCGCGAACTGCGTTCGGAACGCCTCGACTTCGGCTCGGGTCTTGGGCTCGCCGCGGCCCGGAATCGCCATCTCGAAGTCGAGCCTCAACACGCCGTCGAGGATCTGCGTCCATTCGACTGCGCTCCCGCCATTGGCGAAGTCGACGATCGGCGTCGCGTTCGTGATCTGGTCGCTCACCATCACGACCTTGGCGTCGGGGAAATAAACCATCGTGTCGTCGCCGGTGTGTCCGCGTCCGTAGGAATGCGCCTGTACTTCCGCGCCTCCGAGCTTCAGCACGTAGTCCTTCGCGAATGTCTGCGTGGGGAGTCCTGGGATGTCCTTCGTCCGCGGGTCGCTCGCCATGCGCGTCTTCAAGGCATCGAGCGCAATCACCGTGGCGCCGGCATCGATGAACGCCTGATTGTTGCCGACGTGATCCGGGTGATGGTGCGTGTTGATGACGAACTTCACTGGCGACGTGGAGACCGACTTGATCTCCTCCATCACGCGGTTGTAGTTGTCGGCTCCAGGGTTCTTGGTGTCGACGACAATCAGCCCCTCTGGTGTCACACGCACCAGCGTGTTCGCACCCCCGCCCGTGATCATGTAGAGGTTCGGCTTCAGCAGTCTGATCTTCTCGACCGTTTGACCCGCCGCTGGACCACGTCCTCCGCGGCCCGGCGCTCCGCCCTGCGGCGCCTGCGCCGAAAGCCCAACCCCTAAACCCAGCGCGATCACTGCGACAACCGACGCTCTCAGTCCTGACATCAATCGGCTCCGATCAAATCAACCCCACCTGCCCCATCAACCCCACCTGCCCCAACCACCCTGCTCGGCCCCATCCACCCTACTTGCCCTTCCGAAGCTCCACAATCAGGGCATCCACTTGCTGATACTGCAGGCAGCCCGCAGTGGGCGGACTCTGCGGACACCCGGTCGAACGCCAGCCGTAATCGTCCTCGAGTGTCTTCACGAGCTGCGCCTTGGTGTTGCCCTTCTTGATGAGGTCAACGAGGCGCGCGCGCATCGTTTCGAGGTCAGCCTTGAATTTTACGAGATCGGCCTTCGTCGCAACAGGACCATGTCCGGGAATCACGGTGTCGAAGTCGAGTTTCAACACACCATCGAGGGTTCGCGACCAGTCGAAGAAACTGCCGCCCTGCGCATAGTCGACATAGATCGGGACGCCGGGAGGGCGCGGAGGTCCCGAGGCAGCTCGACCACCCGCTCTCGTCGAAAGGAACAGGTCGCCGGTGTGAATCGCTTTCAGCTCGGGGAAGTAAATCACCGCGTCCCCGCTCGTGTGCCCCCGACCGAAGTAGAACGCCTGCACGGGCTTCCCACCGAGGTGAACGTCGAGCTCGTCGGTGAAGGTCATGCGCGGCAGACCGATCGGCGTGCCGGGCGTGTCCTCGTAGTACGGCTGCTTCACGTCGGTCAGGTTCGCGCGCACGTTCTTGTGCGCGATCACTTCGGCGATCGGCAGCATCTTGAGATCGCCGCCGGCGTGGTCGTCGTGCTGGTGCGTGTTGATGACGTACTTCAGCGGCCGGTCGGTGACCGTCTTGACCTGGGCGAGGATGTCGGCGTGATTGCGATCGAACATGTCATCGACGAGCACCACGCCTTCGGTCGTCGCGTAGAGCGCGACGTTGCCGCCCTCGCCGGAAATCATGTAGAGGTCCCCTTTGACCTTCTCCGTCCGAAGGGGGCCCGGCGGCTTCTGGGTCTGCGTGGACACGATCCACGCAGCCTGCAGGACAAACATGACGACGAAGAGGCGGACGAGCATGGTGCGCTTCAGAGCGCGATTCATGGGGCGCATATATATATCAGCCGTCTCGAAGGGCGCGAAGCACCGACAGGTTCTGTGCATCCAGCGGGTCGACGACGATCGACCCGGGCCGCGTCGTGCGCGACGACTTCTCCGTTTCGATCAGGATCGGCAGATCGGCAAATCGCGCGTCGTGCAGGAGCCGCCGGAACGGTTCCACACCCAGGCATCCGCGGCCGATGTGCTCGTGTCTGTCGATGCGGCTGGCGCAGGGCTTCTTCGAGTCGTTCCCATGGAACACCTTGAGGCGGTCGAATCCTACGAGCCGATCGAACGCCTCGAATGTGTCGCGATAGCCCACCTCGGAGATGATGTCGTATCCCGAGGCGACGAGGTGACAGGTGTCCAGGCAGACGCCGACGCGCGGCGCTCCATTCACCTGCTCGATGATCGCAGCGAGGTGCTCGAACCGGTGCCCGAGTGTCCGTCCCTGCCCTGCCGTGTGCTCCAACAGCACCATCGTCTTTTGTTGCGGGCGCGCCGTTAAAGCGGCGCGTATCGCCTCGGCAATCCGTCGCAACCCGTCCTCGTCGGCCCCGGTCGTGCACGTGCCTGGATGGATGACGACGCCGAGGAGACCGAGCGCCTCGGCACGATCGAGCTCGTCGACGAATGCCGCGATCGACTGCTCGCGCAGCGGCGGCGTCGCCGTCGCAAGATTAATGAGGTAGCTCGCATGCGACACGACCGGCGTGATCTCCGTCGCGTCGAGTCGGGTGCGGAACGCGCGGATCTCCTCGCGCTCGAGCACCCTGCCGCGCCACTGGTTCGCGTTCTTCGCAAAGATCTGGAGGGCCTCACAGCCATGAAGCACGGCACGGTCGACCGCGTTCGCCAGCCCGCCCGCCACGGACATATGGGCACCGATACGCATAATGGGGTCGGGAGTCATAGGGTCGGGAGTCATTTTTGCGGGTGCCCCAAAATGACTCCCGACCCCATGACTCCCGACCCCATTTTCCGAGCAGAATATTACGACTCATAGCGAGGTCTTCATGCGATCGCATCCCGTCACGTCGTTCATGTCACTGCTCATCGGCGTATATATTGCCGCGCTCGGCACGGTCATCCTGCTCGCGCAGGGAAATCCGCAAGCCGCCAAGATCGCCAACCCGGTTCCGGCGACCCCCGAATCGATCGCGACGGGCAAACAGGTCTACACGCGCTACTGCGCGGTGTGCCACGGCATCACGGCAGAGGGAGGCTCTGGCAGCGACATCAGCCCGCCGGCGCCCGACTTGACCGACAAGGAGTGGAAGCGCGGATCGACCGACGGCGAGATCTTCTCCGTCATCAAGAACGGCGTCCCGCCGGATCTCAACATGGAGCCGTGGGGAGACCGGATCAAAGACCCGGACATCTGGAACGTGGTGAACTACATCCGATCGTTGGCGAAGAAATAGACCTACGACGCTTTCGGCAACGTGTAAAAGACCTTCGCTTCGCCGTTGGTAGCGACCTTCGCTTCGAGTAGCCGGACGATCAGGTCACGCCGTGCGATCAGCGCGGCGATTTCGTCACGCGTGAGCGTCTTGCCCATCACCTCGGCCAGTCGCGGCACGGTCAGCTCCTTCATCTTGTCGAACAACGTGCGCTCGCAGCCCTCGATCGACTTCGGGTTGAGCAGATCCTTGCCCAGCCGGAACGCGCGGGTGTGGTCGATCATCCAGAGCTTCCAGTCCTTCGTCCACAGGGCGTTGCCGGCGTTGCGATCGCGGTTCTGAATCAGCTCGTCGAAGATGTGCATGATGCCCACGTATCCGACCGTGCGCGCCGGGCTCGGACCGTACGGATTGCCGATCTTCTCCTTGACCTTCTTGAGCCGGTCGCCCTCCTCCATCATCACGTTGTCCACCCACCAGGTGACCGCTGCAGGTTTGTGATTAACCTCGCGCTCCACCGACATGGGGACGTTATCGAGCCCGAGCAGCAGTGACAGCCGATAGGCGGCGATGTTGTACCGATAGGAATCCTTGAAGTTGACCTCGCTGTGCTTCGGGTCGACCTGGAAGATCGGCATCGCGATGTCGACGTCCTGCACCTGGGCATCGTGCGTCACTTGGCCGTCCGACATCCTGACCTGGCGCGCTTCTGTCACGCCTTTGCTCACCTTGATCGTCGCCGTGATCTTCGCGTTGAGCAGGAAGCGCTCCATCTCTTGGGCGCTCGGGGCGGCCGGCGCCGTGGCCGTGCTCTGGGCCAGGCACGGCCACGTCGTCGACGTCGAGATCACCACCGCGAGTCCGATTGCGCGCAACGCCGTTGTCATGACATGTCTCCATGTTCTCGGGTGCTGGACGAGCTCGAACGGGCCTATTTCCGCGGGAGCCGGACTCGAACCTGCGATGCGGTCATCGCCCCACCCCTATCGAGGTAGGTGATGCTGACCGTGTCGCCGTCGTGAACGAAATCGGCAATCGTCGTCTTGCCGCCAACCGCCTTCGCGGTCTTGCTCGCATTGCGCGCGAGCACGTCGGTCTCGGCGTTCACGGCAAAGGTGAGATCCTCGCCTCGACTCTCGAGTGTGAGGTGCGACTGAGTCACCTCCTTGACCGTGCCGTTCGCCACTTTGACGTCTTCGTCGGACGGCTCACGACTGGACTTCGGGGCCGAGGAGACGGGACGGATGGACAGTGCGTGCAGCCCGGCGCTGTCTTCCTTGTAGCGCACGAGCACGTTGTTCCCGGTCTTGATGAACTCGGTGACGGTGACCCCGGGGTTGCCCGCCGACCCGGCGGCTCGACTCTTCTTGGCGGCCGCCTTGACTTCCACCTTCGTGGCCGGGTCGATGATGAAGGTCATGTCGTGCTGCCCGGCGGAGATGGTCATCGAGGAGTTCGAGATCGCTGTAACCGCTCCCCTGATTTCCTTGGTTTGGGCGTTGACCAGAGCTGCTGCCCCCAGAATCCCTATGACCGTGAGCCCGATGCCTGCAGTGACGACACGCATGAGCGGGTGTTTCATATCGCCTCCTCGATGGCGTTGATATACGCACCATTTGGAGAAAGTGCCATTCGCGCCATCTGAGCCAACGCCGATCCGTGTCCGAGGCGGCAACTCCTCTGTACCCAAGTACTTGACTCGACAGATGCGTAACAGATCCAGGGTCTTGCCGAGCGTGTTGTCGCGCCGTGGTAGGCTGTGCGCCACGGGAACGCTCGTGGCGGAAACGTCCAAGACCACCCTCCGGCGCTTCGGATCATTCGAGCTCGACCTCGACGCCGAAAAACTCCTCAAGAACGGCCGGGCCGTCCGTATCCAGCCGCAGCCGTTTCGACTCCTGTGCCTGCTCACCAGCAAGCCCGGGACGCTCGTGACGCGCGAAGAGATTCAGGCCGCCCTCTGGAAGAACGAGACCTTCGTCGATTTCGAACAGGGCGTGAACTTCGCGATCAAGCAGGTTCGGGAAGCACTGGGCGATCGAGGCGAGGACTCGCTGTACGTGCAGACGGTTCCCAAGCGCGGCTATCGATTTCTCGCACCGGTGACCGGCGACGAGCCGGCATTGCCAACTGCAGTCGAGGCGTGGGATCGCGCGCCTCAATTGCACCGCGCGTTGTGGGAAAACATCACCGACTTGAGGCTGGCGGAAGAGAAACGGCGGAAGCAGCAGACGGTGATGGTGGCGGCGCTCGTCTGCGCCGCCATCATCATCGTGGTGCTGTTGTATCTGCGGCCGTAGAGCGCGGGCCGTCGGGGCCGCCTGAAGGCGGCCCCTTCGTTTTCGACTATTTGTCCAGCGGAGTGTTTCGAACCTGGAACTTGAGCAGCTTGCTCGTGGTTCCCTTGCCGCCTTCCATATGGAACGGCGCGCGCGTGGCGATCGTCGTCCAGATCCCCTTGCCCTTCCAACCGCCCTTCGGATCATCGATGCGGCCATCGATGCCCTTCGCGTAGAAGCCCATCGGGTAGGGTACCCGGAACGTCATGAACTTGCCGTCGACGAGCGCAAGAAGCGCCTCCGATCCGTTTCCGGTCGCGAGCGGGACGTTCTTGCCGACGCCGAGCATGTCGAAGCGATCGACGAAGTCGTAGTACGCGGTGTCAGCGCTGGCTGAATCGGTCGCGCCTTTGTAGTTGGGCCCGGGCAGCGGATACAGCGACCACCCCTCTGGGCAGTGCTGTCCGGTTGCCGTCGGCCCGTTGAGGGGACCCTTGCACTTGCGACGATCGAAGCTCGCGAGCTGGCCACTCGAGAGCACCGCCCACACCACGCCGTTGCTGTCGACGTCCATGCCGCGCGGCGCGAATCCCTGCGCCGGCGCCTTCGAGTTGTTCCACGGCACCTCGTAGATTTCAGAGAGCGCCGTGGCCGGCGGGTTTGATCCGAGTGTCAGGCGGACGAGCGCGCCAGGCATACCCTGAACCGATCCCCAGACCGTGCTCTCGCCGGGCGTCGGTGCCACGCCGTAGAACGGGGCGTTGATCCGCTTGTCCTTCGTCGGATCGAGCGGCTGATCGGGTTCGACGTACGCGTCGCGCTTGCCGTTGCCGTTGGTATCGAGCACGAACACCGTCCAGCCCTGCGCCTTCTGTTCGTCGTGCGTCTTGTCATAAATACGCGTGTCGAACCAGCCCTCGACCGGACCGCCACCCGTAAACCACAGGACGTCGTTGTCATCGAAGTTCAGATGATGCGTGCCGAAGCACGTGTCGATCGTCGTGACCTGCTTCGTCTTCGGGTCGTACAACTGCATCTGGCGTCCGCTCTGATTGATCGGGAACGCTTTGGCAGATGGATGATCCGATCCGGCCTGACAGAACGGCGAGGTCGCGTTCTGACGGATGCGCGCGGCGATCCAGACGCGTGCCTGCTTGTCCATGGCAAAGCTGTGCGCGTTGGCCTGGCTCGTCCAGATCGCCTCTTCGCCCCAATAGGCTGACGGCTGCGCGGGCGGCGTCGAGGCTTCACTCGGCGTCTTGGGATCGCGCACCGTGAGCTTGATCGTGGTCGCGGTGTGCTTCATCGGATCGACCACCGGCATGTAGTCGGCGCTCGCTTCGAGCGCGCCGTACACCGGCCCGTTCGCGTTCACGGTCGGATTGCGCTTGTCGGACGCGATCTCGTCGTGGAGATACACCTTCGGATCGGCCCAGTCCCACAGCGTCACGACGACGTTGCGCTCCTTGCCCTGGGGGCGCGAGGGGGCAGCCGCGGGCAATTCGCCTCCTGCAATCCGATCCGTCCAGTCGGCCCACATCGCCAGCGCGCGCGGCCGGCCGACCTGCGTGAACCTCGCACTCATGCCGCCGCCGGCCTGGCCCGACTGAATGCGTCGATCCCACGCGTCCTTCGAATTGGCGAAGCGGCCAAGCGCTTCCGGGATTTCACGCGTGGCGCGGTTGCCCATCTGATGGCAGCCGGTGCAGCCATCGGTGTTGATCACGTTGCGAATCCACTCGCCCTGGCTCTTCATGTTGGGTGAGATGCCGTTGCCCGTAGGGCCGGTGCCGGGGAAGTCGCTCTTCGGCGGCACCTGAAGCAGCGAAAGCCAGTACTGCGCGGGATAGTAGTCGGCGGCCACTCTCGGGTTGGGCGCCGCGACGGCGGTGAGCGCGACCTGTTTGCCCGGCGTCGATTTCACCTTCGGCGAATCGACCAGACCGTAGCCGCGCACCCACAGATCGTACGAGCCGCTTGGCAAATCGGGGACGAGATATCGACCTTGATCGTCTGTCACGACGGTTTTGATGAGCCGCGTCGGCAGCGCCGTCGACTCGGCGATCACCCACACGCCGGCTTCGGGACCCTTGGGCCCGGTGACCACACCACCGATGTCGTCGCTGTCCACGGCCACCGCTTTCGCCGCAGGCGTCTGTCCTGCGCGCACGCTCACGAGCGTCATGGCCACGAACGCCGCGAGCGCGATGACCACCCACCGCAGATGCACACGTCTTTCAGTCATGAGTCGCCTCCGCACGTCACGAGGGCAATATACTGCTCTTCCCCTCGCAACGGGAGTGCGAACTGATGCCTTTTGATGCGCATGCGACGTCGTTTTCTGCCGGTAACGCCAGGATTCTCGGGCAGGCTGCGGCAATGGCCTATGAGGACCCGCCCGCATGCGAACGATGGGCGGTGAAGCAGGGCTTCACACCCGGCACGCTCGAGTTCTTCGATGCCCACGATACCCAGGGATTCGTGGTGGAGAACGACGAGGCGATCGTCGTGGCGTTTCGCGGTACTCAGCCCAGGCACCCGGTCGATTGGCTCAGCGACGGCCGGGTCGTGCAGGCGACCTGGGCTCACACCGTCGGCAAAGTGCACAAGGGGTTTTACGAAGCGCTTAGAGCCGTCTGGGGCGACGGCCAGGTGCTGCCGCGACGGTTGGTCGGCCGTGGCAACCGGACAGTCTGGATCACCGGTCACAGCCTGGGCGGGGCGCTCGCGGAGTTGTGCGCGGCTCGCGCGTGCTTCGATCCCGCGATCACGTCGGTCCCCATTCAAGGGATCTACACCTTCGGCCAGCCGCGCGTCGGTGACGAAGCGTTCGCGGCGCTGCTGCACCAGAAGCTGGGCGCGCGTACCTTCCGCTTCGTCAACGATCGCGACATCGTACCGCGAGTCCCGTTCTTCAGCATGGGATACCGGCACTATGGGAATCAGACGTTCTTCGATAAAGTGGGGAAAGCGGCCGACACGATCTCGACCGTCGAAACGCTGGCCGCGGCGCTCACGTTCGCAAAAGGTGCGTTGAGCGCCGAAGGACTCGCGGAGGTCGCCGGTCTGTTCGTCGATCTCGTCCACGGGGCCACGCACGGCGTGCATCTGCAGGCTCAGGAGGAAGCGGCCCGCGCCCGCGTCAATGCCATCCTCCAGAGCGGAATCGAGAACGTCAGCGATCACGACATGCGCAAGTGCTATCTCGAACGCATCAAGGCCCCCCTCGACCCGGCGTGACCTTCGAGCCGACCGCCTTTCAGCCACGCTTCACGGGCGGGCACGTCCAGACGATCTACGCCTGGGCGAAGCAGCGGTCGTTCCCGCATCTCCCGCCGCCGGTGTCGCGCTACTTCGACGTCGCGCCGGAGGCGCGCGTGCTCGCCCACTGCCACTGGCAGACGCACCCGTCGGTCCACCCCACGCTGCTGTTGTTGCATGGGCTCGAAGGCTCCAGCATGGCCCACTACATGGGCGGCATGGCCAGCAAGGCCTGGGCAGCGGGCTGGAATGTGGTGCGGCTCAATCAGCGCAATTGCGGCGAGACCGAGCACCTGTCGCGAGGCCTCTATCACTCGGGGCTGACCAACGATCCGCTCTTCGTGATGCGCGAGATCGTGGCCACCGACGGTATCCGCGCCTGTGCGGTCGCGGGTTATTCACTCGGCGGAAACCTGACGCTCAAGCTCGCGGGCGAACTCGGGGATTCCTTCCCCGAGCTGAAAGCGGTCTGCGCCGTGTCGCCAACAATGGATCTGGCCGTGTGCGTCGAGACGCTGGAGCGGCGAGCGAATCTCGCATACGAATTCAACTTCGTCCGCCGTTTGAAGGCGCGGATGCGCCGCAAGGCCGCGCTTTTTCCCGACGACTTCTCGATCGCCCCGCTCTCGCGCATCTGGACCGTGCGTCAGTTCGATGAGGCATACACAGCGCCGCATCACGGTTTCCGTGATGCCGCCGACTACTACCACCGCGCCAGCGCGATGCGTGTAATCGATGGCATCCGCGTGCCGGCGCTGATCCTGACGGCGGAAGACGATCCCTTCGTTCCCGCGCAGCCATTCCGGGAACCCGCAGTCACGGGTAATCCATGGGTGACGACCGTCATCACGCCGAACGGCGGTCATTGCGCGTTCGTCGAGCACTCCAACGGCGAGTACGACGGGTACTGGGCGGAGCGTGAGGTGGTGAGGTTCGTGACCGAGGCGGTCAACACGAGGTCATTGCGACACAACGAGGCACACCGAGGATCCTCGATCTAAACATCTCGACAGCGCAACGCTCACATGTGTTGCCGGCAGACTTTGCCTGCGGGAGTACTCTGAAACGACACTCACGTGTGTTGGCGGGCGTCCGCCGTCCAACACACGTGAGCGTCGCCTCGCGGGGCCAGCGTCGCCTCGCGGCGCTGCGCAGCGTATCAATCTTGGTGTAGCTCTCGGATGAGCAAGTTCGCGAACTCCGGTCCCTTTCCTTCTTCCTCATGCTTGAAATACACGAAGACATCTTTGCAGTTCGCGGTCCGTTCTGCGATCGACCGTCCCCACTGCGCGATGTCGTCGGGCTGGTAGCCCTCATCCCTCAAGCGGAAGTAGGCATAGTCGGCCGTGATCTCGATCGGCGTCGAGAGCCGTTCGCTGTCGGCGACGCAGAGCGCGAGGTTGCGGGCGCGCAGCCGTGTGTAGATTTCCTCGTCCAGCCATGAAGTGTGGCGGAACTCGAAGGCCGCGCACACCTTCGGCGGAAACGCGTCGAGGAACTCGTCGAACAGCGGAAGATCCTTCTTGAGATTCGGCGGCAGCTGGAAGAGCAGCGCACCGAGCTTGTCGCCGAGCGTGGCAGCGGTTTCGAGGAAACGGCGCAGCGGATCGGCGCAGTTGCGCAGCCGCGCATCGTGCGTGATGCGCCGCGGCGCCTTCAACGTCAGCTTGAACCGATCGGGCGTCGCCTGACTCCATCCCGCGAGAATCTTCTCGTTCGGCGCGCGGTAGAACGTGTAGTTGATCTCGACCGTCGCAAAGCGTTCGGCGTAGTACGGCAGCATCTTCGCCGCGGGCAGCGTGTCGGGATAGAAGCTGCCTTTCCACTCAGGGTAGTTGTAGCCGGAGGTGCCGACGAAGACGCGCTGATCGCTCACGACTCTCAGTCTATCGTGGCGGACGCCCGGTCGTGGGATTGCGATTCCCACATCCGGTCATCACGGAGCCGGAACGTCTTCGCGAGTGAGCCGCTAACCCGCTCAGGCGTCCGCAGTTACTCGCCATCGCCTGGTGTGGCAGGTGCTTCGCTTCTCCATCGTTCCGATCGCCAGCACATCACAGGAGTAGAGGACCATACAGATGCGCAACGATCTTCGATACGCGGTCCGCACGCTCTTCAGGAATCCCGGGTTTGCCATCGTCGCGATCCTCACGCTGGCGCTCGGCATTGGTGCGAACACCGCAAT
>DATFRP010000240.1:0-27551 GCA_035263125.1 Vicinamibacterales bacterium
CGTCTGCCTAATTCGTCCGCGCGGCCTGGCGCAGCAGTGCCATCACTTCTTCAGATTCCTTCGGCACGCCTGCACTCAGGATCTCGGTGCCTGTCGGCGTGACGAGCACGCTGTCTTCGATGCGGATGTGCAGTCCCGGCAGATCGATGATCGGCTCGATCGCCAGCACCATGCCCGCTTCGAACGGCACGCTCCAATCGCCGCCGTCATGTACTGACATGCCGACGTAGTGGCCGGTGTACGCGTAACGGGGATCGAATCCGTGCTTCTTGAAGACGCCTTCGACGATTGATTGCACGGCATCTCGCGTCACGCCAGGTTTGATCGCCGCGATGAGCGCTTTCTGCGCTTCGAGCACGCACTCGTAGGCTTTCAACTGTGCATCGGTGAAGCGTCCAGACACCGGCCACGTCCGCGTGATGTCGGTCGTCAGGTAGTCGAGCGATCCCGCGTAGTCCATCACCACGAGCTCGCCGGCCTTCATCTGGCGGCCGTTGTCCTCGTAGTGCCACTGATTTCCCATTGGTCCGGAACCGACGATGGCAGGGTAAGCGTCGCCCTGGAATCCATGCTTCACAAGCCAGTACTTGGCTTCGGCCTCCAGCTCGTACTCGTATTTACCTGCCGCCGTGGCCTGCATGGCCCGCTTGAGCGCCTCGGCGCTGATCCGGCCGTTGTATCTGAGGATCTCGATCTCACGGGGGGACTTGATCATCCGCAGGCGGTCGAGTTGAGGCACGAGGTCCTTCATCTCGTAGTACGGAAAGTTGCCGCGCAGCGCCGTGACTCGCGCGGCATCCTCCGTCGGATGCTGCGCAAACGGGTTGATGAGACGCCGGGCAGTGGCGATGGCGACATCGACCCGGGCTTCGTTCACGTAATCGCGTTCGGAGAGGCGCGTCCACAGCACCTGCGATCCGGCGATCGGACGTCGACGCGCGAGGAATTCCTGAAGCTCGGAGAGCGGCTGGACCGACGCGAATCCGTACTTCTTTGCCGCATCGGCCTCTTCCAGCCAGTTTCCGCCTTCGTATCGAATCTCTCGTGCAGTCAGCTTCGGCAGAAACAGATACGACGCACCCGATGGCACGTCCATGACGAGTGCAGCGTTGAGCGCTTCGTTGCCGGTGAGGTAGAAGAAATCGTTGTCCTGACGGAAGCGCGTTCCAGGGGTGGGCCCGGTGGCGCCGAACATCAGTACCGTGCCGGTGCCGAGTGCTTTGGCCAGCTTCTGACGTCGTGCCGTGAACTCCTCCGGCGGATAGCCCATGCGCTCAGCCGATGGCAAGGCGCTCCAGAGCGCGACGATCATCGTCAGCAGTGCGAGGACTTTCATCAACGAAGCGTGACGCATAACCACTCCTCTTCCTCGCCTCGATGTTCGACCGTAAGAGCCGCAAACGCTCGAAGGACCTCGGATTCCTGCGCCGTCAGAAACCCACTCAGGATCAGTCGACCGCCCGGTTTCGTCAAATGCTGCAGTTCGGCGGCCGCAGACACGAGCAGTCCGCCAGTCAGGTTCGCGAGGACGACATCGGAGCCGGTCCGGCTGAAGCCGGACACGACGTACGTACGCAGATCGCCGACTTCGAGACTGATGCTCGCATCGGGATTGAGCCCACGGTTGTCACACGCCGCCGCGATCGCGTCTTCATCGTCGTCGATGCCAACAACCGGAGTGGCGCCCAGGAAGCTCGACGCGATCGCGAGTACTCCGGAACCGGTCCCCACATCCATCACCGAACGACCGCGCAGATCGAGACGTTGAAGGGCATCGAGGCACAGGCGGGTCGTCGCGTGATGGCCGGTGCCGAAACCCATCGACGGCCGAATCACAATCACCACGTCGTCCGTGTGCCCGCGCTGGGGGACGTCCCATGGGGGTGCGACGACGATCTTTCCGACTCGAATGGCACGGAGCGCAGCCTGCGATCGTGTGGCCCAGTCTTCATCCGGGACATCGATGCGAGCGAACGCGAGCTCTGCGAAGTCGTCGCGCAGCGCCTCCGCGGCGCGGTCGCGTTCAGCCGAGGCGTGAAAGAAGATGCGCCACCGGTCGGCGCCTTCGTTGATCGCTGTGACGTCGTAGTCCGCGAGCGCTGCCTGAAAAAATTCGAGGCGGTCGAACGCGGCGCCCATGATGACATCGAGCGCCGGCCAGGTACGGCTACCCAAAAATATCTTTGACCCGATCCAGGAGACCCTTGTCTTCGTGATCGCCGACCGGCGTCGGCTCGAAGTGTTCTTTCGGGAGCGTTTCGGCGAGCTGCTCGAGCAGCTTCTTCTGATCTTTTGTCAGCTTCTTCGGCGTGGCCACTTTCACCGTGACCATCAGATCGCCGCGCCCACGCCCGGAGACGTCGGGCATCCCCTGGCCGCGGATCCGGAACGTCGATCCGGACTGCGTGCCCGATGGGACCGAGAAGGGCTCCCTGCCATCGAGGGTGGGGACGAGGATGTCGCCGCCGAGCGCGAGCGTCGTGAAGTTGATCGGGATCTCGCAGTAGAGATCGTTGCCGTCACGCTGGAAGAACGGGTGTTCTTGAACGTGAATCACGACGTAGAGATCGCCGGGTGGGCCGCCACCGGGGCCTGCCTCGCCTTCCGACGACAGGCGCAGCCGCTGGCCGGTCGCGATGCCAGCCGGAATCCGGACGCTGAGTTTCTTTTCCTGCTGAACGCGACCGGAGCCGCGACAGGTCGTACACGGCTTCGCGATGATCGAGCCCGAACCACGACACTGCCCGCACGTTCGCGCGACGGTGAAGAATCCCTGCTGATATCGAAGCTGGCCGCGTCCGTGGCAGTGAGGACAGGTCGTCGGCGATGAACCGGCCGCGGCGCCGCTTCCTCCGCAGGTCTCACACGTCTCCTGCCGTGGAATCTGGATCGACGCTTCCGTGCCCTTGGCCGCCTCCTCGAACGAGATCTCGAGGTCGTAGCGAAGGTCCGCACCGCGCTGCGGCCCGCTTCGTCGCCGGCCGCCTGCGCCGAAGACATCGCCAAAGCCGAAGATGTCTCCGAGCCCGCCGAGGATGTCTTCGAACCCGGTGAAAGCGCTCGGATCGAAACCGCCGGTTGCCGCGCCGCCGAGACCGGCGTGCCCGAAGCGGTCGTACATGTGCCGCTTGTCGGTATCGACGAGGACCGAGTAGGCTTCAGCCGCTTCCTTGAAGCTTTCTTCCGCAACCTTGTCGCCGGGATTGCGATCAGGATGGTACTTGAGCGCGAGCTTGCGGTACGCGCTCTTGATCTCCTGGTCGGTCGCCGTAGGAGCGACGCCGAGCACTTCGTAATAATCTCGTTTGGTCACGCGGGCTTCGCCACCTTGACCATTGAGGCGCGAAGCAGGCGGTCACCGAGCAGATAGCCTCGCTGCAGTTCCTCCATGATTTCGCCCTCGCGATGCTCGGCGCTGACTTCGTGAATGACGGCCTGATGGAAATTCGGATCGAAGTCGGTGCCGAGTGCCTCGATGGGTTTCACGCCGCGCTTGCGCAGCATGTCGAGCATCTGTTTGTGGATCAACTCCACACCTTTGCGAAGCGGATCGGACTCGCTGGCCGCCGCGAGCGCCCGTTCGAGGTTGTCGATGATCGGCAGCATCTCGGAGATGATGTCGGCGGCGGTGTACTCGGCGAGATCGCGACGCTCGCGATCGACGCGCTTGCGGTAGTTGTCGAATTCAGCGGCGGTACGCAGCAGCCGATCCTGGAGCGCGTCCTTCTCGCGGCGCAGCTCTTCCTGCGGGTCGGGTTGCGATTCGCCCTGGGCAGACTCTGCCTGCTGCGGATCCTGTTGGTCTACTGTTTCAGCCATGCCCTTCAATGCACGTCGCGGAGAACGCGAGCGACCGCCTGGGTCGTCGTGTCCACCAGCGTAATGGCCCTGGAGTAGTGCATGCGGGTCGGTCCAATCACACCGACCGTGCGCGTCGTCCGCCCATCGATCGCCGTGCAGGCGATCAGGCTGAAACGCCGCAGATCGGGCGTCGCATGCTCGGTCCCAATGACGACCGTCAGACCAGGACCGTCGATGTATTCATTGAGCAGATGTACGAGCCGCTCCTTCTCTTCCATCATGTTCAGGAGGGCTCGCAAGGTTGCGAACGAGACAGGTTCGTGCGCGGCCCCTTCGAGCAGCGACGCGGCGCCTTCGACGTGGAACGTCTGCTGCTTCGGGAGCTCTTCGAGCGTGAATCGCGCCAGGCGCAGCGCACGCGCGAGCAGCTGGTCGTAAAGCGTCCGTTCCTGCTCCAGTCGCGCCAGTACCGCCTGACGGACTTCGAGCAGCGGCAATCCGGCAAACTCCGTGTTCAGATAGTTGGCGGCCTGCACAAGGTCGTCGTGCCGAATGTCCTCTCCAGTGTTGACGACCTTCTGAGTGACCTGATTCCCGTGAGAAACCACGACCACCAGCACCCGAGGTCCGCCCAGAGGAACGAACTCGATACGCTGCAGGATCGCTTCATCGGTCTCGGCGAGCGCGAAGCCGACATGGCCTGCAGCCTTCGAGACGACATGTGAGACGGTCGCGAGCAGATGATCCATCAGCGGCGACTGGCCGGCGTGCTGACGCAGCAACACTTCGACGTCGACTGTGGTCCGCGCAGACCGTCGGCTCTGCAACAGCAAGTCAACGAACACGCGATACCCGCGATCGGTCGGCACGCGCCCCGCCGATGTATGAGGCTGATGGATGTACCCGCCCTCATCGAGCTGCACCAGCAGGTTGCGCACCGTCGCCGACGACACACCAAGCCCGCTCTTTCGGGCGAGCACCTGCGACGACACCGGCTCGCCGGTCTCGATGTATTCACGCACGAGCGTCGCCAGCAGGCGATGCGAACGTTGCGAGAGTTGGTAGGAACCCATTGTGAGGACAGCGTTTAGCCAGGCCCGCCCGACGGGACGGGCCCCCACCAATCGATTATAGCGTCGATTTGCTGAGCGCCCCCTCCCACCGCATGCTCACGGCAGCCACGTTCGGCTCGGCAATCTTGCCGTGCTTGGCCGCGATCAGCTCGGCGACGATGCTGACCGCGATTTCCTGCGGTGTAATCGCACCGATATCCAGTCCTATCGGTGCGTGCACGCTGCGGAGTGCGACGGCGGGGACGCCTTCTTCCCGGAGCGCGTCGAAGATGCGCTTGACCTTGGCCTTGCTGCCGATGAGGCCCAGATACCGTAGAGGATGAGCGGTCAGTGCGCGAAGGGCATCGAGGTCGTGCGTATGGCCGCGGGTCACGATGACGGCGTACGCAGTAGCGGGCAGCGCGTTCGTCGCGAGCCAGTTCGGGATGTCTTCGACGATCACATCGATGCCGTCGCCGAAGCGCTCGGCGTTGGCGAACTTCTCTCGATCGTCGACCACGTGCACCCGAAATCCGACCTCGCGCGCCATCCTCGCGACGAAATAGCCGACGTGCCCCGCTCCGAAGACGTAGACGTCCGGCGATGCCTCAACCGGCTCGATGAACACTTCCATCTGCCCGCCACACACGAGCCCGGTTTCCTGAGCGAAATCGTCGTTGAGCTCGTACTTCACGTTGACCGGACGGCGAACCTTGATGGCCTCGCGCGCTTTCCAGAAGGCGTCGTTCTCATAGCACCCGCCCCCGATCGTTCCCACGGTCCGGCCGTCGGGGAAGACGAGCATCTTTGCGCCGACGCGCTGCGGTGTCGACCCTGTCGCCGCCACGATCGTCACGAGGGCGACTTCTTCGCCACGCGCGAGGGCGTCGGCCAGCGCCGCGAAGACCTCTTGGTTCACAGGTCAATTATAGAGCGGTGGGAGTTCATGTCCTCGTCCTTGGGCTCCGCCGTTCACACGGAGAGGACGGAGTTCGTCAACACGAACTCCGTTCTCTCCGCGTTACCAGTGGTAGGGGCGCGAACGGCGGGCGGACGAAATAGCGGCGACGGCTGCGAGCACCAAGGCGCCGAGCACCGCTTTTCCGAGCCAGGATCCTCGATAGCTTCGATACGCCGAGAACACCCTGACGCCCAGCACGACGGCCAGCCCTGCGACCAGGATCTGCAGAAGACCGTAACGTCTCTGCCGGCCCCAGGGTCCACGGATGGGCGCATGTGGACGGGGAGCCGGATCCCATCGGTAGTCAGTCCAATTGATGAAGTCGGTGAAAGGACCCCGACGGTAGCGGTGGCGGTACATCCGGTGTAGTCGACGGATTACGCGCCGACGAAGTTCAGAGGGTCAATGATGCAGATCGCATATCTCGACCGGTTCGGTCCCGACGAGGAACGACTCGGTGAATTTTCGCGGACATGTCGGCGAGGCGAGCTTGCCGTTGTCATGGTCGATCTCGACGAACGTGATCCCTTCGGGGACGTCGAATTCGCGGCTGCCGCGTCCCGCCGTCGCCGCCTTCATGAAGTCGGTCCAGATGGGCAGGGCCGCCTGCGCTCCGCTCAACCCCACGGGCTGATTGTCGTCAAACCCGACCCACACCACTGTGAGAAGCTCCGGCGTGAAGCCGACGAACCACGCATCACGCAGATCGTTCGTCGTGCCGCTCTTGCCGGCCGCATCGGCCGCGAAGCCGGCCGCCCGTGCCGGTGCGCCCGTTCCTTCGTTGAGGACGCTGCGCATCATGTTGGTGACCAGGAACGTGGTGTCGGGTCTGGCGACGCGTTTCAACTTGGGTGGCGCTGGCTTGAGCGAGCGCCCGCCCTCCTCGACGTGATCGATCGCCTCGAGCGGTCGCACCGATCCGTCGTTCATGAAGATGGTGTACGCCTGTGCGACTTCGGCCGGTGTCAGTTCGAAGACACCCAACGTGATTGCGGGGTAGCCCCTGGGCGGTGTGCCGACCCCGACCTTCTTCCAGAATGCGGCCACCTTGTCGAAGCCCACGCGGGCGCCGACATGAATGGTTCCGAGGTTGCGGGACATGGCCAGCGCCCGACGCAGCGTAATCTCGCCGTCGTAGTCGTCGTAGTTCTTGGGTTCCCACGTCATGTCGTCGAAGGTGAAGATCTCAGGCTCGTCCAACGTTATCGATGCGGGGGTGAGATCGGTCAGACCTTCTTCCGCGGCGTACTCGAACGCCGCGAGAAAGACGAAGGGTTTGAAGACCGAGCCGGGCTGGCGGCGCGCGTCCATCACGCGGTTGTACTGAGACTGGTTGTACGAACGGCCGCCGATCATCGCGAGGACCTCGCCGGTACGCGGATCGATCGCGAGCAGCGCCCCCTGCGCCTTCTCCTGTGTCTTGCGCCGCCGTTTCGACAGCATCACGTCGACCTTGTCGAGCCCCGTGCGCATCGCATCGAGGGCGGCGCGCTGCAGATTGAGATCGAGCGTGGTATAGACGTCCACCGCACCGGGCTGCGAGGTGACGCCGGGAAAGCGCGCGGCGATCTGCTGGCCGACCATGTCGACGAAATACGGCGCCTCGTTGTCCACTCCGCGCTGCAGCACCTGCAGCGGCTCGCGGATCGCGCGCTCGGTCTCGCTTTCAGTGATGTACTTCTCGCCTTCCATCGCGCGCAGTACGACGTTGCGCCGCTCGACCGCGCGTTTCGGGTTGACGAAGGGCGACCGCGACGCCGGACTCTGAATGACGCCGGCAATGACCGCTGCCTCGCTCAGGCTGACATTGGCGACGTCCTTCCCGAAGAAGATCCGCGACGCTTCGGCGACGCCGTGGATGGCAAACGATCCGCGCTGACCGAGGTAGACGTCGTTGAGGTACAGCTCGAGGATCTCTTCCTTCGACGCGCGCCGCTCCAGTACCAGCGACATCATTGCTTCTTTGACCTTGCGGCCGTAGGACCAGGTGTTGGTCTGCAGCTCCTCGTTGAACTCGTCGGCGAGGAAGAACATGCGTGCGAGCTGCTGCGTGATCGTGCTGCCGCCGGTCGGCCGGCCCCGCCCGAAGAGATTCGAGATCGCCACGCCGATCAAGCGGAACGGGTTGATACCGACGTGCGAATAGAAGCTCTGGTCTTCGATCGAGAGGACCGCCTCCTGCATCCGTTTGGGAATCGTGGCCAGCGGCACATGACGACGCTTCTCGCGCGCACCGGAGGTCATGAGCGCCGTCAGCAGAGGCGGGTCCAATTTCAAGACGTCCACGCGAGTCTTTCCGGCGTCGATCGCCTGAATGCCGCGGGGGGCGACTTTGCTCTTGGGCGACAGCTTGGGGAACGTCAGACGGATCGCCTTCCCGGCCTGCTCGCCTGCGCGCGGCACCAGCGTGACGGTGTTGGCCGCGACCGAGAACTCGCCGCCCTGTTGCGCCTTGGCGCGTTCGGCATACCCGAGATCGTTCAACCGGACGACGAGATCCTGTTGAGAGAGGGACTGGTTGCGCCGGAATTCGACCGGCCGGGCGTAGACGCGGGGAAGGGTCCGCTCGCGCTCGCCGTGCAGGCGATCGTCGATCATGCGGGAGAAAGAGACCCACACATACGAAAGCGTGATCGCACCCACAATACCGACAGCCGCGAAAGTGAAGACGGCGTACTGGAGCAAGCGCGATCGAATCAGCGTCTTGGGCAGTTTCAGCCGTACAGACCCGGTGGACTGACGGCCGGCGATGGAAGGTCTACGTGGTGTACCCACTAGTCATGAAGCGTCGTCTTCAGATGGTGACGACCCAATGGGTGCCCGCGTCGAGCGGAAGATCACGGCTCAATCGATCGACCAGTGCGGGACCGTATTTGTTGAGAAAATAAACGAAACTGACGACACGCTCCTGCGGCTCGCCACCGGGGAACGACTGACTCCTCGCATGACGAAACTGACGGCGTAGGGTGTCATCCTTGCGCTTGGCTGCCTGGATGATCTTGCCGTTGAGTTTTTTGAGGTCGTCCTGCATCCGTCCCAGCGTTGATCGCGTTGCCCCTTCGAGCGTCGAATCGATGACCTGCACGTCTTGCGCCAGACGGTCCATCCGCTGTTGAATCGCGCGGGTCGCCTCGTCGAGCGCGGCATCCACCGATGGCGGCAGCTGCGCCTCGAGCACCTCGTTCAACACCGCTTCGTCCTGCGCGCGCAACGACTCCATCTGAATGTCATATCGGCCGAGGAAGCGCATCGCATTGGTGTCCAGAATCGTCGCCGACGCCCGCGGCTGCACGAGGGGCATCGGCACCGAAAATGCCTCGTAGACGTTCCGTAACTGCGCGAGATAGGCCAGCTCGTTCGGCCCCGCGACGTAGCACGCCGTGGGGAAAAGCGTGTCCTGCACCAGGGGGCGCATCAGCACATTGGGGCTGAACGCCTCCGGGGTTTCCTTGATGTGATCGATCAGTGCCGCCGCCGCCTGCACCTCGTCTCCGACCTGGAATCCGTGCGGATGCACCTTAATCCCCTGACGTCCGCCGTTCAAGTGAAAGAGCGCCGTGCTGTCTTCCTGGGGACTGACCTGCGCGTGATAGTCGCGCGCCTCGAGTGCCCTGCCCGCCTCCGCAGCCAGGCGCGACGTTCGCCCGGGCTGCGCGATCTCCTGGGCGAAGAGCTGCGCAACGAGCGGCTTTGCGTCCTGGTCCGACGAATCGAAGACCACCAGGCCCAGCGGGGCGAGCAGCTGCTCAATCAAGACGCCGAAGGCATCGACCATCCCGGTCCCAGGGGAGTACGCCTTTCGAAGTCCGTCGAGGAGCGCCGGCGTGAACTCGGTGGGGGGCAGCGCTGACTCGAGCGCACTGAGGGCAGTGGTGATCGAATCGTCCAGACGCACTCGCGCCACGGGACCGTTGTGGGCCCCGCGAGGATCACCCGCGGCGATCGACAGGAGTGTCAGCTCGGCGTCGAGCACCTGACACGACTTGACCTCGTTCCAGTCGTGGTCTTCGGCATCGATCCAGAAGATCGGCACCGCGGGCACATGATGCTCGGCTCGTACGTGTTCGGCGAGTCGAATCGCCGTGAGCGCCTTCAGCAGGGTATACAGCGGTCCGCCGAACAGTCCCGCCTGCTGTCCCGTGACGATCGCGACCGAACGTGGATCACCGAGCTCGGTGCTGGCGTCGACTGCGCGCGCATGCGCGCCGCGTGTTCGTTGTTGTGCGTGCAGCAGATCGACGATGCGGTCCCGTTGACGCGGATGGGCCTGCGTGCGGGCGATCGCCTCCCGCCATGCCGAGGAGTCGGCGGGATTGCCGGAAAAAAAATCAGCGATGCGCGGGAAGTCGAAGGCGTAGTCGATCGCCAGTCGCCTGATCCACGGGAATCGACGGATATCAATGGGAATGCGGGCACCGGGCGCCGCGTCGCTGTTGTCCGCGCGTGCGTCGTGTGGTGCCTTGTCTGACAGACCGGATTGGGACTGCACCTCTTGGGTACTCTCGCCTAGGCTCGAGCGCAGTGTCAAGAAAGCCGAGCGCAGCGTCGAGAAAGCACCCTCAGGAAAACTGAGCTGCGGATGTTACGATCGCAAGAATATCCATGAACGCCATTCTGGCTCTAGAGGACGGAACCTGGTATCGCGGTGTGGCGGCGGGCGCGCCGGGTGAGACCGGTGGCGAAGTCGTGTTCAACACGAGCATGACCGGGTATCAGGAGGTGCTGACCGATCCGTCGTACGCGGGACAGATCGTCACGATGACGGCGCCGCTCATCGGCAACTACGGTGTCGCGCCCGGCGACGCGGAGTCGGTCGTCCCTCGCGTCGCCGGCTTCGTCATGCGCGAGGCGTCGCCGATTGCGAGCAACTGGCGCGCCGACGGCACCCTGCGTGAGTACCTGACGCGTCATGGCATCGTCGCCATTGCCGAGATCGATACCCGGGCACTGACACGCGTGCTGCGATCGGCCGGCGTGATGCGCGGCATCATCGCCACCGGATCGCCGGACCCGGTCGGCCTGGTCGAGAAGGCGCGCGCGCTTCCGAAGATGGAAGGCGCCGATCTCGTGAAGGGCGTGACCTGCGATGAGCCGTTCGAATGGCGCGAACGGGCGAGAGACTGGGGCGAAGACGACCACGCCGAGTTCGGGATCGCCCCCGAACGGCACTCGTCACGCCGCCTGCGCGTGGCCGCCTACGATTTCGGCGTGAAGTACAACATCCTGCGGCGGCTCAGCACCTACGGCTGCGACGTCCACGTCTTTCCTGCGATCGCGCCCGCCTCGGATCTGCTGGCGATCGAGCCTGACGGCGTGTTTCTGAGCAACGGTCCCGGCGATCCCGCGGTGCTCTCGTATGCGATCGACAACGTGCGTGCGCTGACGCAGACCGATGTGCCGATGTTCGGCATCTGTCTCGGGCATCAGGTCATGGGGCTGGCGGTCGGTGCGGACACCTTCAAGCTGAAATTCGGGCATCGCGGTGCGAACCACCCGGTGAAGGAGCTGCGCTCCGGCAAAGTGGAGATCACGTCGCAGAATCACGGGTTCGCGGTCGATCCCGACACGCTGCCCGCCGATACCACGGTGACGCACGTGAACCTCTACGACAAGACGGTCGAAGGCTTCCGCCATGTGACCAAGCCGTTGTTCTCCGTGCAGTATCATCCCGAGGCATCCCCCGGTCCGCACGACGCAGATTACCTGTTCAGACAGTTTCTCGATGCCATGGAAAAAAGGTGAACGCTGTAATGCAAAATGCAAAATGCCAAATGCAAAATGAGGAAGGGAGTGGCTCGAACCCCGTTTTTGCATTTTGCATTCTGAATTTTGAATTACAGAGGACGCATCTCTGATGCCCAGACGCACCGATCTCAAACGCGTCCTCGTCATCGGTTCCGGTCCGATCGTGATCGGTCAGGCTGCCGAGTTCGACTACTCGGGCACACAGGCGTGCAAGGCGCTGCGGTCGGAAGGGCTCGAAGTGGTGCTGGTCAACAGCAACCCGGCCACGATCATGACCGACCCCGAGCTCGCCGATGCGACCTACATCGAGCCGCTCACCCCGGAAATCGTCGAGGCGATCATCGAGAAGGAGCGTCCTGATGCGGTGCTGCCGACCGTTGGCGGTCAGACCGCGCTCAACCTGGCGGTGGCGCTGCACGAGCGCGGCGTGCTCGAGAAGTACAACGTCACGCTGATTGGCGCGCAGATCGACGCCATCAAAGTCGCCGAAGATCGACTGCTCTTCCGCAACGCCATGCGCGAGATCGGCGTAGACGTGCCGCGAAGCGGCGTCGCCCGCAATCTCGAAGAAGCGCTCGTCCTCGTCGACGACGTCGGATTTCCCGCGATCATTCGTCCGTCGTTCACGCTCGGCGGCGTCGGCGGCGGCATCGCCTACAACATCGAAGAGTTCCGCGAGCTGGCGGGTCGCGGGCTCGACCTCAGCCCGGTGCACGAAATCCTCGTCGAGCAGTCGGTGATCGGCTGGAAGGAGTTCGAGCTCGAGGTGATGCGCGATGCCGCGGACAACTTCGTCGTCATCTGCTCGATCGAGAACGTCGATCCGATGGGCGTGCATACCGGCGACTCGATCACGGTGGCGCCCGCGTTGACACTCACCGACAAGGAATACCAGCGGATGCGCGACATGGGGCGCCGGATCATCCGGCGCGTCGGCGTCGAAACGGGCGGGTCGAACATTCAGTTCGCCATCGACCCGACCGACGGCCGCATCGTCGCGATCGAGATGAACCCGCGCGTCTCGAGGTCGTCGGCGCTGGCGTCGAAGGCCACTGGCTTCCCGATTGCGAAGATTGCCGCCAAGCTGGCGCTCGGCTATCACCTCGATGAGATCCCGAACGACATCACCCGTCTGACCCCGGCGTCCTTCGAGCCGACGATCGACTACATCGTCGTCAAGTACCCGCGTTGGAATTTCGAAAAGTTCCCCCAAGCCGACCGGACGCTGACCACGCAGATGAAGTCGGTCGGCGAGGCGATGGCGATCGGAAGGACGTTCAAAGAGGCGTTTCTCAAAGCGGTGCGGTCGCTCGAGCTGGGGAAGAGCGGCAGCCTCTTCACCGGTTCGGTCGCGCAGATCCAGGAAGAGGACGAGAGCGCGCTCAGGAAGCGCCTCGTGGTGCCGAGCGATCGACGGATGTGGGCGATCTTCCGCGCGCTGCGTCGCGGGTGGAGTGTCGAGACACTCCACGAGCTGACGAAGATCGACCCCTGGTTCCTTCAGCAGTTCGCCGATATCGTCGAACTGCGGCAGATGGCGGACCTCGGCGAGTTCCGCGAGATGTCGATCGATCTGCTCCGCACCCTGAAGCGCAGCGGCTTCAGCGATGCCGACATTGCCGGCGTCTACGGCATCGACGAAGACGTGGTGAGGCAGCGCCGTCTCGAAGTCGGGCTCGTTGCCGTCTACAAGCGCATCGACACCTGCGCCGCGGAGTTCGAGTCGTTCACGCCGTATATGTACGGCACCTACGAGGAGGCAGACGAGGCGGCCCCGACGCCGAAAAAGAAGGTCGTCATCCTGGGCAGCGGGCCGAATCGCATCGGCCAGGGCATCGAGTTCGACTACTGCTGCTGCCACGCGGTCTTCGGCTTCCGCGAGGAAGGCTACGAGACGGTGATGGTCAACTGCAATCCGGAAACCGTCTCGACCGACTACGACACCGCCGATCGGCTCTATTTCGAGCCGCTCACGTTCGAGGACGTCATGGCGGTGATCGAACGGGAGCGGAGTACCGGCGCCGACGTCTCCTGCGTCGTGCAGTTCGGCGGGCAGACCCCGCTCAAGCTGGCGCTGCCGCTCCTCGAAGCGGGGGTCTCGATTCTCGGCACGTCGCCGGACTCGATCGACCTCGCGGAGGATCGGCAGCGCTTCTCGCAGCTGCTCAGGGATCTCGGGGTGCCGCAGCCCGCCAGCGGCACGGCGGTGTCGCGCGAGGAAGCGCGCGATGTCGCCGAACGGATCGGCTACCCGGTCGTGGTGCGGCCGTCCTATGTGCTGGGCGGACGCGGCATGGCGATCGTCTTCGATTCGGGTGCGCTCGATCGCTACATGACCGGTGCGGTCGACGTGTCGCACGATCGTCCGGTGCTGATCGACCGTTTCCTCGAAGATGCGTTCGAGTTCGATGTCGATGCCGTGGCCGATGCGGGAGGGGCCGTCGTGATCGGCGGCATCATGGAGCACATCGAAGAAGCGGGCATCCACTCGGGCGACAGTTCCTGTGTCGTGCCGCCATTCATGGTGGCGGAGCGCCACCTCGCGACGATTCGTGAGTACACCCGCCGCATCGCGCGTGCGCTGCAGGTCGTCGGGTTGATGAACATCCAGTACGCCATCAAGGACGACACGGTCTACGTGCTCGAGGTCAATCCGCGCTCGTCGCGAACCGTGCCGTACATCTCGAAGGCGACCGGCGTGCCGATGGCGAAGACGGCGGCGCGCGTCGCCGCCGGCCGCACGCTGGGCGAGTTGGGGCTGGTCGACGATCTCGAGGCGGCGGGTGTGTTCGTCAAGAGCCCGGTGTTTCCGTTCGTGCGCTTTCCGGGGGTCGATACGATTCTCGGCCCCGAGATGAAGTCCACCGGCGAGGTGATGGGCGGGTCCGACAACTTCGGGTCGGCATTCGGCAAGGCGATGATGGGCGCTGCGCAGCGCCTGCCGGAAAGGGGCTGCGTCTTCATCAGCGTCAACAACAGCGACAAGCAGACGGTGCTGCCGATCGCGCGCGATCTCGCGCAGCTCGGCTTCACCTTGGCCGCCACGCGCGGCACGGCCGCGTTTCTGCGCGCGCACGGCCTCGATGTCGATGTGATGTACAAGGTCAATGAGGGGCGACCCAACGTCGCCGACCATCTGGTCAACCGCAGCATCGACATGGTGATCAACACGCCGCTCGGACGCGAATCGTTCTTCGACGACCGCGCCGTGCGCCGCGCCGCGACGATGGCACAAGTGCCGTGCATCACGACATTGACCGGCGCGTCGGCGGCGGTGAGCGCCATCGGCGCGCTGCGCCGGCACGCCTTGACCGTGCGCTCGCTCCAGGACTATTACGCGGGGGCCGCGCCGGTTGCGCAGCTGAAGTAGAAACCAGTCAAGGGCAGCGCGATGAGCGCCGAGAGAGTCACACGGGGTGGAGCGGGCATCTTGCTGACGCTGTGTCTCGTTGGCCCTTGTCTCCTCGGTACGGCCGCGCTCCTCGCTCAGACCGCCCCCTTCCGAGCGCGTGTCGACATCGTCGAAGTGACGGTGTCGGTCACCGATGGGAACGGTCGTCTCATCACCGGCCTCGCGAAGGACGATTTCCAGATCTTCGAAGACGGCGTCGAGCAGACCATCACGCAGTTCACGGACCAGCGGGTGCCGGTGAGCGTGGAGCTGCTGCTCGATGCGAGTGACAGCATGCGCGGTCAGGCGGTGGTCGATGCGCGACTCGCGCTCGATCGTTTCGTCGGCGAGCTGCTGCTGCCCGGCGACGAAGTGTTCGTGGCCACGTTCAATCACCGTCCACGGCTCGCCTCGAAGTGGACGACGCCGCCGAGCAGGCTGCAGAACGTCCTGGCCGATCTGAAACCGTCGGGCGGCACCGCGATCTACGACGCGCTGGCGGAGACGGCGACGCTCTTCGAACGGCGGAAGCACGTCCGCGCGGCCACCGTCGTGATTTCCGACGGCGCGGACACCGCGAGCGATCGGTCGCTGTATCAGGCGATCGAAGTCATGCGACGCAACGATGCCTTCGTGTACGCGCTCGCGATCGATGCTCCCGACGCGCGTGCGACCACCCGCGTCAACCCCGATGCGCTGCGTGAGATCACGTTGCTGACCGGCGGCTATACGGAAGTCGTGCGATCGGCCGCTGACCTCGGGCCGGCCACCGCGCGGATCGCCGACGAGCTCAACAAGCAGTACACGCTCGGATACAGCTCGTCGCGTCCGCCCGATGGCGGATGGCGTCCTCTGCGCGTCCGCGTGCGAGGCGGCGACTATTTCATCCGCGCGCGACGCGGGTACTTCGCGGAAGCGTTGAAGCCTTAGGTGTTTGGTCCTAAGCCACGTCGCGCGGCGTCGGCAGGATGGTCTGGTTCAGATTCGACCGTTCCACCAGCGCAGGCCATTCTGGGCTCGACGACAAGCGATTCGCCAACGGGCTGTGCAGGAGCTGGAAGATACCAGACACATAGCGCTGTTGGATCGACTTCTCGAGCCAATGCAGCGCCTCGTCGATGTTGCCTGTGACGGCATGAAAAACCGTGAGCCCGTAGGGAGCCCCGTACGCTTGACCGTCGCTGATTTGCTTGAGCACTCTCGTGGCGCGGTGTGTGTCACCCATCCTCGTCAGCGTCCCCGCGTACAGGCCGGCAGGCATGGCATGCCACGGCATCGCTGAATGTGCCCGTTCTGCCCACGCGAGCCCATCTGTGTTCATGTCGCGTGACAGATAGTTCATCGAAAGTACTGCCATCGCCCAGATGAAGTGGTCATCGAGTTCCAGGGCTTCCTCGAATTCCTGACAGGCTTCCGCATCCCGGTCGCTCTCGAAAAGAGCCACTCCCAGCATGTAGTGAAGCGTCGAGTTCAACGGGTCCTCGGTCAGACCCCGTTTGAGCATCCTGACCGCCTCGTCGGCGCGACCTCGCGGAAGGAGGAAGTAAAAGGCATAGCAGATACGGACGATCGACGCCACGGCTTCACGGGCCACCGACAGCTCGAACCGTCGCTCCGCTTCACGTCGATCGAAATCGTACAGCGTTGCCACCGTGGCGAGTACGGAGTGCGCCTCGGGAAGAGAAGGATTGATGTCCAGCGCCTTGCGCGCATTGGCACGTGCGGCCGGCATCCCCTCACTGGCGGGAAGGATGCCCACGAGCGACCGCGCAAGGTAGTGTTCGGCATACCCACAGTGCGCCAGGGCAAACTCTGGATCGAGCGCGATCGCCTGCTCGTAATATTGGCGGCTCTTCGCGAACGACTCCGGTGTCAGCTTCCACATGTAGTAGCGAGCTTTCAGATAGGCTTCATATGCCTGAATGCTGACGGTCCTGCGGTGATAAAGCCGCAAGTGGAGTGCTCTGGCGATCGCGCCCGCGATGTCGTCCTGTATCGCGAAGACGTCGGCCTTCTCTCTGTCGTAGGCCTGCGACCAGAGGTGATAACCGTTGGTCGAGTTGATCAGTTGTGCCGTGATGCGAAGCCTGCTGCGCGACTCCCGCACGCTGCCTTCGAGGACCGTCTGTACCCCGAGCGTGTGAGCGATCTTGCGGATATCGCGTTCTTTCTTCTGGAAGACAAAGGCTGACGTCCGGGCGGTCACGCGCAACCCGGGGATCTGGGTGAGGGCATTGATGATCTCTTCGGTCAGACCCGCGCTGAAGTAGTCGTTGTCCGGTTGCCCGCTCAGATTGCTGAACGGAAGCACGGCGATCGACGGTTGCGTCTCGGGCCTCTCGATCGACACTTGCTCCAGTGCGTGCGTGACCTCCTCGATCGACTGGAACCGGGCCGCCGGATCCTTGCGGAGGCAATGTTTCACGATGTGCTCGAGTTCAGGGGGAGCCTCGAGCGGACGTGGTTCGCTCCGCACGATCGCATTGATCACGTCACGAGTCCCGGCACCCTCGTACGCGCGCCTGCCCGAGAGCATCTCGTAGAGGACCGCGCCAAACGAGAAGATGTCCGATCGCCGATCGGTGGGTTTGCCCTGCGCTTGCTCCGGCGAGATGTACGCCGCGTCGGCTTCAGTCAGCGTTGCCGGATTCGAACTGCCCGGACTTGATGACATGAGTGCGATGTGGCCGAAATCGAGCAGCTTCAGGCTGCCGTGACTGACGAGGATGTTGGTGGGCTTGAGGTTGCGATGCACGATACCCAGGGCGTGTTCGGCTTCGAGCGCGGTGGCCAGTTGCGTGGCAAAGCGAAGACACTCCTTCAGCGGCAAGGGGCCCTTGAGTGCGGTGCCGTCGACATACTCCATGACGATGTAGTCGGAGCCGATGTCGTGGATGCCGCAGATATGAGGGTTGTTCAGGGCCGCAATGACGCGCGCTTCCCGTTCGAGCCGATCGACGTCAGGGCCCTTCAGCAGCTTGATGGCGACCGTTCGGTTCAGCCGTGTGTCAATGGCTCGGTACACCTCACCGGCGCCCCCAGTCCCGAGCAAGTTGGTGATCTCGTACGGGCCCAATCGGGTCTGAGAGGCCAGAGGCATGGTTCTACCTCTCCGTCCGTTTACATTCGCGTTTCCGACCGCCTGATCCCACTGAATTGATCCAGTGTTTTGGTGCCAGGGGAATAACCCATAAGCACTACGCAATTTCCCTCCTGCAGAAACCGCGTCGGATCATGGCCGCCTCGACCTTCCAATTTCTGCCGTTCGCGTGCAATGGGAGCGCGCAGAAACTTCAACGCTGTTCTCATAAGTTGTTGAGCGAAGCGTGTGCGGGCGAGAGGCGGTCTCTTGCATCGTCCGGCTCGTGCCGTCCGTTGGACTTCTTCCAGCTCTCGCGTTACTCGCAGGCGCGCTAGCCGCGCTCGGGTTCGATCTCGATGCGGATTGGGTGCTGTGGTCCGTGCTCGCGAGCTCGAGCGCTGCAGTGCCCGCGTGGTGCGCTCACGCCAGGCGGATCACTGTCGCGACGCTCGTGCTGGGCTTCTTCGCGGCGGGAGCACTCCTCACTGCCGATGCGCGCGATCATGCGCTGCAGACTACTCTCCGCGCGCGACTCGAGAGCCGGTTCAGTGGATTTCTCATGACCTCGCCGGGTCCGGAAGGCGAGCATCCGCCGATTCCCGTTCGTGCAGTTCTCCTCGAAGACGCCACGCCGCGCGATAACTACATCTCGCTGCGCGTGCGGGTCGTCGCCATCAAGCTGAGTGCTGAGTGGCACACCGCTGACGGCGGCGTGATCGTCAGCGTCAGCGGGGAGGCATCGACGGGGCGGATTGTCGAGTGGCGGGCAGGACGGATCGTCGAGGCGCCGATGACGTTCCGCCGGCCCACGCGGTTTCTCGACGATGGCGTCCCCGACTTCGAGCGCGATCTCGCACTCGACGGCATCACCCTGCTCGCGTCGGTCAAGAGCGGTCTCCTTGTCCAGGTCGTGGCCCAGGGGAGCCTCGTCGACGAACTGGCTGCACGCGTGCGCGCGCATGTGCGGCGCGCGATCGAGCGATGGGTGGCGACGCACGATCCGCTGTCGGGAGCGATCACGACCGCTGTATTGATCGGCGATCGCGGCGGCCTGACTGACGAGACGCGCGATCTGCTGCAAGCGGCCGGCACGTATCACGTCATCGCGATCTCGGGCGGCAACATCGCGATTCTGGCCGCGGTCGTGACCGGGCTGCTCACGCTCGTCGGCGTGCGCGATCGGCGCGCTGCGCTGCCGGCCATGGCGATGCTGACGCTGTATGCGCTCCTGGCCTCATCCGGTCCGTCGGTCTGGCGCGCAACGCTGATGGCGTTGCTGTACTTCGCGGCGCGAGCGCTCGATCACCGCGTGCCCACGTGGCAGGCGGCAGCCGTCGCCGCCGCGCTGATGATCGTGGCCCATCCGCTCGACATCCGCGATCCAGGTTTCGTCCTCACATTCGGAGCCACCGCCGCGCTCCTCGAGGGGGCGCGTCATGGGGCCACCCTGCTGCCGCGCTCGCGCGCCCTCTCGTGGATCGCGGCATCGGTGTTCTCGTCTCTTGCGGTGGAAGCGGCGCTGTTGCCGGTGTCGGCGCAGATGTTTTCCCGCGTGACGAGCGCCGGCCTCGTGCTCAATCTCCTTGCCGTTCCCATGACCTGCGCCATCCAGATCGCCGGCCTCATCGTCGTTGCGTTCGATGAAGTCGGGTGGATTGCGGCGGCCGCAGGGTGGGTGGCGCACGCCGGCGTCTCGGCGCTCGTCGGCAGCGCGCGCCTCGTCCTCGTCGCGCCGTGGCTCTCGGCTCGGGTGCCCGCACCCGGGCTCACGCTGATGTTCGCGTATTACGTCGCGCTCGTGGTGCTCCTGGTCGTTCGCCGGATGCGCATCATCCCGGCATCGGCGCTGCTCGTGATCGCGATCGCGATCGCCCGCGGGGTCAGCGTGCCGGGCCTGGCCCCTGACCACCGTCCTCCCGCGTGGCTGCGACTCACCATGTTCGACGTCGGCCAGGGAGAGGCGATGCTCCTCGAAACGCCGTTGGCGCACGCGATCCTGATCGACGCCGGCGGCGCACCGTTTGGTGCGGCAATCGACATCGGCCAGCGCGTGCTCGCGCCTGCGCTCTGGGCGCGCGGCATTCGATCGCTCGAGACGCTGCTCGTGACGCATGGCGATCCCGATCACGTCGGGGGCGCTCCGGCGATGCTCGACGACTTCTCACCCACCCGCATGTGGGAGGGCATCCGGGTGCCGGTGCATGCGCCGTCGCTGGCACTGGCCGATCTGGCCGCGCGCCACGGCGCCGCGATGATCGCGTTGCGGTCGGGACAGGAGGTCAGCCTCGAGTCTGTTCGCATTCGCGTGCTGAATCCGCCCGCTCCCGATTGGGAACGGCGGCGTGTCCGTAATGACGACTCCGTGGTGCTCGAGGTGATCTACGGCGAGGTCGCGATCCTGCTCACTGGTGACATCGGCGCCGACGTCGAACGCGCGCTCATTCCATCGCTGACGCCCGCCCGCGTGCGCGTGCTCAAGGTGGCCCATCACGGGAGCCGGACGTCCACGTCGCAGGCCCTGCTCGACGCGTGGCCACCAAGCGTTGCGCTCATCAGCTGTGGACGAGGAAACCGATTCGGTCACCCGGCCACGGAGGTCGTGCAACGCCTGGAAGCCGCCGGAGCCACGGTGATGCGAACCGACCGCGATGGGCAGATCACGATCGAGACGGATGGGCGGGTGGTGCGATCGCGGACGTATCTGGGCCACTGAGATCGCGAGGTGTGGGCCACGGAGAACACGGAGAGGTATTGGCCACGGAGATCACGGAGAACACGGAGGGAGATCGAACATGTGGAAGTCAACGGCGTCGAAGAGTGCTTTGCCAGCTGAGACGGACGAGCTCATTACTCAGATCATCGGTTGTGCGATTCGGGTGCATTCGGAATTGGGCCCAGGCTTCTTGGAGAGCATCTATTCGAGCGCGCTCGCACTCGAGTTCGGGCACTCGGAAATTGCGTTCCAACGCGAGAAGTCGGTCGTCGTGCTCTATCGAGGAGAAACCATCGCCGTTCAGCGGGTGGACTTCGTCGTGGACGTGCAGGTGATCCTCGAGATCAAATCAGTCGCGCGAGTCGAGCAGGTTTTCCGCGCGAAGCTGCTTTCCTACATGCGGGCTGCGAAGATACGGGCCGGGCTGCTGATCAACTTCAATGTGTCGCTGTTGAAGGATGGCATCGAACGCTTCGTGTTATGAGCCACGGAGATCACAGAGTTGCGGCCACGGAGATCACGAAGATCACGGAGAAGTTGGGCCACGGAGGTCACGAAGATCACGGAGAAGTTGGGCCACGGAGATCACGAAGATCACGGAGAGTTGGGCCACGGAGATCACGAAGATCACGGAGAAGTTGGGCCACGGAGATCACGAAGATCGCGGAGAGTTGGGCCACGGAGGTCACGAAGATCACGGAGAGTTGGGGGCCACGGAGATTACGAAGATCACGAAGTCAGAAGAGAAGATCTCCGTGTTCTCCGTGTTCTCCGTGGCTCACGAAGTCAGAAGAAGAAGATCTTCGTGTTCTCCGTGATCTCCGTGGCTCACGAAGTCAGAAGAGAAGATCTCCGTGTTCTCCGTGATCTCCGTGGCCCACGAAGTCAGAAGAGAAGACCTCTGTGTTCTCCGTGATCTCCGTGGCTCACGGGGACCACGAGAGTCTCCGTGATCTTCGTGATCTCCGTGGCCAAAAACTCAGTGATCTCCGTGGCCGATATTCTCCGTAGCTTTGACACGGTCCCACTCTGCTTCCATTTCATCGAGCGTCGCTTGATTGAGAGTCCGGCCCTTTGTGGCCAGCGACCGTTCCATTGCCTCGAAGCGGTGTGTGAATTTCTCCGTGGCTCGTCTCAGCGCCCCCTCGGGCTCGATGCCCAGCTTCCGTGACAGGTTCGCGATGGCGAACAGGAGATCGCCCATCTCCTCCTCGGCCCGCGAGAGGGCCCCGGTAGCGCCAGACTCGACTTCGTGGCGCAGCTCGCCGACCTCTTCCTCGATCTTGTCGAGCACGTCAGTGGCTCGGGCCCAATCGAATCCCACCGCGGCAGCACGCGAGCTGACCTCGTACGCCCTCAACAGCGACGGCAGCGTCTTGGGGACCCCGCTCAGCGTCGTCTTTTTTGCCTTGGGTGCCGCGCCGGCCTCTGCGCGTTCGCGGGCCTTCAAGGTCTCCCACTTCTCGATCACCTGGCTGCTCGTGAGCGATGAGTCGCCCGTCTGTCGAGCGAAAACGTGAGGATGGCGGCGCACCAGCTTGTCGCAGACCGCGTCGATCGTGTCGCCGATGGAGAAGTCGCCCGCCTCTTCGCTCAGGCGCGACATGAAGACGACCTCGAACAGCACGTCGCCGAGCTCTTCACAGAGATGGCGGGGCGTGCCGCCTTCGATCGCTTCGAGCACCTCGTACGTCTCCTCGAGCAGGAACGGCCGCAGCGACGCATGGGTCTGCTCCCGATCCCACGGGCAGCCGTCGGGTGCGCGCAGTGCGCGCATGATATCCACCAGCTTCTCGAAACGCTCGCCCACGCCTGAGGTCATGCCGGACATGCTACCATTCGATGTTTGGCGCCCCGGCGGGCGGCGAGTCCAGGAGACGATGGCGGAGAATCCAGAAGGTTCGGGATCGCACGAACACGAGGCCAGCGGAGTGACGTTCGTCGGCTTCGTGCTCTCGCTTGCACACACGGCGGCGTTTCACTTCGGCGACGTCCCCGATCCCGCGACCGGGAAAAACGGCGAACCCAATATCGCCGCTGCCCGTCAGCTCATCGACATCCTCGCGCTGCTCGAAGAGAAGACCAAAGGCAATCTGAGCGCGGAGGAGCGCCAGCTGCTCGAGCAGATCGTCTACGAACTGCGCCTGCGCTACGTCGACGCCACCAAGAGCGCGCCCCCCGAACCCTCGCGCATCATCATCCCCTGATCGGCCCGTGAGCACTCAAAGCGCGCCTGCGCGCGTGCTGTTCCTCGGGACGGGCACGTCGCACGGAGTGCCGCTCATCGGATGCGACTGCGTTGTGTGCCGTTCGACCGATCCGCGCGACACGCGTCTGCGCCCGTCGATCTACGTCGACGCTCCGGGCTACGCGAAGATCCTGGTCGACACGACGCCCGATCTGCGTCAGCAGGCGCTGACCCATCGCCTGTCGCGCGTCGACGCCGTCGTCTTCACGCACAGCCACGCCGATCATGTGCTCGGGCTCGACGAGGTCCGCCGCTACAACGCGATTCAGGATGGACCGATTCCGTGCTACGGCACGCGTGAGACCTGGGAGACGCTCCGCCGGACCTTCTATTACATCTTCGATGGTCGTCCGCGGAAGGGCGGCGGCATCCCGCAGCTGGTGCCGCACGAGATCACCGGCCCGTTCGCGGTGGGAGGCGTGCACATCCTGCCGGTGCCGCTGTGGCACGGAGACATGCCGGTCCTCGGCTTCAGGTTTGGTGCGTTCGCCTACCTCACGGACTGCAACCGCATCCCTGACGAGTCATGGGCGCTCATCGACGGCGTCGACACGCTCGTCATCGACGCGTTGCGCGATCGCCCGCATTCGACGCATTTCAGCGTGCAGGAAGCGATCGACGTCGTGCGCCGCGTCGCGCCGCGCCGCGCATATACGACGCATATGACGCACGACCTCGGCCACGCGGAGACCGCCGCGCGCCTGCCTGCCGGCGTTGAACTGGCATATGATGGGCTCGTGCTCGACGTGCGAGTCGACGTCGGGTGAAGGGATAGGTGAATGGAGACCATCCACTTCCCCGACGACCCGAGGCCGCCGTGGCTCGTGCATCCGGTGCTGGCCCTCGGCAATTTCGACGGACTGCATCGCGGGCATCTCAAGATCATCGAGCGGGTCCGACGCGGGGCGGCCGAGCATGGAGGCACGCCGATGGCTATGACGTTCGATCCGCATCCGCCGCGGATCGTGAGGCCCGACAAAGCGCCGCCGCTGCTGATGACGAAATCACAGCGGCTGGACGCGCTGCACGGGGCGGGCATCAAATGCGTCGCGGTCGTACGGTTCACGCACGAGCTGTCGACGTGGGATCCTGAAACGTTCGTGCGATCGGTGCTGGTCGACTGGCTGCGGGTCTCCGAGGTCTGGGTGGGGGCGAACTTCCTGTTCGGGCACGGGCGCAGCGGCAATTTCAGTGTGATGCGGACGCTCGGACAACGCTACGGGTTTCGGGCCGACAAGATCGACCCGGTCCGCTACAAGGACTTTGTGGTGAGCAGCACACGAATTCGGCGGCTGATCGCCGAGGCTCGCGTCGACGAAGCGGGCGCTCTGTTGGGGCATCCGTATTTCATCGACGGCACGATCGTCGAAGGGCGCAAGCGCGGCCGGGAACTTGGATTTCCGACGGCCAACCTCGCGACCGACAATGAGCTGATTCCGCCGCATGGCGTGTATGCGACCACGACGACGATCGACGGCACGGTGCACGCGGGCATCACCAACATTGGTGTCAGGCCAACGTTTGGGGAAACCACAGTGACCGTCGAAACGCACCTGCTGCGGTTCAGCGGTGATCTGTACGGCAAACGGGTGCGGCTCGGGTTCGTGCAGCGACTGCGCGACGAGCGCCGCTTCGAAGACGTCGACGCGCTCCGGGCGCAGGTCGAGGCCGACCGCCTCCGCGCCGATCGACTGTTCAGCAGGATTTCCGTATAGCCGTGAACACGACACGCTTCGAGTTCAACGTCTCGGTGCCCCGTAACGCAAGTGGGGCGTTGATGATCCGCAAGCTGGCGGAGCAGGCCGCTCGATACGTCGGAGCAGAGGCCAGCGCGGAAGGCTTCGGCGCCGAAGTGGAAGAAGCCGTGCACGCGCAGATGAACGGCGCGGTGGGCAGCGGCGCACTTCCGATCGTCGTCAGACGATCGGATGGCCCCGTCGAGGTCGTCGTCGGCTCGCGGACCATCGCCCTCTCCCTCTAGCTCCTGAGCGGATGCGCCTCTACAACACCCTGACCCGGCAGGAGGAAACCTTCGAGCCGCAGCGCGACGGCACCGTCCGCATGTACGCGTGCGGCCCCACCGTCTACGCGCGCGCGCACATCGGCAACTTCCGTTACTTCGTGTGCGTGGACGTCCTGCGCCGCACGCTGAAGCATCTGTGCGGCTACACGATGCGCGAGGCGATCAACCTGACCGACGTGGACGACAAGACCATTGCCGGTGCCCAGGCGGCGGGCGTTGCCCTCCCTGAGTACACCGAGCCGTGGATCCGCGCGTTCCGCGAGGACATGGACCGGCTCGGCATCGAGATGCCGGAGGAGATGCCGCGCGCCACCGACCAGGCGAACCTTCGCGCGATGGGTGATCTGATCGCCGCGCTCGACAGGAACGGCCATACCTACGCGCGCGATGGATCGACCTACTTCAAGATCTCCACGCTGCCCGACTACGGGAAGCTGGCGCGCCTCGATCACGAGGGAATGAAATCGGGCGTCAGTGTCGACGTGGACGAGTACTCCAAAGACGACGCCCGCGACTTCGTGCTGTGGAAGGCGAGCCGGCCCGGGGAGCCGACGTGGGACGTCGGCGCCGGACCCGGGCGCCCCGGGTGGCACCTCGAGTGCTCGGCGATGGCGCTGCGTCTCCTCGGGGAGGGGCCGATCGACATCCATGCCGGCGGCATCGATCTGCTGTTTCCGCATCACGAGAACGAGATCGCGCAGGCGGAAGGTGCGACCGGGAAGCCGTTCTCGCGGTTCTGGGTGCACGTCGAGCATCTGTTCGTCGAGAACGAGAAGATGTCGAAGTCGCTCGGCAACGTGCACACGGTGCCCGAGGTAATCGCGAAGGGCTTTCGCCCGTCGGCGCTTCGCTATCTGCTGCTCTCGTCGCACTACCGCAAGCAGCTGAACTTCACCTGGGCGGGGATGGACCAGGCCGAGGAGTCGCTCCGGCGCATCGTCGATTTCCTGGCTCGGCTCGACAACGTTCGCGGTGACGCGACTCATGCCGACGTCGAGGCGAGCGTTGCGAAGGCACGGCAGTCGTTCCGCAAGGCGCTCGAGAGCGATCTGAACACCGCCGCCGGGCTGGCCGCCGTGTTCGATCTCGTGAGCGAGGGCCACACCGCGATCGATGCGAAGCAGGTGAGCGCCGCCGACGCCGCGCTCATCCGCAGCGCGATCGATGAGTTCGATCGTGTCCTTGGCGTGGTGTCGCTTCGACGGGCCGAGGACGCTGCGCTTCCTGATGACCTGATTCAGGAGATCGAACACCTGGTCGACGAACGCAAAGCCGCGAAGCAGCGAAGAGACTTCGCGACCGCGGACAGGATCCGTCAGCAGCTCCTGGACCGCGGTATCCTGCTCGAAGACAGCGCGACCGGAACACGCTGGAAGAGGAAATGACTGGGCCAGACCTGAAGACTGCACTGCCGGGTCCGAAGGCACGAGCGATCATCGACCGCGACGCGCGCGTGGTGTCTACGTCCTACACCCGCGACTATCCGTTCGTGATGGCGCGCGGCGAAGGGGCGCTGGTCGAAGACGTCGACGGCAACGTCTTCCTCGACTGTACCGCCGGCATTGCCGTCACCGCCACCGGTCATTCCCATCCGGCCGTCGTCGCCGCGATCGTCGACCAGGCGGAGAAGTTCCTTCACATGTCCGGCACCGATTTCTACTACGAGCCGCAGGTCCGGCTCGGAGAGGAGCTGTCGGCGATCGCGCCGATGCCGGGGCCGCATCGGTCGTTCTTCGGGAATTCCGGGACCGAGGCCAACGAAGCGGCGATCAAGCTGGCGAAGTACTACACCAAGCGTCCTTACATCATCGCGTTCTTCGGCGCGTTTCACGGGCGAACGATGGGATCGCTCTCGCTCACCGCGAGCAAGCTGACGCAGCGACGCGGCTTCGGCCCGCTCGTGCCGGGCGTGTATCACGCGCCCTATGCGAACTGCTATCGCTGCCCGGTCGGCAAGTCTCCGGAATCCTGCGCCGCCGAATGTCTGCGCTTCATCGAAGACCAGCTGCTGATGCATCTGATCTCGCCCGACGAAGTGGCGGCGATCATGGTCGAGCCGATTCAGGGCGAGGGCGGATATGTCGTTCCGCCGAACGTCTTTCACGAACGGCTGCGAGAGCTCACCAGCACGCATGGGATGCTGTTGCTCGTCGACGAGGTGCAGTCGGGCATGGGACGCACCGGCAAGATGTTCGCGATCGAGCACACCGGTGTGGAGCCCGACGTCGTGACGATGGCGAAGGGGATTGCGTCGGGATTGCCGCTCGGCGTCGCGACGGCGAAGTCTGAAGTGATCTCGTGGCCGCCCGGCACACACGCCAGTACGTTCGGGGGCAACCCGGTCGCGTGCGCGGCGTCGCTGGCGACGCTGAAGCTGCTGCGTGAAGGCCTGGTCAAGAATGCCGAGACCGTCGGCGCGCACATGATGGCAGGCGCGAAGGCGTTGATGGACAGGCATCGGATCGTCGGCGATGTCCGCGGCCGTGGTCTCATGATCGGCCTCGAGCTCGTGCGCGATCGTCAGACCAAGGAGCG
>DATFRP010000241.1:0-7803 GCA_035263125.1 Vicinamibacterales bacterium
TGCGCGTTATGGGAAGTGCCGCGATCTGGTAAGCGTCCGCCGGCGACTGTCGCGGGGACGTTCAGTGCGGCGTGTTGTCGCTTGACACGCTTTCCATAACGCGGTGGTGCTCCTCCGCGGATCCCGATGCGGATCCGAGGAGGAGTCCATGCTTGAATCACTCCACGTTCGTCCGGACATCTGCGTCCGCCTGCGCTCTGGACCGCTGGGCTCGTGGGTCGACCCCTTCGTCGACGCACTCGCGCAGGCGGGATACACGGCTGGCATGCGGCGACGCTACGTGCACGCCGCGGGCGTGTTCAGCACGTGGTTATCCCGACACCGTATCGCCGTCGCAGACGTTGATGAACACGTCGTGGCGCGCTTCGTTTCTGGTCGGTCACGATGGCATCCTCCGTCACGGCCACGAGGACGGCTGAACGAACTCGTGACCGGTGTCCGCGGGTTTGCGACGTTCTTGTGGGCCCAGGGTGTTGCGAATCGCCAGTCGCGGGTAGCGCGGGAGACCGATATTGATAGGTGGATCGGTGCCTTCATCACGCATCTCACCCGCGTGCGCGGCGCGGCGAGCGGGACACGTCGGATCTATGAGCGGTACGCACGGGGGCTCTTACAGGCGTGTTGGCCAGACGCACGGGTCGATTGGTCGGCGGTGACCGCCGAGCGCGTGGCCAGCTTCGTACGCACCCAGGTCGACACGCTCAGTCGCACATCGAGTCGCGCGCCAGTCACGGCGGTCCGCAGTTTCGTGCGGTTCTTGGTGTCCAGCGGCGTCGTGCGGGTCGGGCTGGAAGGAGCCGTTCCCACCGTCCGGCAATGGAAGTTCGGCACGCTCCCGCGCGCGCTCACGACCGCCGACGTGCAGCGGATCCTCCAGACGGTGGAAGCCACGACACCAGACGGGGCTCGCGACTACGCGATCCTGCTCCTTCTCAGTCGGCTCGGGTTGCGTGCCGGCGAAGTCGCGGCCCTCTGTGTCCGTGACATCGACTGGCGCGAGGGCTCCGTCCAGATCCGACCTGGCAAGACGGGCCGCGAGCGACGCTTGCCCCTGCCGCACGACGTCGGCGTGGCGCTCGTGCGCACGCTGAAAACGCGCCACACTGGCGCCTCACGTGAGGCTGTGTTTCTTCGTGCTCGTCCTCCGTATCGTCCTCTGACCGCCGCGGCGATTACGTCGGTCGCGCAACGGGCCCTGCGTCGGGCGGACGTGACTATCGTGCGGCCCGGTGCGCACTCGTTTCGCCACACGGTCGCCTCGCAGCTCGTGCAACACGGCGTCAGCCTGAAAGCCGTGGCGGACGTCCTCGGACACGCGGAACTCGACACGACGGCCATCTACGCAAAGCTCGACGTCGCCACGCTCCTGACCGTCGCGCTGCCGTGGCCGGGAAGTGCGCAATGAGCCGCATCCTGTGGCAGGAACGCTGCGCCGAGTACGTCGCCCTGCGTCGCGCGCTGGGATTCACCATGCGACCGGACGAGCGTCTGCTCCGAGAGTTTGTCGACTTCGTGGAACGACAGCCCGAGTCCGCGGCGATGGCCCACCTGACGGTGACCTGGGCCACGCGCACGGGCGGCCCCGGGACGCAGGGGCGTCGCTTGAGTATCGCGCGGCAATTCCTCGTCTATGTGCAGGCCTTCGACACGGACGTCGCCGTGCCGGGCTCCGGCTTGCTGCCGAGCGTGCGCCGATCGCGTCCGCGCCTCCTGATCGAGCAGGATGTGACGCGCCTGATGGACGCCGCTCGAGGAGTCGGCCCGCGCGACGCGCTCCGACCCCAGACCGTCGCGACCTACATCGGGCTGTTGGCCAGCTGCGGATTGCGGGCCCAGGAAGCTATTCGTCTGACGTTAGAAGACGTAGCGCTCACGGCGACACCCCCGCGCCTGACGATTCGGCAGACGAAGTTCCGCAAATCGCGCCTCGTGCCGCTCCACGCGACCACGGCCGCTGCCTTGAACGCGTATGCCATCCGGCGGCACCAGCTGGGCTACGACGGCCTGTGTGACGCGTTCTTCGTGTCCGAACGCGGCACGCCCTTGAACTACCACGTGATCGCCCGCACGTTCGTGGCGCTCGCGCGGCGCCTGGGCCTGCGCGGCCCAGCCGGCACGCGGGGCATGAGCCTCCATCACCTGCGCCACTCATTCGCAGTCGCCCGACTGGCCGCGTGGGCGGAGGCCGGTGACGACACCCGCGACCGCCTGCCGGCGCTCGCGACCTATCTGGGCCACGCACGGCCGCAGGACACGTACTGGTATTTGACGGCCGCCCCCCAGGTGCTGGAAGCCGCCGCCGCCCGCTTCGAAGCGTTCGCCGATTTCGGGAGGGTGACGCCATGAGCGCAGCCCTCGCCCTTGGTCGCCTGGTCCGCGCGTTCTTCACGGAACATCTGCTGCAACAGAAACAGGTCAGCCCGCAAACCGTGGCCGCCTATCGCGACACGGTTCGGCTCCTCTTGACCTTCCTGCAGCAGCATCGTCACATCCCGCCTGATCAGGTCACGCTCGACGATCTCGACGTGCCAGTCATCCTCGCCTTTCTCGACTATCTCGAAACGGATCGGCACAACAGCAGCCGGTCTCGCAATGCGCGTCTCGCCGCGCTCCGGTCGTTCTTTCGCTTCGTGGCATTCCGCTGTCCGGATCGGCTGGAGGTGACGACCCGCGTCTTAGCGATCCCGCGCAAGAAGACCACGCGGCGCGTGGTCCACTTTCTCACCCGTGCGGAGATGGAGGCGCTCTTGACCACCTGCAACCTCGACACATGGAAGGGTCGCCGCGATCACGCGCTCCTGCTCACGCTGTACAACACCGGCGCCCGCGTCTCCGAGCTGGTCGGATTGCGGCGCTCCCAGGTGCAGTTTGGCCCCAGCACGGTCGTGCAGCTGGTGGGCAAGGGCCGGAAAGAACGCGCGGTGCCCCTCTGGAAGCGAACGGGCCGCGTGCTGCGGGCCTGGTTTGATGAACTCGGCGACGCGACGCCTGACGTCGCCTTCCCCAACGCACTCGGCACCCGGCTCACGCGGCACGGCGTGGCCTACCTCTTACGTGACGTCGCGAAACGAGCCCAAACGATTTGCTCGAGTCTAACGACCAAACACGTGTCGCCTCATGTGATTCGGCACGCGACTGCGATGCACCTATTACAGGCGGGCGTCGATCTCGCGACGATCGCCCTCTGGCTCGGACACGAGCGGCTGGAGACCACCCACCTCTACCTCGAAGCCGATCTCGAATCAAAAGAGCGCGCGTTGAAGCATCTCGCGCCATTGGGGTCGCCGGCCCGCCGCTTCAAGGCCGACGAGTCGCTGCTCGCCTTCCTGACCAGCCTCTGATTATGGAAAGCGCACGACGGCGCTTGGCCCGGTCACCACCGACTCCTTCCGCTATTGCTTACCAGATCGCGGCACTTCCCATAACGCGTGAATCTGGACCGACACGAATCGCCGAGCGCCAGGTTATGTCTTGGGCTTCGGAGAAGGCTGCGACTTCGGCGCCTGTTTGGCCTTCTGGGCCTGCTCGGCTTCCCGCTTGCGGTAAGACTCGCCTTCGATCGTGATGATCTCGGCGTGGTGCGTCAGTCGATCAATCAACGCGACCGCACAGGCGGCATTGGGGAAGACGGTATCCCACTGCTTGAACGGTAAGTTGAATGCTCAGCGTATTGTTACGCGGAGTTGACCGACGACACTCTGGCAAATCCGTCGTTCTTTCCTGAAGATCAGCGCATCGTGTAGACGATTCCACTTCGCATAATCGTGACGTCGCTTCTCGGTCCGCAGACATCATCGAAGGAGGACGTCATGCTCTCAGACTTCTTTGAGGCAGGGTGGCGTATTCGTACGCTTCGGGAAGGGCCCGCCGGCGCACTGCTGGAAGGCTTCGCGGGCGCGTTGTCGGATCTGCAATACGCCACGATTACCGGTCGCAAGCCTCTCCGCTCGGCGGAGCATTTCATGGACTGGACCCAGCGGCACGGGCTGGCCGTTCCCAGCGTGAACGCGGAGGCACTCGATCGATTCGCGCGCCACCTGGCTCGATGCCGATGCCCGTACGCTCACGCGAATCGGATCGAAGTGCTCAAGGGCGCACGGGTCTTTGCGACCTACCTGCGAGACGAGCACGTGATCGCGGCGTCCGCGCTGGATCAGGAGGTGCCGGAGCCGGTCCTTCTGGCGGAGTTCTCAGCGTGGATGCGTCAGCAACGAAGCACCTGTGCAACGACCCTCGCGAATTACAGCCGTCCCATTCGCGACATGCTGCGCCAGCTAGGTGAGGCGCCGAGCCGCTGGGATGTCCACCAGCTCCGCGCGTTCGTCTTGGAGAAGACTCGCAGCTCCGGCTGGGCCGCGGCCAAGTGTTGCACGACGGCTCTTCGCATGTTCCTGCGCTTCCTGATTGCCGGCGGCCACTGTGCCGTGGGCTTCGACGCCGCGATCCCCACCGTCGCCCACTGGCGGCTCAGTGCCCTGCCGCGGTACTTCCAACCGGCGGAGGTCGAGCGCGTGATCGCCTCGTGCGATGACACATCGCCCGTCGGTCGGCGCGATCGCGCGATTCTCCTCCTGCTGGCCCGCCTCGGGTTGCGGGCGGGGGATATCGTGCAGCTGCGCCTGGGTGACATCGACTGGCGGGACGCCTGGATTCGGGTGTCCGGGAAACGTCGCCGTCCGACGCACTTGCCGCTGAGCCAGGAGGTGGGGCAGGCGATCGTCACCTATCTGCAAAACGGGCGGCCTCGGACCGCCACCGATGCGGTATTTGTCACCTGCCGGGCGCCCTTTCGTCCGTTCGGCTCGCACTGCGCGGTCTCCGTCATTGTCGACCGGGCCCTGAGCCGCGCCGGCGTGACCCGCCCCAGCCGCGGGGCCGCCCATTTGCTCCGCCACTCGCTCGCGACATCGATGTTGCGGGAGGGCGGCTCGCTCCAAGACATCGCGGCCGTCCTGCGGCATCGGTCGATCCAGACGACGCAGATCTACGCGAAGGTCGACGTGACCGCTCTCCAGTCAATTGCGCAACCGTGGCCGGAGGTGCAGCCATGCTGACGGATCTCGTCACGATGTACCTCGCGATCCGCCGCGCCGCTGGATTTGTCTTGAGGTGCGAAGATTTCCAGTTGAAGAGCTTCGCCACGTTCTCGGCGGCAAGAGGCCAGCAGCACGTGACCGCCGATCTCGCGATTGAATGGGCCGGCTGCGCTTCGTCGATGGCGCAACGCGCGCGTCGGCTCGGGACCATCATTCGGTTCGCGCGATACGCGCGGGCCGAGGACCCACGCCATCAAGTCCCGTCGCCGATCTTTGGCGCCGAGAAATTGCCACGGCGGGCGCCGTACATCCTGACGCTGGACCAGATCCGCCAGCTGATCGAGGCCGCCTCCCGGTTGGGCTATCGGACGCTCCGGCGCGCGACCTACAGCACCCTGTTCGCGCTGCTGGCGTGCACGGGCCTGCGGGTGTCTGAGGCGATTCGCTTGCGTTTCGATGACATCACGCCTGATGGCTTGGTGATTCGACGCACGAAATTCCGCAAGAGTCGCCTGGTCCCCTTGCACGACACCGCACGAACGGGGCTCGAACGCTACCTCCAGCAGCGAGGACCGTATGCGCCGTTCGACGATCACATCTTCGTCTCGATCCGGAGAAAACCGCTCCTGCCGGCCGATGTGGACATGGCCTTCCGCACCGCGGCGAAACAGATCGGGCTGCCGCATGGGCGCGGCCGTCCGCGTCCCACTCCCCACTCCTTGCGCCATGCCTTCGCGGTCAGGGCTTTGCAAACCTGCCCGGCCGGCCGCGATGCGATCACCCGGCACATGGTCGCCCTCGCGACTTACCTCGGCCACAGCAACATCGCCAATACCTATTGGTACCTGGAAGCCGTGCCGGATCTGATGCGGGACATTGCGGAGCAGGCCGAACGCCTAGCCATGGCGGGGGGATCATGACGCCGCTGGCTCCGCACGTCACGGTGTGTTTCGAGCAACGCCTGCCGATCGAACGCGGTGCCAGCGAGCACACGCGGGACTCCTATGCCTATGCGTTCAGGTTGCTGCTGACCTACGCGAGCAGGCGCCACCAGGTGGCGCCGTCCCAGTTGGCCCTGGAGCAGCTTGATGCCCCACTCGTGATCGACTTTCTGAACGATCTCGAGGCCACGCGCCGCAACGGGCCCAGTTCCCGAAATGCTCGGCTGGCCGCGATCAAGTCCTTCATGCACTTCCTGGAATATCGCGTCCCGTCAGCGCTGGAGCAGATTCGGCGCATCCTGGCGATCCCCCTCAAGAAAACCGAGTCGCGGGTGGTCCAGCACCTGACGATGGCGGAAATGCAGGCCCTCCTGGATGCACCCGACCCGGCCGAGTGGACGGGCATCCGTGACCGCGCGATGCTCCATGTGTGCTACACGGCCGGCCTCCGGGTCTCCGAACTGGTCGGTCTGCGTCTCGATGACCTCACGCTGCAGCCGCAGGCCAACCTGCTGATCCGAGGGAAAGGCCGGCGGCAACGATGTTTGCCGTTGTGGAAGACCACCGTCGCTGCCTTGCGAGCCTGGCTTGCCGTGAGAGGCCATGTGCGTGTCCCGGAGCTCTTCGTCAACACGCACGACGAGCATCTGACGCGTTCAGGGGTCGAATACCTCCTGCGCAAGCACACCCAGACCGCACGGCAACGATGCCCGTCGTTGACGACCAAGCGCGTGTTCCCGCACCTGTTGAGACACACCTGCGCGCTCACGGTACTGCAGGCGACCAAAGATCTGTGGAAAGTCTCGCTGTGGCTCGGACACGCCCACATGCAAACGACGGAAATCTACACGCGCGCGGATCCGTCGGTGAAATTGGAAGCGCTGGAGTCCATGATGCCGCCGAAGCTGCGCTCCGGGCGGTTCAAGGCCACCGACAAACTCATTGCCTCTTTGACCCCAGGCTCCGTTATGCGGAGTGAAATGTCGTCACGATGACCGAACCGCGGAGTCTCGGGCGGCGAGACTCCGCGTAACTATACGCTGAGCATTCAACCTTGCGTTTGCAGAATGGGTGACCGTCTTCGCCGGCGACGAAAAACTCACGACCGCGTTGCTCGATCGCCTCGCCCATCATGCGACCGTGATCACGACGAAGGGGAAGAGCTATCGCATGCGAAAACGGCGAGGAAATGGGTCGTGAGGAGGACGCGTCAACGAAACGACCGCGTAGGATGCCCCAGGAGCGACGATCGGCCCGCCGCCCAGGGTCTGCTATCCCCCGATTGCGAGGGCTGAGGAGGTGAGAACAAAAAATCGCGCGGCTGTGGAAATGACGCTCCTGATGGAAATCAAAGAACGATTTCCACAGGAGCTTGGAAATCTCGCTGAAGAACGCGAGATTCCCACATTCCCACAAGCCGATGCCTCTTTCTTTCAGGAAAGAAGAACGTAGAATGAACCGCCCTCAGACTGGATCACTTTCCGAGCGGCGTACTGGTCTACTTTCCGAGCGGCGCCTCCAACGGGATTGCGTTTGACGGAAATCGCTTTGTTCGAACCGCCGTAACTGCGCCAGCCTTCAGCTACTTGCGGAAAATCGAGACTGAAAATGAAGGTTTGGTGGACCAGACCAGCGCCAATTGGAACCGAATCGGTGTGTTCCTGACGCAGATCGAAAGGTTGCGGGGCTCTCAGCTCACGGTATAGCGCAAGTCAAACTTCGCTGCTCGCGCCGATGTGCGCTCAGGGACTGGCTGGTACTATCGAATAGGGATGCGATAGAGATTGCGCTGCGTGGTCGTGCGATAGAACGCGTAGATATCCGGC
>DATFRP010000242.1:0-3834 GCA_035263125.1 Vicinamibacterales bacterium
ATAGCCAATCGTGGCCGAGTCGTCATCAGCGGGAAGGGAGCATCTCCCATGTCGAGCACGCGTCGAGCCATTGCACTGCTCTTCCTCGTGTCTGCGTTGACCGTCTCGTGGGCGCTCACAAGCGGCCGGACCTCGGCCCAGCCGTCAGGGTATCGAGCAGGGCGTACGGCCGACGGCAAACCGAACCTGAATGGAATCTGGCAGGCGATGAACACCGCGAACTGGGACCTGCAGGACCATGACGCCCGTCCTGGTCCGGCTGCGCTTGGCGCCGCGTTCAGTGTCCCGGCGGGCGATGGCGTCGTGGACGGCAACGTGATTCCATACAAGCCGGAGGCACTGGCGAAGAAGAAGCAGAATATGGCTGCGTCCGTAACGCTCGACCCGGAGATCAAGTGCTATCTCCCGGGTGTGCCACGCGCCACATACCAGCCGTTTCCGTTTGTAAGGGTCCGACAAACCCCGTCTTGAGCCGCACCGGTCGTTGACGGATTCTTTGCCCAGGAGGAGCCCCTGATGGCGGAGACACGGACAGCGGCGCAAATGGCGCGTCTCGTTGCGCAGTGGCAGAAGAGCGGAGAGTCTGGGGCCAGCTTCGCGCGGCGGCACCAGATGTCGCCGTGGGCCTTTTGGTATTGGTGCCGAAAGTTGAAGACGGAACCGGCGAAAGCCCCTCCGGCGACACCGCGCTTCCTGCCCGTCCAAATCGCCAACGATGAGACCGAAGCGGTCATGGCGATCGTGCTTCGCGATGAGGCGCGCGTCGAGGTCCGCGCCGGCGCGTCGCCAGACCTCGTGCGCGCCGCGGTGCAGGCGCTGCGCGTGTCGTGCTGACCCTCTCGCCCGCGGTGCGGATCTACGTCGCGACCGGGGCGACGGATCTGCGACGCTCGATCGATGGACTCGCGGCGCTGGTGCGCGAGCGGTTCGCCCTCGACCCACTCTCGGGCCATCTGTTTCTCTTCCGGAATCGGCGCGGCGATCGCCTCAAGATTCTCGCGTGGGATCATGGCGGCTTCTGGGTGCTCTACAAACGGCTCGAGCGCGGCACCTTTGCGTGGCCGGCCGAGAACGAGGGCGTCGCGGTCACGATGCGGAGCGGCGATCTCGGGCTCTTACTCTCCGGCATCGATCTCGCGCACACGCGACGCCGTTGCTGGTATGAGCGCGCGGCGTACCCCCCAGTGATAGTGTGTGCCGGTAAACACCGCACGCGTGCTCGTCGTAAACTGCAGGTGAATGGATCAGCCGCGCGCACTCAGTGACGCGATCGACGATCTCCCCACGGCACGCGCCCTCATCGCCTCGCTGCAAGAGCAACTCACGACGTCGCAGCGTGAGATCGCCGCGCTCCGGCACGAGCTCGACATCCTCTGTCAGCGCCTCTTTGGCAGGAAATCCGAACGCGTCGATCCGCGGCAACTGAAGCTCGCGCTGGAGCAACTCGCCAACGAACGCGGGCCCGTCACCGAACCGGTGGAAATGGATTCGGGCGAGACGCCAGTCCGCGGGCACGCGCGTCGACGGCCGACGGGGCGCCGCCCGTTGCCCGCCCACCTGCCCCGACGCCGCGTCGAAATCGACGTGACGGATGCGGAGAAACAGTGTGCGTGTGGCCACACCCGGACGCGCATCGGCGAGGACGTGTCCGAGAAGCTGGAATACGAACCGGCGAGTTTCGTGGTCATCGAAACGGTCCGCCCGAAATACGCCTGCCCGCACTGCCACGAGGGCGTCGTCGAAGCCCCCGCGCCGCCGCAGGCGATCGAGAAATCGCTCGCCGCCGAAGGCTTGCTCGCCCATGTGGTGGTTTCAAAGTATGTCGACCATTTGCCGCTGCATCGGCTCGAGCGCATCTTCGCCCGCGAGGCGATCGATCTCCCGCGGAGCACGCTGTGCGACTGGGTCGCCGACGTCGCGACCGCGCTGAGCCCGATTGCCGAGCAGCTGCGTCGCGAGGTCACCGCGGCGGATTATCTCCAGACCGACGATACGACCATCACCGTCCTCGACGACCGGGGCGGTAGTTTCAAGGGACGCATCTGGACCTATCTCGATCCGCTGGCGAACCAGGTCGTCTTCGATGCGACGACCACGCATGAGCGCGACGGCCCGGCGGCGTTTCTTGTCGATTTCCGGGGCAAGCTGCAAGCCGACGCCTACTCTGGGTACGACGCGCTGTACCAGACCGGCCGCGTGATCGAAATTGGCTGTTGGGCGCACGCCCGAAGGCGGTTCGTCGAGGCGTTCATGATCGACAGGTCGGCGGCGCTGATGATTGCGCTGATTCAGCAGCTCTATCAGGTCGAGCGCGACGCGATCGATCTTGATCCGGAGAGCCGTCGGGCGCTGCGTCAGGAGCAGACGGTCCCGCTGCTCGCGAAAATCGACGCCGAGCGGCAGGCCCTCGCCCGGACCGTCTTGCCGAAATCCCCAGTGGGCGAGGCCGTTCGATATCTGACGAATCAGTGGGCGGCCCTTCAGCGGTTCGCGGAGGACGGGCGCCTCGCTGCGGACAACAATCGCGCCGAAAATCAACTCCGCCTCGTCGCGGTTGGCCGGAAGAATTGGCTCTTTGCCGGCAGCTTCGAGGGAGCTCGGCGCGCCGCGCTGCTGTATTCCCTCGTCCAGAGCTGCAAACTCGTCGACGTCCCGCCGTTCGCGTATCTGAAAGACGTCCTGATTCGCGTGGCGACGCACCCGCACCGCCTGATTCACGAGCTCACGCCGAAGGCCTGGGCCTGGCGATTCCATCACCAACTCCCTACCGAGTCGTGACGTCATCTCGGAATGCTCGCGGGCGAGCGCATCTCAGTGCTCGACATCTCGACGCCCTGATCGAGGAAGCGATCGTCGACGCCTATGGGGAATCAGAACAACGGGTCGGACTCTTTACGATGCTGGAGGAGTATATCGCCGTCCCATTCGAAACCGTGATTCTTGGCGTGACGGTCCGAGTCGAAAAAGTGGATCTCACCGCCGCTGACGAGATCGTCGCGGTCTGCCGCCGAGGTCGCCAACGTCAGCGGATCCCTATCCTGGACCTGCCGCTCCCAATACCACCGCCATCCGGCTGGGAGTGGATCGAAGCCTATCGCCGCTGGGCACGCGGCGGCTCGTAACCGTTCCTCCGCAAGACGCGCCGTAGCAGTCCCTCGGCCAACTGTGCTCGCCGATGACGGTCTTGGTCGGACGGTTACCTGCGCAGTGCAAAATATCGTTAACAGTCAGCCCCCAAATTAAGAAAGAAAGACCTCGTGCGAAATGTCAACGACTCTGGTGTGTGCTCATCCCTGCGCTCTTCACCATCGCGTGCGGTAATGGCAGCAGTCTCATCGGTCCCAGTGATCAGATTCCCAATGTCGCGGGCTCTTACACTGGCACGACGACAATCACGTTTCCTGAGCTCCGGTACAGCGCCTCGTGTGCCACGACGACGTCGGTCACGCAGACTAGCGGTGGCCGCATCAGCATCGCACCGCTCCAGTTGCGCGGCGGCGAGTGTGGCGTCATGAGCATTCCTCTCGGAGACGCGACCATCGACAGCACCGGCTCACTGGGTCAGTCGTCAGGTACCTACAGTGAATCATGTGGCGTCTACACCTGGGTGGCCAGCGGCGGCTTTTTCGGGCGCAATCTCCAAGGATCATTCGTCTACACGTCGCGGACCTGCTACAACATGAACGTCACGATCAATTTGACGCACTGAGGAAATCGACATCGAACGGCTCCGCGCGGAGAACTTGAGGACGAGGCGGAAGGCAGAAGGTCGACAGTCTGGCTCTGTTGGCAGGCGACAGTGGCGCTCCTTGTAACGGCGGGGAATGGACGGTG
>DATFRP010000243.1:0-33144 GCA_035263125.1 Vicinamibacterales bacterium
TTGCGGCAGCAACGATGACGCTCACGAAGTATGCTCGTCTGAACATCATGGCTATAGTTCCGAATACGGCGTGCCGTCATTCGACGTCCCGCTCGCGTTGCTTTTCACTTCCGCGATTCCCGGTTCTGCCGACGGATTGGCAGGGTCCCGATCGGACATGGTCGTCTGCCAGTCCTTGGCGTTGGTGATCGGATCGACTGGGATAGCCTTCAGGTACTTTTCACTTACGAGATCGTCCAGCGTCGTCGGATACTTCTGCTTGTCCGCGTAGAACGCGTCGATCGCCTTGCGCATCTCCGTGAGATCGGCCTTGAGTGTCGTGTCACGCGCGTTCTTCACGCTGTTGCCGTAAAGCGAGACACCAACGCCGGCGAGGATGACGATGATGATCATGACGACCATCAGCTCGATCAGCGTGAAGCCTCCCTGCTGTCGCGCGCTCGCGATGTTCCAACGGTGTTTCATCGGACTACCAATCTTTGTACTTCGTGCCATCGAGGGCGGTTCCCTCGCTCGTGCTGTACACCTCGTACACGTTCTGCCCGCCCCACGACGATGAATCCGGCCGATCCTGATATGAGCGCTTGCCCCACTCCTTGCCCTTGGTCATCGGATCGATCGGAATGCGCCGGAGGAACTTCAGCTTCCGCCCCGACGCGTCGTTGGCCGCGGAGACCCCGTCGACCAGCGCATCGAGCGTCTTGGGATATCCCTCACTGGCAGGATCGAGCTCGGTCATCGGAATGAGCCCCTGGTCGACGGCATCTTTGAACTTGTCGATCGCTGTTCGCATCTCACGCAGCGAACGATGGAGCTCGGCTTCACGCTGACGCTGCGCGGTCACCTGCGCAAGCGGCATCGCCACTGACGCGAGGATCAGCAGAATCGTCGTCACGACGATCAGCTCGATGAACGTGAAGCCGCGAGCGTTTCCCATCTCACCGCACCGTGATGTTGGGGACCGGTCCGAATTGCAGCATCACCGGCGCACCATTCGGTCCGGACGCAGACCCCGTGACCGCGAGGTTCGCCTGACCCGGCGCGATTGCCTCGAACATCAAGGCCGTCAACAGACCCGTGCCGGCAACGCCGGTCAGGTCGTTCGGCCGGACGATGGCGATATCGAGTCGTCCGCCGCCGGGATCGGGCTGCTGATTGAACACAGCGGCGACGCCACCGGCTCGAAGGAACGTTCCCTCCTGGGCGGCCATGATGCGAAGCACCGCAGGGTTGTAGGTGATCGTCAACGACACGCTCGAGATCTGAGAGGCGCCGGTGATCGAGATCGGTACGGTGTAGGGACCGCTATTGACCCGGAATTCAGGCGGAGCTGATACGACGATCTGACCCGTGCCCGGAGTCGCCGCAGTCCCGGCGGCACCTCCTGGGGGTCCAGCCGCAGGGCTTGGTACCTGCGTGGGAGCCGTCGGCGAAGGCGCGGCACCGGGCGCCGGCGGAGCCGGCGGCTGAGCCTGAGGCGATGGTGAAGGCTGAGGAGCCGCAGTCGGCGCGCCCGGCCGCGGAGCCAGCGCTTGTGGACCTGTGGCGGCGGCGTTGCCGCCTGCGAGAGCGGGCGCTCCGCCGCCGGGCCCCCCCAGCAGCGGCGGCGGTCCGCTCAATCCCAGATTGGCCTGCGTGCCGATGCGGATGGGCCCGATGTCCTGCGGCGTCAGTTCGTGCGTCCGTACGATGCGCGGCGTCAGCAGCATCACGATGTCGGTCTGGGTCGCGTTGGTGTCGTTGTTCGAGAACAGCTGCTTGATGACAGGGAGCTTCAAGAGTCCAGGGAATCCGGCAACCAGTTTCCGCTGATCTTCGCGAAGCAGGCCCGCGAGCAGCGAGGGCTCTCCCTCCCGCAACCGGAGCACCGTCGTAACCTTTCTCGATCCGAACGAAGGCAGGTTCTGCCCTGCGATCACGATTCCAGACCCGAGCGTGCTGCTCTCCACTTCCAGCTCGAGCCGGATGTCGCTTTCATACGTCACATGTGCGGTCATCTTGACGTTGATACCGACCGAGCGATATCCGAACGAGGTCAGCGGCTGTGAGTTCGCTCCACCGGCGGCGACCGGGGTGAACGTCGTCGACGGCACCGGGATGTCTTCGCCGAGGTTCAGCGACAGAGGCGCGCCTTCCGCGCCTCGCAGCTGAGGCTTGGCCATGACCTTCGTCTCGGTGTCGGTCTCGAGGAATCGAATGACCGCAGCCGGCACGGCGAGGTAGAAGTCGTTCGCGCTGATGCCTCTCGTGATCGTGTTGGCGTTGAACGCGCGTCCGCTCAGCGTCGACGTTCCCGCGTCGGTCCCGGTTCCCCCGACAGTCCCGCGCGGGTCCGCCTCGGGCGAAAACACCGCGTTGATCGCATAGTTGCCGAGATCCAACCCGTACTGGCGGGCCTTGGTCCGGTTGACCTCGAGGATCTGCACGTCGACGATCACCTCGGCACGCGGTTTGTCGCTGCCCTCGATCATCCGCTCGATGATCGACATCATCGCGGTCGTCGCGCGGACGGTGATCACGCTCGACGTCTTGTTCGCGGAAATGACCGGCGCGAGCTGCTGCCCACCGACTGGCCGAATCACCTGGTTGAGCATCTGTGCGATCTCGAGCGGGTCGCCGTGGTTGATGTAGAAATTCTGCACGAGCTGCTCTTCGTATTGCGCGCGCTTCTGCGCGTTGTCGGGGATGATCATGATCGTCCGCGGATCCATGACCTTGTAGAACAACTGGTTCGCCGACACGATGTTGTTGAGCGCCTGCTCGAGCGTCACGTCCGACATTTCGACCGAATAGACGCGGTCCTGGAATGTGCTGTCGAACGTGATGTTGATTTGTGCGAGCTTCGCGATCGACCCGAGGATGTCGCGGACGCTCGTCTGCTGAAAGCGGATCGGCTGCAACACCGTGTTGAAGTTCAACAGCGCGGGCCCCGCCCCCTGGCGCGCCTGATCGCGGAGGTTCTGCATCGTCGGACGTCGCGAGGCTTCGATCTGATCGCGAAGCGTCCGCTCCAGTTCAGTGACTTTGGACGCGAGCTGACGGTTGGGCGGATCGAACTCGCTCGCCCGGCGGTACTCGCGCAGCGCCTCGTCCAGCTGACCTCGCGCTTCGGCGATGCGCGCCGCATCGAGATGCTCCTGCGACGCGCTGATCATCGCGCGCTCGAGCGCGATGCGATATTCAGGATTGTCAGGAGACTTCTGCACCGCCTGACGGTAGTGATCGACCGCGGTGTCCCAGTTCCCAGCGCGCGCCGCATCTTCGCCTCGACCGAATGCGCGACCTGCGGCGCATCCTGCAACGAGGGAACTCGTGACGACCAACGTAGCGATGATGGCGTATGCGTGTCTCATTGTCCTGACAGCCGAATCGTCTGCCTTCCGCGACCGTCCAGATACACCAGATCGGCGGAGTCGCTTCCGACGCGAAGCAGACGATATCGACCCTCGATAACGTCACCTTCTTTCCCAGGGATCACAGTGCCTCGCCCATCGCTCAACATCGCGATGCGCGAATCTCCAGTCGGCTGCATGAAGCCGATGTAGCGCAGTGGAATTGGTGGTAGCGGCGGCTCTGGCGGCGGACCTGTCGGCTCGGGTGGTACTTCGACCACGCGACGAGGTCTCGGCGGGCCGGCCGGCGCCACCACTGGTGTTTCGCGCCGCCCGAACGTGAAGGGATTGCGCTCCGGGGTCTGAAACGTCCCCTCGTCGTGCCGCAACAAGTCCAGTCGCACGTCGGGAACGCTCGCTTCGGCTTTGGCCTGAGCGCTTCGGCTCGCGGCAGTGCCCGCCGGCCCCGCTCCGGTTGTGGGTTCCCCGAACGGGCGCAGGACCACGAAGCCCATCAGCACCGCGAGGAGCACGCCAATCAGCACGATGGTGCGACGGCGAGGGATCGTCATGGCGCGCCGTTCCGGAAGAACGTCGACACATCAAGCGTCACGTGGAGCGCCGAGCTCCCGTTGCCGGCCTCGCTCAGTTGCAAGTTGTCGATCACGACGAACTCGGGTGCCGTCTCAATCGCATGAATGAACGTACGGATATCGGCCCAAGTCCCCTCGAGCTCTATCCCTGCCTTGAATTTCGTCAAATTGCTTCCCCGTTCAGTCACCGGTTCGTACGTGGCCCGTTCGTAGTTCAGGTGCGACTGTTCGGCCAGTCGTCTCATCCGTCCATATGTGAGCCGCCGCGCACCAGCCATGTCCGACGCGATCACGGTTGAGTAGAACGTGGACAGCTCCTTGGCGGCCCGGTCTTTTCCTGTCAGCGTTCCACTCGCCTTTCCGTGCTCAGCCTGGGCAGCCGCGAGCGCCTGTTCGGCGGCGCCTTTGCTCTGCTCGACGTTGGCGACCCGTTGTTCGAGCGGATACACGACGAACGCGTACAACAGCAGATTGGCGAGGAAGATCGCCGCCAGGAGATAGACGGTCCGCCGGTGTTCCTGGATTACGCGACGAACGAGCGGGATACCGTGCGTCGAATCAATCACCGGCCGCTCCGCTCTGAGGCGTGCTCGGGACTCCGCTGGCAGTCGCTCCCGCTCCCTGCGCCGCCGCCGCAGGAGCCTGCGAGTACGCGCCTTCGACAATGGCCTCGATCAGGCCGTCTTTGTTCGTCCGCTCTTCGGTGGTGAGGACATCGTGGAACGATCCGGTCATTTCGAGCGTGTCGAGAAACGCTTCGAGGTCGGCGCTGTGGCGCGCTTCGACGGCGACATCGATGAGGACGCGACCGTCCTTGTCGACGCGAGGCTGGATGGTCGTGATGCGCACGCCCTCCGGCAACGTCGTCTCGAACTGTGCCAGCAGCTGTGTCCACGAGAATGTGCGGAGATCGATGATGCCGTTCGCTTCGCGGGCCGAAGCCGCCACCGTTTCGAGTTCCTTGGGGTTGATTTGCGCCCGGATGCGTGAGGCGTCGTTCCTGAGTCGCGTTGCCTCGGCCTGTGCCTCGACTTCGCGCGCGCCCAGCGCGCGCTGACGCGTGCCCTGGCGAATCAGCTCGAACGCGTTGAAGAGCGTCATCGCGATCACGAGAAGGCCGAGCGCGCCAAGTGCCACCTGCACCGCACGCATGTTGTAGAACGGACGCGTGGAGAGATTCGTGCGCAGCATCAGAGCGCCACCGCTTCGTTACGAGTTCGCAGCAGCATGCCGATCAGCGGCGACAACGTCGCCAGCAGTTCTGGCGTCGCATGAATGCGGTCAGTCAGTTGTGCGCCGCGAGTCGGATCGATTCGCTCGACGGTGGTCCCCATGTGTTCCTCGATACTGCGGCGAGCCTGCTCGACCGCACCTGGTACGCGGCCGATGCCTCCAAGCAGCACGCGCGCGAAGCCACGCCCGTTCAGGCGATCCTGGTAATACATCGCCGTCTGATGGACGACGTCCTGGAGTTGGTCGGCGTCTCCTTCCGATCGGTTCCTGAAGAAGATCACATCCTCGCGACGCAGAATCACGATCGACGTGTACTCCGGCCGCATGTGGACGATCAGCCAGTCGCCCGAGACATCTGGCCCCGAGGCGAGGATCAAGTTGATGACGGCCAGCGTCGACAGATCGATGAGGCCCGCTTCGATCCCGGCCTCGTTGCAGACACCCTCGTACTCGCGGATCGCATCGCGGCGCGCGGCCACGACGAGGAACTCGTTGCCGTCAATCGACTTCGCGCCGGGAGAGTGCGTCACGCACGCGTCCTCGATCGGAAACGGCGTCGACTTCTTCATTTGCCAGCGAATCATCTGATCGAGATCGTCGCGTCGCGTCGGGGTCTGCTCGAAGCGCACCAGCGACACCTTCGACGTGACATCGGGGATGACCAGCGCGGCCCGTTTGGGACGGACGCCGACGCTGTCGCAGGCCGAGCGAAGCGCCTGTATCACCGCGCTTCGATCGGAGATGTTCATGTACATCAGCGACGGCGAGACCGCGCCCACGGGCAGCGGCTCTACCGCGTACCCCTGGACCATGGGGTTCTGCTTGCCGCTGAGTACAGCAATCGACACCGCCTCCGGGGCGATTTCGATCGCCGCGTCGAGCGGCGGGCTGTCGAGCCAGGAGGAAAGCACGCTCATTCGACGAACGTCACCTTGTTGATTTCACGCAACGTGGTCAGACCTGTAAACACTTTTTCCACCGCCGACTCACGAAGGAAACGCATCCCTTCATCGTGAGCGGCCTTCTTCACTTCGGATTGGGGTCGTTTGTCGAGGATCATCTCACGGATGCGATCCGAAAGATTGAGCAGTTCGCAGATCGCCGTGCGCCCTTTGAAGCCGGTACCGCCGCACTCGATGCAGCCCGCGCCCTCGTAGAACGTCCGTGTGTGCGCCCAGTCCTGCGGCAGCCCGGCCTCTTCGAGCGCCTTGGGATCGACCATTGCCTGGCGCTTGCAGTGCGAACAGATGAGCCGCACCAATCGCTGAGCCATGACGCAGTTGAGCGCCGAGACGAACTGATAAGGTTCGACCCCCATGTTCAGGAAGCGACCCAGCACATCCACGACGTTGTTCGCATGCACGGTCGTGAACACGAGGTGGCCGGTGAGCGCGGACTGGATCGCGATCTGTGCGGTCTCGGGATCTCGAATCTCGCCCACCATGATCTTGTCGGGATCATGCCGCAGAATCGACCGCAGACCGCGCGCGAAGGTCAGCCCTTTTTTCTCGTTGATCGGAATCTGTGTAATTCCGCGCAGCTGATACTCGACCGGATCTTCAATCGTAACGATTTTGTCCTCGATCGACTTGATCTCGGAGAGCGCAGCGTAGAGCGTCGTCGTCTTGCCCGATCCGGTCGGACCGGTCACGAGCACCATGCCGTAAGGCTCACGGATGTACTTGCGGAACCGTCGCAGCTCGAGCTCGGGGAACCCGAGGATGTCGAGTTTGAGCTCGGTGAACTGCTCGCTGATCGACTCCTTGTCCAGAATACGGATGACCGCATCCTCGCCGTGGACGCTCGGCATGATCGACACACGGAAGTCGATCGTCTTGCCGGGCATCCGCACCTTGAAGCGGCCGTCCTGCGGCACGCGCTTCTCTGCGATGTCGAGCTCCGCCATGACCTTGATACGCGAAATGATCGAGCTGTGGAACTGTTTGCCGATCGGGCGCATCGCCGGCTGGAGAACGCCGTCGATTCGATATTTCACGTGAACCGCGTCGTCCCCGGTCTCGATGTGGATGTCGCTCGCGCGCCGTTGAATCGCGGTGTAGATCGTCGAGTCGACCAGCTTGATGATCGGGCTGATGTCGCTCGTGAGACGCTCGACGGTGAGGTTCTCGTCGCCCGTCTCGTCTTCCTTCAAGACCTGCAGTTCGAAGCCCTCAGTGGCTTCTTCGAGCACGCGCTGTGAGCTCTCGCTCTTCTTGAGAATCGACTGGATGGCCGACGGCGCGCCGACGGTGACCTTGATCGGCGTGCGGAGAATGACCCCGAGCTCGTCGATCATCGGCAGGTCGGTCGGGTCCGGCACGACGATCACGAGACCGCGGCCTTCGCGTCGATGCGGGACGAACCCGTATCGCAGCATGAGATCCGCGGGAATCGATCGGAACAGATCCTGATCGATGCGGAACTCGTTCATGTCCACGAATTCCAACCGGTACCGGTCGGCGAGCGCTTTGGCGCGCGCGGCCTCCTGCGAGTAGTCCTCAGGGCTAGGTACGGTTGTATCGATCATTGCCATGCTATGTCCCCACGACGGAACTGAGGTCGAAGAGCGGCATGTACAAGGCCAGCACGACCAGCGCGATGATGATCCCCATCACCACCAGCAGCACCGGCTCGATCAGCCGCGTGACCCGCTCGACCTCGGTTTCGATTTCCTCGTCGTAGAACTCCGCCAGGCTGTTCAGCATGTCCTGAAGCGCACCTGTCGACTCCCCGACCTCAACCATCTTGACGGCCACATCCGGAAAGACGTCGCGAGCCCGCAACGCGGCCGCAAAGCTCTGCCCTTCCTGTACTCGGTGTCGAACTTCATCCAAACCGCGGGCCATGTATCGGTTTGAGAGCGACCGCACCGCGATTTCGAGCGCGTTCACCAGCGGAATGCCGCCGCCGAGCAGCGTCGACAACATGCGCGCCGCCTGCGCAGTGAAGAATTTCTTTGCCGTCGTCCCCGCCCACGGGATCCTGAGGATCATCTGATCGAGCTGGATTCGTTGGGCCGGCTGACGAGTCCACATGTACAGTACGACGACAGCTCCGACAATCACTACCGCGATGAGCCACGCGTTGGCGACCGCCGCGTGGGACGCCGCCATGATGAGTCTCGTCGAGAGCGGTAACGGCTTGTCGAAGGTCGCGTAAAAATCCGAAAAGGCGGGAACGGCTTTCAGGAGGATGATCGCGATCAAGATCATCATCATGGTGACGAGAATGGCAGGGTAAATGAGTGCAGACAGCGTCCGCCGTCTGACACCTCCGACCAGTTTCTCGTACGCCACGTATCGCCGGATCACGGCGTCGAGGCTGCCGCTTCGCTCGCCGGCCATCAACGACGCCGAATACACCGCGGGAAACATGTCGCCATGCGCACCAAAGGCGTCCGATAACGCAGTTCCGCTGACGACTTTCTCGTACACACCGTCGAGGACCGCCTTGAATGTCGGATTCGTCACCCGCTGACGCAGGATTTCGAGCGACTGCGTGAGCGGCATGCCCGCTTTCAGAAGCGTGGCCAACTCTTGATTGAAGACAACAAATTCCTGCCGTTTCACCCGCCGCCGGCGCGTGGATCCGGACAGGCCAGGCACCCATCCTCTCGGCTGGAGGGACAGGACGAACAGACCTTTTTCCTCGAGCTCCCGACGGAGTCGGGCCTCGGTATCGGCTATGTAGATACCTTCGACGATTTCACCGGTGGGTGTTCCAAGCCGACAGCGGAATTCCATTCTTCAGTTAGACCTCAGACCTATTGTTTCGGCTCGACGAAGACATGGAATACCCGCACGCCGAGTTCTCTAGAATCCAAGCTCTTCAATTGGGGGATTGAAGCAGGAACAAACGTTTTATCGACGACGATCGACAAATCAACGTTCTCGCCAGTGCCCAACTTCTCCGGGGGCAGCGAGATACGTCTCAATTCCGGCCGGCCAGCGGCCAGGGGGAAGGAATCGACCACGGCCTGGCCGGCGCGCACTTCAACCTGCTGCGGCCCTGAGAAGGCCATAGCCGGCTGGTCTAATTGGATCATCAGCAGTGTATCGCGCTTTGGGTTCCGGAACGACAAGTTCCCTTGTTTCTTCGACCATTGCCACCCATTCCCGCTGGAACTGTCGGTGACCTCCGCGTCGTACCACCCGTTCCTGAAGACCACGAAATAGCTGTCGGCCGCCAGTCGGATGGCGAGGGAGCCGACTCGAATCGCGCGATCGCCGGTGTTCTCTCCGCCCAGCGGCACGCGCCCCCCCGTCTTCTTCGAGTAGAGGCCAACCTCGATCTGCGCGTCGCCGACATAGGGGACCCTCGGGACGAACATCGTGCGCGTGTACTCGATGGTCGAACCAGGCTTCCACTCGCGCGCGGGCGTGGGCGGCTGGTGGTCGTCGCCCCATAGCTGCTCGCGATCGGAGTCCAGCACGTGGACGAAGACGGTGTAGTCCTCGGTCAGCGCGGGTGCATTGGGTGCCATCACGAAACGGTAGGTCATCTCGATCGGACTTCCGATCGAGGCCTCGGTTCGACTGAGCTTCAGTGATGGCGTCGCGATGGGTGTCGCCTCGTCTTTCTTGCGGCCACAGGCGACGAGGACACCTGCCAGTATCAGCAGGAAAAACAAGCGTGTAGAGCGCGTGAGCATCGCGGTGGAATGATACTATCTCCGGCGCATGGCATCAGAGGCGCTCGGCATGGTGGAAACGCGAGGTCTCATCGGCTCGGTGGAAGCCGCCGACGCGATGGTCAAGACCGCCAACGTCGTGCTCGTCGGGAAGGAATACATCGGGGCGGGATATGTGACAGTGCTGGTACGAGGCGATGTCGGTGCGGTCAAGGCCGCGACCGACGCGGGAGCGGCAGCGGCGCGCCGGGTCGGCGAACTGGTGTCGGTCCATGTGATCCCACGGCCGCATACCGACGTCGAGCGCATCCTGCCGAAGACGTAGCTCACAGCGCGTCGACACCCTCGGCGACGCATCGCAGGTCATGGCCGCTCAGGACATTCAGCCCCAGACTGACAAGGATCTCGCCTCTGTCGCCGAGGCACGAGCCCTTGCGCGTGCGGCGCGCCAGGCGCAGCCCGTTCTCGCCGAACTCTCCCAGGAACAGATCGACCGCATCGTCACCGCCATGGCATCAGCGGTGACGCCTCATGCCGAAGCGTTGGCCGCGCTGGCCGTCGAAGAGACCGGCTACGGCGTGGTTGCGGACAAGGTTCAAAAGAACCTGTTCTCGTCGCGCCAGGTGTACGAGTTCATCGCGCCGATGAAGACCGTCGGCGTCGTCAATCGGATCGAAGACAAGAAGGTCGTCGAGATCGCCGAACCCTTCGGTGTCGTCGCCGCCATCGTTCCGTCGACCAATCCGACATCGACCGCGATCTATAAGGTGCTGATCGCGCTGAAGGCGCGATGTCCGATCGTCATCAGCCCCCATCCTTCCGCAGCCCGGTGCATCACACGGACGGTCGAGATCATGGCCGAGGGCGCCACGCAGGCGGGGGCGCCTGCCGGGAGCATCGGGTGGATGAAGACGGTCACCCTCGAAGGCACGCAGGAGCTGATGAAGCACCGCGACGTCGCCGTCATTCTGGCAACTGGCGGCCTCGGGCTCGTGCGCGCGGCATATAGCGCCGGCAAGCCGGCGTACGGTGTGGGCCCTGGCAATGCCCCCTGCTACATCGAGCGCACAGCCGATCTCGAAAAGGCGGCGCGGGATATCGTGCTCGGCAAGACCTTCGACAACGGCGTTCTCTGTTCGTCACCGAATTCGGTGGTCGTCGACGAGTCAGTCGCGGAGGAATCACGCCGTCAGTTTCAGGCGCAGGGCGCGTACTTCATGAACGACCGCGAAATGGACGCACTTGCGAAAGCGCTCGTCACGCCGCAGCGATTGCCCAATCCGGCACTGGTCGGCCGAAGCGCTGCGCAGATTGCCCAGCAGGTCGGCATCGTCGTTCCACCGGGTACGCGAGCGCTCATCGCACCGCTCACCGGCGTCGGTCGGGACTACCCGCTGTCGATCGAAAAGCTGTGCCCGGTTTTGTCGTGGTACGTGGTCAGGGACTGGATGGAAGGGTGCGAACGCTGCATCCAGATCCTGCGCTACGGGGGCATGGGCCACACGATGTCGATTCACTCGAAGAACGAAGATGTCATCCTGCAGTTCGGCCTCAAGAAGCCCGCGTTCCGAATCTGCGTGAACACGCCGACGACCCACGGATCGATTGGACTGACGACGGGCCTTGACCCGGCGATGACGCTGGGGTGCGGCGGACCAGGTGGCAACATCACGTCAGACAACATCTCGCCGCGCCACCTGCTCAACATCAAGCGTCTGGCGTACGAGCTCCGTCCCGCGGTTCCCTCTGCGGCAATCAAGTCGGGATCGAGTGCAGCCCCGTCGTCGGCCCCGCCTCAGCCGGCACTGCCGCAAGCGACCGTGAGAGATACCCCGAAGGGCATCTCGGCTCAGGCGCTGGCATCGAGGATCGACAACTTTCTCGCATCTCGTGGGTATCGTCCGACGGACCCAGCTTCTTCGGTATCCCCCTCAAACCAGAGCGCGGACACGACCGCTCGTGGCGATAGTCCGGCTGAGTTTGTCTGTGAAGAGGACGTGCGCGCCGCGATCCGAAGCGGTCGGAAAATTCTGGTAGGTGAAAGAACGATCGTGACACCGTCCGCGCGGGACCTTGGTGAGTCGGAGCAAGTGTTCGTCGAGGGGAGCTGGCCGCGATAGCCATGATTGCACGCAACTGCTCGTCACGGCTGAGCCATAACGCGCATTCGCTTTACCCTCCGATCAGCCGGATGCTAGAGTACGCTGACGAAAATGCCGACAGCATTCCACGGCCTGACAAGGGCGTTCGTCGTTGCCCTGACGCTCGTGATCGTGACCGCTGCCTGCGGGGCCAAGGTGCCACCCAACGTGAGCACGGCCCCAGTGCCCGCAACTCCAGCTACTCAAACACCCGCGCCCGCTGACAGCCAACCGGCGGTCGCCGCTATCCCAGCGCCGGCGCCGACGCAACGCGCCGATGCCTCGCCCGTTCAGCCGGTCGTCGCGGTTCCTCAGGCGGGAACGGTTCAGGAGAAATCTGAACCGGCGCCCATCGATCAGTTGCTCGAGATCTCGACAACTGAGAAGACGGTCCCCGCCACCCAGGAGCTGGAGAAGATTGTCGCGCACGATCTCGAGACCACCACGTACGACATCGAAATCCCACTCAACGACCGTGTCCTCTCGTATGTAGAGCTCTTCACAGGTCGATTGAAGGGCTTTCTCGAGGAGGGCTTGAATCGCAGTGCGCGGTTTCTGCCGATGATCCAGGATGTCTTCCGCGCGGAAGGACTCCCGCTCGACCTTGCCTACGTTCCGCTCATCGAGAGCGCATTCAAGCCGAATGCGCTGTCCCGCGCGCAGGCCAAGGGCATCTGGCAGTTCATGCACGGCACTGCGCTCGAGAACGGCCTCCAGCACGATTGGTACATCGACGAACGATCGGATCCTGAAAAGGCAACGCGGGCAGCGGCCAAGTATCTCAAGACGCTCTACGGCATGTTCGACGACTGGCATCTCGCGCTGGCGTCGTACAACGGCGGGCCGGGTCGCGTCCAGCGCGCGATCGATCGTTCGGGACGGACCGATTTCTGGCAGCTCTCCGAGAGCACGCGCTATCTCCCGCGCGAGACGTGCGACTACGTGCCGCTGATTCTCGCTGCGGTGATCATTGCCAGGAACCCCACGCAGTACGGGATGAACATCGAGCCGATTGAAGCGCCCGCCTTCGAAACGGTCACGCTCGCCAGGGCGGTCGACCTCCGGCGCATCGCAGAGTGGACGGGAGCGTCAGTCGAGACGATTCAAGATCTCAATCCCGAGCTCCGTCGCTGGACCACGCCGCTTCGCTCCACAGCCTACGGGTTGAAGGTGCCGATGGGGAGCGCGTCGGTGGTGGGCGCGCACATGGCGGGGATGGCGTCCGACGATCTGGCCTCGCTGAATCACTACACGGTGAAGAAGGGCGAGACGATGCTCGGCATCGCGAAGAAGCTGCGCGTCACGCGATCGGATCTGGCGGAGGCGAATTATCTCTCGACCAGGGCGACTCTTCGCGCGGGTCAGAAACTCATCATCCCTCGCGAACCGGCGCTCGTGGTCGCTGCCCGGCAAGAGACAGCGCCCTCGCGCGCTGCGGTGCGGTCCGACACGCGTGTCGACGCCGTGAATGCGAGCAATACGCTGTCATCTCGTTCGCCAGCCAGAATCGAGAGCACGAAGCCCGTGCGCGTCACCCACCGCGTGAGGCAGGGTGAGACGCTCTTTGCCATCGCGCTGAAGTACGACACGACCGTACAGTCGCTGAAGGAATGGAATCACCTCCGAGGTAACGTCATCAAGGCGGGTCAGCGTCTGACGATTTACCAGAGAACGGCGGTTGCGACGGACTAACCGCCTTCGGCGCGCCGCCGTGGCCTTGGGGCCACGGCGCGCCTCCACACGGTCACTCAGCATCCCGAAAACGAGCTCGGAACTGCGCTATCGCCGCGGAAGGATCCGAGCCGCGTCCGAGCGCATGCGCTTCGCACGCGGCGTAGACCTTCGCCCACTCACGATACATCGCGTGACGATGCGCATCAGGTCTGATGCGTGAGCTGGCGCGCGGCTCTGTGAAGCCGCCGACGACTTCCTCCCACCTCACAGATGGCCCGCTTGCGTTCATGTGTGCGTGTGCCGCGCGCAACGCCGCTCCAAGAGCGGCCGAATTGGCCACCTCCAGCTGATAGACGTCGGCTCCGAAGACGTCGGCCATCACCTGCAGGATTTCGCGGTTGGCCGCTGCTCCACCAGTCGCGTGAATGGTGTCGACATCGACGTTCATCCAGGACGAGTGCAGCATCATCGCGATCTGCTGCGACTCGACCAGCGCTCGAACGACCGTGTCCCCATCGTCGGAGCTCGCGTATCGCCGCACTCCCCGAACACGGACGTTCGGCGTGATCTCCGGCTCGAACCATGGGAGGATGACGCCACCCGCGGTCGGTGGTGTGCTCGCGATCGATTGTGAAAACTGCGGCCACGTCATGTGCGCGACATCGCGGACACGCTCACGAGCGAGCGACCCGTTCTGAAACACTGTCAGGCCCATGAACGCGCCGGTCGGCGATCCGAAGACATGGCCGGTGCCGGATTCGTCGACGCGTGGTTCGTTCATCACACCGAACACTGTGTCGCTCGTGCCCATCGACACGGCGATTCGACCCTCCCGGACCAAGCCGGTTCCAATCAGACTGCAGGGATTGTCGCCTGACCAGACAATCACGCTGGCCGCCGGGTATCCGTACCGCGATTGCCAGTATCGCGATAAGGTGCCAACACACGCCCACGGAACCGCCAGTGATGGCAGCTTCACCTCTAGATCCGTTGTCGTCGCACGCACGGCCGATGTCCACCACTGGCTCGAGGCGAGGTCCATCAGATTCATGCCGGACCCGTCCCCTGTATCGATCGCGGCGTGTTGACCTGCCAGGAGCGACGCGAGAAACGAGCTCACCAGGTGAACGCGGTCAGTCGCCGCGTACGCCGCGGGAGCATCTTTGAAGAACTTGCGAATCTGCGGCCCGGTGAACCGCTCGAATGCGCGCGATCCGGTACGGCGGGCGAGCTCGGCTTCCCCACCGACGGCTGCCGTGATTTCAGCGCACTCCTGAGTCGTACTCGAATCCATCCAGATCGGCGATTCCTCTCGTGAGAAGACATCGCGGATCTGAGCGACGAGCGGCGCGCCGGGATCGAGGGATGCCAGCACCTGCGTTGCGCTGGCGTTCAAGAACACGCTGCCATGCTGCTGCGCCGATCCGGACACTGCGGCGAGATCACGAACGTCGATGTCGTTGGCAAGTTGACCGAGCATCAGATCGAGCGCCTCGGCCCACATCTGTGGCGGCGACATCGCCACTTTGGGATCGTCATGGGGCAGCACACCATGGCGTGTGCGGTAGTGCGGAAGGACCTCGTCGAAGGCGAACGAACGCGTATGGACGACCCGACGAGCGCTGCCGGAGATCTCGATGACGACGGCCGACAGGCTCTGGGTGCTCGAGTCGAGACCGAGGTAGAGGGCCACGTCGCGTGTGGTGCCTCTCCGTCAGACCCCGAGAAGCAGATCGACGACGAGCTGATCGAGGCGCTCGTACGGCAGACGACGAGCGGCCAGCGTCTGGCGGTCGAACGCGCGCGCCTTGAGTGCCGAGGCACGCTGCGGTGTGTACGGACCGATCGGAGCGACGCCGTCCTGATCGCGAATCTCGGCGAGCAGCGCCTGGATGCCGGCGTGCTCGCAGAACTGCCGGGCCTTGTCCTTGAGAATCAGATAGGTGCGCATGCACCCGCGGGCAAAGTCCCACACGCCCTCTTCGTTCTCCGTCCGGTAGGCATGCGCATCGAAGTGCCGTGGACCGTCGTAGCCCGATTCTTCGAGCAGCTTGACCAGGAAGAACAGCGGCTTGATCGACTCGGACGCAAAGCGAAGGTCCTGATCGAATCGGCCCGGCTTCTGATCGTTGAGATCGATGTGAAACAGCTTCCCCGCCTCGATCGCCTGCGCCACGACATGAACGAAGTTCAGCCCCGCCATCTGTTCGTGCGCGACTTCAGGATTGACGCCGACCATGTCCGGGTAGTCCAGTGTCGGAATGAACGCGAGGTAGGAGGCGGTCGTCGCGAAGTAGATGTCGCCGCGCGGCTCGTTCGGCTTGGCCTCGAGCGCGAATCGCAACTCGTACCGCTGATCGCGCGCATACCCGCACAGGAAATTGATCGCGTCGCGAAAACGTTTGATCGCCTCGACCGGATCCTTGGCGGCGTCGACTTCAGCGCCCTCACGACCGCCCCAGAACACATAGGTTCGCGCTCCGAGCTCCACACCGAGATCCATCGCGCGCATCGTCTTTTGAAGCGCGTATGCGCGAACCTGCGGATCGTGCGAGGTGAACGCCCCGTCTTTGAACACGGGGTCGGTGAAGAGATTCGTTGTCGCCATCGGCACGGTCATGCCGGTTGATGCGAGCGCCGCCTTGAAGGCGTGCACGATCTGATCGCGTTCAGCCGCCGTGGCATCGATGGGCACGAGGTCGTTGTCGTGGAAGTTGACGCCCCAGGCACCGGCGTCGGCGAGCTCGTGGACGGCCTTGACCGGATCGAGCGCGGGGCGCACGAACTCGCCAAAGGGATCGCGGCCTCGATTGCCGACAGTCCAGAGGCCGAATGTGAATTTGTCTGCGGGAGACGGAGTCAGAGTCATCGCGATTAGCCGTTGAAGTAAAGATAGGCGCCAGCAATCAGCGACAGGACGATCGCGGAACTGATGACATCCAGTCTCGTCCAACTGCGGCGCGACACGCGTTGCTGTTCTGGCGTCACCGTCGCGTAGGTCAATCCGATCAGCGCCGACTCGCGCGGTGGTGTCGTCGCGTAGCTGACCGCGATGAGCACTGCCACCGACACGAGGAAGATCAGAAGGCTGTAGTACTGAAAGTACACATTGTTGACGATCCAGAAGATCGATCCTGGTGCGTAGCCGTGCTCGTAGCCGGCCATGCCCAGCGTGACCGGCGTATCGATGACCAGACGAATGAGACCGAGCGCGAAGCCGGTCAGCAGTGCGGCCAGACATCCCGCGGCCGTGAGGCGCCGCACGAATACTCCAAGGAAGAACACCGCAGCAATCGGCGGTGCGAGATAGGCCTGCATGCCCTGAAGGTACTCATAGAGCCCGCGAGCTCCCTGGATGACCGGGATCCAGGCGAGCGCGATCAGCACCATCACGGCTGTAGCGACTCGTCCCATCCACACCAGCTGCGCCTGTGTGGCTCGAGGTCTGAGCTTGCGGTAGAAGTCGATCGTGAAGAGCGTGGATGACGCGTTGAATGCACCGGCGAGCGAGCTCATGAGCGCGGCCAACAGTCCTGCGACGACGAGTCCGCGAAGGCCTGCCGGCATGACGTGCCGAACCATCAAAGGAAACGCGGCCTGAGCGGCGACCGGCACTACATCGCCCCGCGCATCGACGAGGACGCCGAGCGGCGGCACCTTTCCGGTCCTGGCGAGCGCCAGGGCAATCATGCCCGGGATGATGAAGACGAAGACCGGCAGCAGCTTGAGGCACGCGGCGAAGATGGTCCCCCGGCGAGCCTCGCGTTCGTCCGGAGCACCCAGCGTGCGCTGGACGATGTACTGATCCGTGCACCAGTACCAGAGCCCCACGATCGGCGCACAGAGCAACATGCCCGGCCAGGGATAGTTCTGGTTGAAGTACCACGCCATCCGCCCGCCTTCGCTGATCGGCGACCAGGTGCCTTCGACGCCGTGAGGCACGAACGGCTTCCACAAATTGAACAACTCGGGCGAGAGCGCCGTGCGCAGCTCGCCCCATCCGCCGAGACGCATCAGTCCGAACACGGTGAGGAGCAGCGATCCAAGCACCAGCACCGCGGTCTGGACCGTATCGGTGTACGCGACTGCCCGCATCCCGCCCACAATCGTGTAGAGTCCCGTGAGCACGACCACCAGCACCGAGCCGATCCAGAAGCTGTTGAAGACGGCGTTGCCGATCTGGATGCGCATCTCGGGCAGCAGCACGCCGAACACCACGCCGCCGGCAAAGATGCCGACCGCCATCTTCGTGAGCACGTACGCCACGAGCGAGATCAGCGACAACACCCAGCGTGCCGTCGACGAAAACCGGCGCTCGAGAAACTCCGGCATGGTGTAGACCTTCGAGCGCAGGTAGAACGGCACGAGCACCCAACCCAGGACGAGCAGACACCAGGCGTGCAATTCGTAATGAGCGAGGGCGACACCGCTCGTTGCGCCTGCGCCCGCCAGACCGACCAGATGCTCGGACCCGATGTTCGACGCGAAGATGGATGCGCCGACGACGATCCATCCCAGATCGCGGCCGGCCAGGAAGTAGTCGTCGGCCGTGTTCCGGCTGCGAGCGACCGACCACCACGTCAGACCGAACAGCAGGGCGAAGTACACCGCGATCATCAACCAGTCGAGCGCGACCATGGAAGGCGTAGCATAGCAAGGTATGCCTGGCGAGGCTCCGTTGCCTCGCGAGGCCCACCGTCTTCTGCCCGCACTCCGTGCGGGCGAGCCGTCTTGACCGGGGAAAACATGACTCATATGTCACGAATCGAGGCGGTCAAGACGGCTCGTCTGCGTCCGCTGCGATCTGCAGCCGTGTGCTGGTGTCTGCAAGCGATCCTGGCGGTGCTCGGAGGCGGGCAGGCGCGAGCGGAGACCGGATACGACGGCTGGCTTCGCTACGCCCCGATCGAGCCTGCTCTTCGAGACAGATTTGCGTCGGTCCCTCGCCGGCTCGTCCTGCTGGGCGATTCGCCGGTACTGCGCACGGCGCGTGACGAAACCGTTCGCGGCCTGACCTCGATGCTCGGTGAGCCGGTCGTGTCCCAAGCGAGTCGCGGCGGCGAAGCGGTGATTCTGCTCGGCGTGCTCGATCGTGTTCGCGCGTCGGTCGACGACCCGGCAATGCCGTCGCAGCTTCGAGCCGATGGCTTCTGGCTCGGACGCGTCGCCACCCGTCAGGGCCCCGCGCTCGTAGTGGCCGGCCAGAGCGATCGCGGTGTGCTCTATGGTGCGTTCGCCCTCCTTCGCCGAATCGCCATGCACGCCGACGCCGGGCAACTCGACGACCGCGAGGAACCCTCGGCATCGATCCGATGGGTCAACCACTGGGACAATCTCGACGGCACGATCGAACGCGGCTATGCGGGACGATCGATCTTCTTCGACAACGGACGTGTCGTCCAGGATCTCACGCGCGTTCGCGACTACGCGCGTCTGCTCTCCTCCGTCGGCATCAACGGGCTCACGATCAACAACGTCAACGCAAACCCTCAGGTCATTACCGACGCGTTCCTGCCGCAGCTCGCCCGCGTGGCTGATGTCCTGAGACCATGGGGCATCAGCCTGTCGGTCTCGATCGATTTCAGCAGCCCGACAAAGATCGGCGGGCTGGACACGTTCGATCCGCTCGACCCGCGAGTCGCAGCCTTCTGGAAAGATCGTGTCGACGCGATCTATCGAGCGGTGCCCGATCTTGGCGGCGTCGTCCTCAAGGCCGACTCCGAAGGCCGACTCGGTCCGTCGGCGTACGGCCGGACTCACGCCGACGCCGCAAACGTGATCGCACGCGCCCTCGCTCCCCGTGGCGGGCTGATCTTCTATCGCGGCTTCGTCTACGACCACCTCATGGACTGGCGCAATCCGAAGAACGATCGCGCCCGCGCCGCCTACGACAACTTTCACGCGCTCGACGGGCAGTTCGACGCGAACGTCGTTGTTCAGATCAAGCATGGGCCGATCGATTTCCAGGTTCGCGAACCGCCGTCTCCGCTCTTTGGCGCCCTGCCGAACACCAACAAGGTGATCGAGCTGCAGATCACGCAGGAATACCTCGGACAGCAGCGCCACGTCTGCTTCATCGTCCCGATGTGGAAGCGTGTGCTCGATTTCGATCTGCAGGTGAAGGGCACCGGGACGCCGGTCAAGAGCTTCGTGTCGGGCCGCCTGTTCGGCCGGCGTGACGCCGGGTTCGTCGGTGTGTCCAACATCGGGCGCGACGTCAATTGGCTCGGACACGACCTCGCGATGGCGAACCTGTACGGCTTCGGCCGGCTCGCCTGGAACCCCGATCTTCCGTCGCGAGAGATCGCTGAGGAGTGGACGAAGCTGACCTTCAACGACAAACCGCTGGTCGTCGAAGTGACGGTCGGTATCCTGCTCGAGTCGTGGCCGACCTACGAGCAATACACCGGTCCGCTCGGCGCCGGTACGCTCACCGACATCATCGGCGTGCACTACGGTCCGGGGATCGAATCATCCGAGCGAAACGGTTGGGGCCAGTGGCATCGCGCGAATGGGACCGGCATCGGCATGGATCGCACGGTGGCAACCGGCACTGGCTTCGTGTCGCAGTACTCGCCGGCGGTGGCCGCAATGCTCGAATCGCGTGCGTCGACACCTGAGGAGCTGCTGCTCTTCTTTCATCACGTGCCCTACACCTACAAGCTGCGCTCGGGCGAAACGGTCATTCAATACATCTACAATTCCCACTATCAGGGCGCCATGAACGCGGCCGCGTTCGTCGAACGATGGCGGCGGCTCGAACCGTTCATCGATCCCGAGCGCTTCGCCTCCGTACTGGCAAAGCTCGAATATCAGGCTGGGCACGCGATCGTCTGGCGCGATGCGGTGACCAGCTGGTTTCGGTGGGTGTCGGGCATTCCTGATGCGACAGGACGGCGACTTCCCGGCCGCGTCGAAGCCGAATCGATGACGCTCGATCGATTTGCTGTGACAGCAGTGACCCCCTGGGAAACCGCCTCAGGCGCCCAGGCGGCGGTGTGCGCCGCAGGTGGACTCTGTGTTGCTCACCATCGTTTTCAGGGAACCGCGGGCCTCTACGACATCGCGGTCGGGTACTTCGATGAGAACGACGGTGAGGCGAGATACGGCGTGTCGGTTGGCGCTCGCCGGATCGACAGCTGGGTTGCCGATGGGCAGTTCGGATCCGCGAGCCCGAATGGGCACACGGCGACGCGACACACGGTGCGTCGTGTGACGCTGAAACCGGGCGATGAGATCATGGTCGATGTGAACACGACGCCACCCGATGGCGGCGCGTTCGACTACATCGAAATCGTGCCGGCCAGGGATTAGTGGGATGTATCAGCGATTTCCGACCGCCACAGACGGGTCTCAAACAGTCCATTAGAGATGTCGACGATCGAGACGGAGCAGTTGTCGCGCGAGTACGGCCCCAAGCTCGCGCTGTCCGATTTGAACCTCCGCGTCGAACCGGGTGACATTCTCGGATTCCTCGGACCAAACGGCGCGGGCAAGTCGACCACTGTCAAGATTCTCACCGGGATGATTCGACCGACTCGCGGGCACGCGCGGATCGCGGGCTTCGACGTCGTCGAACATCCGCTCGAGGTGAAACGACGGATTGGCTATGTGCCTGAGACCGCTGCGCTCTACGACGGACTCACGCCATCGGAGTATCTCGAGCTCATCGCGTGCCTCCATCATCTCGATCCCAAGACCGCCAGCACCAGGAGCGGCGAGCTCCTCGAGCTCTTCGGGCTCGACGTCGAGAAGCATCAGCGGATGCGCGAGTTCTCGAAGGGCATGCGACAGAAGGTGCTCATCGCCTCGGCGCTCATCCATCGGCCCGAAGTTCTGTTCCTCGACGAGCCGCTCGATGGTCTCGATGCCAATGCCGCGATGGTCGTCAAGGAGGTCCTGAAGCAACTGGCGGCACAAGGGCGAACCATCCTCTTCTGCTCACACATCCTCGATGTCGTCGAACGGATGTGCACGCGCATCGTGATCATCAACGACGGAAAACAGATCGCGGACGGCACCGTCGAGGAGATCCGCAGCCAGACCGGCACGGCGAGTCTGGAGGAAGCGTTCAGCCAGCTGACTGGTGTGCGCGACGTCACCCGCCTCGCCTCGGAGTTGATCTCGGCCCTCGATCGGGTATGAGGCGTCTGTTCGCTGCCTTAGGCATCGACTTCGATCAGTGGAAGGCGCTCACGCTGACGGCGGTGAAGCTCGATTTCCGCGTGACTGCGCTTGGTCAGCGCCAGTTCGGCCGCGAGGCGCGCGCGGTGGCTGGACTCGTTTTGCAGGCGGTCTTCTACACGCTCTTCGGCGCGTTCATCGCGTTCTTCGTCTGGGCAAGTCGCGATCTGTTCCTGGTCGGTACGGTGGCCGCGACGTATACCGCCTTCGTGATCGGCACCGCGGTGATTCTCGATCACAACGCGGTGATTGCGTCGCCAGCCGACTACGCGATTCTGGGTTTTCGACCGGTTTCTTCCCGCACGTACTTCGCCGTCAAGCTGACGAACATCCTCATCTACACGATGACGCTGACGACCGCAGCGGCGTGGCTGCCGGTGCTGTCGGCATTTCTCCGACACGGCTGGCCCGTGGGCGTCGCGATGGGATTCAACGTCTACGGGGCGTCGATGTCGACCACGCTGGTGATTGCACTCGGCTACGCCTCGGTGTTGCGCGCCGTTGGTCCTGATGCCATCGAACGGGCGCTCTCGTATCTGCAATTCGCGATGAGCTTTGCCGTGTACGGCGGACAGTTCGTGCTGTCGAGCGTCATGTCGCGAACGGTCGTGAGCTCGTTCAGGATGCCGGACACGCCCTGGCTCTTCCTCTATCCAGGTACCTGGTTCGGAAGCTACCTGGAAGTTGCCGCTGGCCAGGCATCTACGCGGGCCATCATGCTGGCAGGCCTTTCGGTGGTACTGCTGGCAGTGACGGCATCGCAACTCGGTGGCCGGTTGTCGATGGACTACTCGGAGCGGCTCGGGGCGATCACAACGTCCGCCCGCGTCCAGAACCGTCCAAAGCGGAGTGGACGCTTCGCGTTCTGGTTCAGTCGTGGCGAAGCGCGCGCCGTCGCGCTGCTCGTCCGCAGCCAGTTCCGACACGATCATCGTTTTCGTATGGGCGTGCTCGGCCTTCTGCCGTTCACCCTCTTCTACGTCTGGATGGGCGTCCGTAATGGTGCGATCGTCGATCCCTTCAGCGCGGGCGCCGGCCTGCAGGCGTGGCCGGTCACGCTCTCGGTGCTGATGTCGCCATCGATGCTCAGCATGCTGCTGACGCGGAGCGACTCCTATCGCGCGTCGTGGATCTTCTTCACGACGCCGGCCGATCGCATGCAGATCGCACGCGCCTCGAAGAACGTGCTGGTCGCCTTCTTCCTTGTCCCCTACCTGTTGCTGGTCTTCGCGATCTACACCTATGTGGTCGGGCATCCTGGTCACGTGCTCGTCCACATCACCTTTCTCGGACTCGTCGGCCACCTCGTTCTGCAGGTCGCGGTGCTGCTCGATCCGTCGCTCCCCTTCTCGAAGCCGATGGGCAGGACTCGCGGATCGACGGTCTACTTCGGATTCACCATGGCGACGATCGGCATCAGCGCGATCATCCAGTTCTTCTCGTCGAGGCTGTACCGCAGCGCGATGTCGATGGTCATTGCGGCCGTCGTGATCGTGCTCGCCGGTCTCACGATCGACCGCCTCACACGCGCGCGGGTCGCACGCCAGGCACGACTGCTCGAATTCGAAGACTGATGACGAGGGAACGGAGGTTTCGAAGGGAACGGAGGTGACAGAAGGAACAAGAAACGGAGGTGACGGAGGAACGGATTAACAGGAGAAACGGAGGAACGGAGATTTTTGTTTCTCTCGTCGTTCGAAAGGTTCGCGGTACGCGCTAAGGAACCAAGGGAGACCCGAGAGTGTCCGGAGTTTTGTGTGTGGGGCATAGCACGGGGAGTATCGATGCCGCGGACACGCCAACAAAAGGTTACGGACGTTCGCGAGACGATCCTTGATCAGTTCGCTGGCCCCGCGCGACCGATGTCGCAGGGCGAGGTCGACGCCATCACGAAGCGTTAAGAAGGCGCTGGTGGAGCGGATGCTTGGCGGCGAGTTGACGCACCACCTGGGCTATGCCCCTGACGGGGAGAAGCCCCGGACACCACTGCGGCACAGTCTCGACGTCGCCAATTGGCAGGAACGGAAGCCGCTCGCCGCTGCGCTGCGGCCGGTCTACACGGCGTCCAGCGCCGACGCGGCGGTCGCCGCACTGGACGCCTTCGAGCAGGGGCCGTGGGGCGCGCGGTTTCGCACGGTGGTCGCGTCCTGGCGCCGCGCCTGGTCGCACGTGAGTCCCTTCTTCGCCTTTCCGCCGGCGATCCGTCGCGTGATCGACACGACCAATGCGTTGGAGAGTGTGCATGCGAGGCTGCGGAAAGATCATCAAGACTCGCGGGCACTTCCCCCAAGACGAGGCGGCGACCAAGCTGATCTGGCTCGCCCGGCGCAACATTACCGCCGGCTGGTGGAAGGCCGCCAACTACTGGCACCTCGCGATGAACCAGTCTGCGATCCTGGATGAGGATCGCTTCGTGGTCCCGAGGACGTCGAATGCACCGGCGCATGGACGCTGCCCCACAACGCATCATCGTCAACGCGCCCTACACACAAAAACCTGACACTCTCCCCGGCAAGCTGACCAAGATCCTCCGTTTCTCCTGTTAATCCGTTCTCTTCGTCTTAGTCCGTTCCCTCCGTCCTAATCCGTTCGCTCCGTCTCAAGCCGTTCCCTCCGTCGCCCTGCTCTCGCCCACCGAAGCCACCACGCAAATCCTGCGATCTTTTCGGGACGGAGAGATCGCACGAACTCCAATCGCGTGACGCGTCTCGGAGCCCTTCACGCCAGATTCCGCGTGATTGCCCCTCGCACCGCTTCTTGCACTGCTAAGAGGCATCGTGCTCGCGAGCCTTCGCAGTGCTGCCGTCTTCGGGATCGACGCCTACCCGGTACATATCGAGGTCGACGTCGCCTTCGGTTTGCCTCACTTCACGATGGTCGGTCTGCCCGACGCGACTGTGCGTGAAAGCCGCGACCGGGTGCGCTCCGCCATACGCAATTCGGGCTTCGAGTTTCCCCATCACCGCATCACCGTCAACCTGGCCCCAGCCGACGTTCGCAAGGCCGGCTCGTCGTTCGATCTGCCGATCGCGCTCGGACTGCTCGCGACGTCGGGGCCGCTGACACGCCGCGCCGTCGACGACACGGTGGTGGTTGGCGAACTGTCTCTCGACGGGGGCATCAACGCCATTCGTGGCGTTCTGCCGATAGCGGTCGCAGCCCGGCGCCTGGGGCTCAAGCGTCTGCTCCTGCCGCCGCAAAACGCCGCCGAAGCCTGCGTCGTCGACGGGTTGGACGTGTGCACGGCGCGCTCATTGGCGGAAGCCGTGGATGCGCTGAACCGGCCTGAGGACGCGCAGCGCGCCGTACCGGCGCCTGCAGTCGCGCCGCCGTCACGGGACCATGATCATGATCTTGCCGACGTCCGTGGCCAGCTGCTCGCGCGGCGCGCGCTCGAAGTGGCCGCGGCCGGCGCGCACAACCTGCTGCTCACGGGACCGCCAGGTGCCGGCAAGACGATGATGGCTCGTCGTCTTGGTACCATCCTGCCGCCGCTGACGTTCGATGAGGCGCTCGAATGCACAGCGATCCACTCGGTTGCCGGTACGCTGCCAGCCGGGTGCGGCCTGCTCAGCGAACGTCCCTTTCGCGCGCCGCATCACACCGTGTCGAACGTCGCGCTGGTGGGAGGCGGCTCCATTCCTCGACCCGGTGAGATCTCGCTCGCCCACAACGGTGTGCTGTTCCTCGACGAGATGCCGGAGTTCGACCGCCGTGTGCTCGAAGTGCTGCGACAACCACTCGAGGAAGGTCGAGTGACGATCGCGCGCGCCGCGCGCACCGCGGCGTTCCCCGCAAGGTTCGTGCTGGTCGCGGCGATGAATCCGTGCCCGTGCGGGTTTCAGGGCGACGAACGCCGCGCCTGCCGCTGCACGCCCCAGCAGATCGCGAAGTACCGAGGACGACTCTCGGGCCCGCTTCGAGATCGGATCGATCTGATCGTCCACGTGCCCGCGGTCCCGGTGCATGCGATTGCGGAGGGGCTGCCGGGCGAAGCGTCGGCGCCGGTGCGCGAGCGGGTGTGTTCGGCACGTCGTGCGCAGCAGCGCCGCTACGGTGAGCGCGGCGCGCGCACGAACGCCGACCTGCGTGGCACGGCGGTCGCCGCGTTCTGCCGGCCCGATGCCGCCGGTCGCGCGATCCTGCGGCGCGCCGTCAGTGCCATGGGGCTGACGGCGCGAGGCTACGACCGCGTCCTCAAGGTGGCGCGGACGATTGCAGATCTTGTCGGCGCCCGCGACGTGGCGGCTGATCACGTCGCCGAGGCGCTGCAATACAGGTTGACGGAATGAGGCTGGGTGCAGAAACGCATGGTGAAGTATGAACGCAGATGTCAGTCGTCGGGTGTTCGTCGGTTCGGTGGCAACAGGGATCCCTCTGCTGGCAGGAGCCGTCTACGGAGCAAGTGCGCGTTCGGCAGTCACGCAGGGTCACAATCACGGCGCGACTGCAGGTCCGGACCCGATGTTCGATCACGCTCTCAAAGAGCTCGCCGCTGTGCACAACCGAATGCAGAACCGCGGCGCCAAGGCCGAAGACGCACGCACCATCGCGGCGCAGTTGCGGACGACGGCCGCCTACAGTCTGTTCATAGGGATCGATGCGCCCTCGAAGCGGGCGCTCAATGATCTCGTGCGGGCGAAAGGGCGCGAGGCCGTGCTGTATGCCGAGGTCGATCGAGCGGCAATGAAGACGCGCCTGAAACAGTACGGCGTCGAGCTCGACGATCGCGTGCCCAATCGCGTTGCGCTGGATTACAACGCGCGCAACGACGTCCTCGACGAATTGACCAACGGCGGCGTCAGCGGTCTGCTCACTCGCACCGCGCTGACGTTCGAAACGATCGGAGGGGAGCTGGATCGCCAGGGTGATCGCGGCGCGCGCGTTCGACGAGTGCAGTACGACCCAGCCTGGTACGTCGGGTACTGCCAGCAGTTGCAGGTGGAGATCGCTCGGCTTGGCGTGGACGCAGGGCTCGTCTGCGGCGCCTCGTACTTCTGGCCGGCCCTGGCACCGGTGTGCGCGATGATCGAGATCGCGGCCGCCATTCAGGGAGTCCTTTACCTCAGCTCGTGCGGGTAGTGCTCACCTAGAGGAGAAGCCGATGCTCAAGACTGGTTGGCTGCTGGCCGTCGCGATGCTCATCACCGCTGCGGCACTGGCGTTGATTGCCTTCAGGGCTTCAGAGGATCACTCCGCGCTCGCGCTGGTGCATTGGGGTGTCATCGCACTCTCGCTCGCCCTCTCTCCATGGGCCGTCCGAGAACTGCATTCAACCACGCCGGTCGATCCGATCGCAGCGCGCGCCAGGATCGTGCGCGTCGTGCTCCTGATGTATTTGCCGTTGACCAGCGCGCTCTCTCTGCTGGCCTTTCGCGGCCGGTGAACTTTCGCAGCGACGGTCTCCCGGGGACTGCCGCTGCGCCTCATCTCGCGCCGCGACAACCCGCAGCCGCAGCGTGAGAGTGTCTCAGGCGGAAGTAGTCTTGACTGGACTCCCGGGGAACGGAGGTTTTCGGAGGAACGGGTTAACAGGAGAAACGGAGGAACCGAGACTCAACGGAGGTCGTCCGGTGTCACACAGCTCTGAGGCGAGTGGGGCCGCGCGCTGCGCGCGCGGATGGGCCGAGCGGTGCGCACGAAGACAAACACCTCATGATCAGCAGGCAGCTCCGTTCGTACTCCGTGTCTCCGTTTCTCCTGTTAATCCGTGTCTCCGTAATCTCCGTGTCTAGGGAGTACTGTTCCACGGGCCGTGCGAGGGGACGATGGGGTTCGCGATGCAGTCGGCGAGTGTCTGAGGTGGACCCGCAGCGTGAGGGTCTCCTTTCAGACGTCAGACGATGGCGCGAACGGTCCGATCCTCATAGGTCTCATAGAGGCTCTTGATCGCGGTGACTGCGATGATGACTGCGCCGCCCATGATGGTCCATGTGCCTGGGTGCTCGCCTCGTATGGCCCAGGTCCACGCCGGGTTCAGAACAGGTTCGAGCAGCAGGAGCAGTGACACCTCGAATGCCGGCAGTCGCCGCACCGCCCTGGTCAGGAACACGTAGGCCAGCGCGATCTGAAAAGTGCCGAGATAGCCAATCGTCGCCCACTCCAGAACCGACGCCATTGGCAGTGGCCACGCGAATGGCAGTGCCACGAGGCTCGCGAGCGCATTGCCGGCGACCACCGCCGCCATCGCAGATCCCTGTCGCCGAGCGTCCCTCTCCAGATGACGAAGTCCCAGCAAAGTCAACGCCCAGACCATGCTGCACAGGACGCCGAGCAGATTACCCAGCGTGGGATTCGGAGCAGTTGTCGTTGCTGGAGGGCGGCCAGCCACGCAGAACGCCAGACCGACCGCAATGCCTGCGAGATACAGAATGTCTCGCTTCGTGAACCGCTCTCCTAAGAGCATCGGAGACAGGATCAGCAGGTAGAGCGGCGCGGTAGCTTGGAGGAAGATCGCGTTTGCTGCGGTGGTGAGCTTGGTCGACAGGACGAAGAGCGTGAGGGTGGCTCCATACACCACGCCAACGCGCAGCACTGGCCACGACATGTTCAGTTGTCCACGGAAAACCACGGCGAGGACGATCGCCGCAATGCCCGACCGGAGCGCCGACACCTGCACTCCTGAAAACGCCGCAGCCTTGATGCCCGCGCCGCCCGTCGAGAACAGCAGAGCAGCGAGAAGGACCTGCAGCCGCGCCTGAGTCGCTTTCACAGAATGTCCCATTAAGTTTTGCAGGAAAGGCGAAAAAACAGGCAACTTCGTTGAAGGCCTTTTTCGTCCTATGGTAGGCTGTGCTTCGCTCGCTCTGCTCCCTGTAGTTCTGGCGTCCGATAAACGTGGTGAAGCACCCGTTAGTGGTGCCCGATTGTCTTGTTTGTTAATTGGGTAGTTGATGGCAGCACGCCGGTACACCATCCTAATCGCCGACCGGACCTCCGGAGTGGTCCGCCGAATCACCATCTCGGCGCGACCCGCCGTGGCGGTGGCGTGCGCGATGGCGACGCTGCCGGTGCTCGTCGGCATAGGCGCTGCCTGGAAGGCCAGGAGCGACGTTACCGGTCTTTACGCGAATCAGCAGGCCCTCGAGATCGAAAACGCCAGTTATCGGAACGCAACCCAGGAATTGTCCGGGCAGATTCAGTCCATCCAGTCGGCCATCGCCGACCTGGGTGCGCGCGCCGCGTTCGACCCGAGCCTGGCGCGGACCATGGACAAGCTCCCGGCGCTCGTCAAAGCCCGCGCCATGGGCGGTACCGCGGCGGCCACTGGTCCGGTCAGCGCGACAACCGCCAAACAGGATTCCTCGTACGCCCGCACCCTCACTGCCCTCTCAAACCCTGACGATACATTCGGCCTCCTCCGCACGCTCCTGGAAGGGCTCGAATCGCGGCTGCAGTCGGTGCGGACCAACGTCGAGAAACGGAACGCGCTGGCAGCGGCGACTCCGTCGATCTGGCCCACTCAAGGGTGGCTCACATCGACCATGGGGCCGCGCACAGATCCGTTGAACGGTGGTCCGGACTACCACCCTGGCCTCGACATCGCTGGCGAGAAGGGTCAGCCGATCTACGCGACAGCCGCGGGTCTGGTCACCCAGGCCGGATTCGCCGGCGGCTACGGCAACCTGATTATCCTCGACCATGGGTTCGGCCTCGAGACACGATACGGCCACCTCTCCCAGTTTCTGGTTCACATCGGTGACCGCGTGAAGCGCGGCGAGATGATCGGCAGGATCGGAAACACTGGCAAAACGACCGGGCCGCACCTTCACTACGAGGTGATGGCGAACGGCCGACTCCTCAACCCGCTCCAACTCCTCACACAACAGAAGACCCGCGCGCAGTAGCTGGCTGGGAAACCGCGGTTTCCTTGCCGATCTGTAGTCCCACGGCTACAATCGGTAGATATTCCTTCGTAGCCAGCTCTTTCCATACGCATGATCGGCCAACTGCTCGCGAAGGTCATCGGTACTCAGAACGAACGAGAGATTAAGCGGCTCCGGCCGCTGGTCTCGGAGATTGGCGCCCTCGAACCGGCGATCAAAGCGCTCAGCGACGAACAACTCCGAGAAAAGACGATCGAATTCCGGAAGCGCGTCGCCGACGGCGCGGCGCTCGACGACCTGCTCGTCGAAGCGTTTGCCGTGGTGCGCGAGGCTGGCCGCCGCGTGCTCAACATGCGGCACTTCGACGTCCAGCTGATCGGTGGCATGGTGCTGCATCACGGCACCATCGCCGAAATGAAGACCGGCGAAGGCAAGACGCTCGTTGCCACGCTTCCCGCCTACCTGAACGCTCTCGAAGGCAAAGGGGTCCACGTCGTCACGGTCAACGACTACCTGGCCCGACGCGACTCGGAGTGGATGGGACGTCTGTACCGCTTCCTCGGCATGAGCGTCGGTGTCATCCAGCACGACCTGCGGGACGAGCAGCGACAGATTGCCTACGGCTCGGACATCACCTACGGCACCAACAACGAGTTCGGCTTCGACTACCTGCGCGACAACATGAAGTTCGAGTTGAACCAGATGGTGCAACGCGGACATCACTACGCCATTGTCGACGAGGTCGACAGCATCCTCATCGACGAAGCGAGAACGCCGCTCATCATCTCGGGCCCCGCCGAGGAGTCGACCGATCTCTACTACGAGGTCGATCGAATCATCCCGCGGCTGAAGAAGGGCGCGGTCACTCAGGGCAACGTCAAAGCCGAGGAACGGGAAGAGCTCGAGAAGACCGGAGACTACATCGTCGACGAGAAGCACAAGACGGTGACGCTGACCGAGACTGGCATGGCCAAGGCCGAGCAGATGCTCAAGCATCGTCTCGTGCCCGAGTCGAACGGCCTCTACGATCCGGTCAACATGCCGTTGCTCCACCACATCAACCAGGCGCTGCGTGCGCACACGCTGTTCCGTCTGGATGTGGAGTACATGATCAAGGACGGCGGCATCGTCATCGTCGACGAGTTCACCGGTCGACTCATGCCAGGCCGCCGCTGGAGCGACGGGCTGCATCAGGCCGTCGAGGCCAAAGAAAAGGTCAAGATCGAGCGTGAGAACCAGACGCTCGCGACCATCACCTTCCAGAACTACTTCCGCAAGTACAAGAAGCTCGCCGGGATGACCGGTACCGCCGAAACCGAAGCGCCGGAGTTCGCCAAGATCTACAACCTCGATGTCATCGTCATCCCGACCAACCGGCCGCTGAAGCGCATCGAGGAAGCCGACCTGATCTACCGGACCGAGGTCGAAAAGTACGACGCGATCGTCAGCGACATCATCGAGAAGCAGAATGCCGGCCGCCCGACGCTGGTCGGAACCGTGTCGATCGAGAAGTCCGAGAGATTGTCGAGACTGCTCCAGAAGCGCGGCATCAAGCACGTGGTCCTCAACGCGAAGTACCACGCGCAGGAAGCCGAGATCGTCGCGCAGGCAGGACATAAAGGCAACCTCACGATCGCCACCAACATGGCCGGCCGCGGAACGGACATTCTGCTGGGCGGCAACCCCGAGCACGCCGCACGGCAGCAGTGCCTGGCCGAACAGGTGGCCGAGCGTCTGCCGAAGGGTGAAGAGAAGTTCATCGACGACGAAGAGTTTGTGTATTTCTTCCACGTCGACGGCTTCTATCGCGTGCCGCGGCCGGACTGGGAGCGGATCTTCGCGCACTTCAAGCGGCAGATGGACGACGACCACAACGTGGTCGTCGACCTCGGAGGCCTCCACATCCTCGGCACCGAACGCCACGAGGCGCGCCGCATCGACAACCAGCTGCGAGGCCGCGCCGGACGACAGGGCGACCCGGGATCCTCGCGCTTCTATCTCTCGCTCGAAGACGATCTGATGCGCATCTTCGGGTCGGAGCGGATTTCAGGCCTGATGCAGCGCCTCGGCATGGAAGAAGGCGTGCCGATCGAGCACGGCATGGTCACACGCGCGATCGAGCGAGCCCAGAAACAGGTCGAAGCCCAGAACTTCGGCGTTCGCAAACACCTGCTCGAATACGACGACGTGATGAACAAGCAGCGTGAGAGCGTCTACACGCTGCGACGCGAAGTTCTCGAGGGCAAGGTCCACCTGACGGAGGAAGAGCTCGTCGACACGGGCCAGTACCTGCTCGCGCTCGCGGAAGACATCCTCGACGATCAGGTGGATCGATTCGCAGGCAAGGCGCTTGCGATCGAGGAATGGGACATCCCCGCGCTCAAGCGAGAGGTCTCGCGCGTGTTCGGAGTCGATCCGGCGGTGCTGGATGGCCTCGAACTCGAGACCAAGAGTGCCGACGAGATGGGCGACGCCATGTGGGACGTCATCAAGAACGGCTACAAGGACAAGGAAAAGCTGATCGGCGGTGAACTCCTTCGTCGGGTCGAGCGCGACATCATGCTCCAGATTGTGGACGGGCAGTGGAAGGACCACCTCTACTCGCTCGATCACCTGAAGGAAGGCATCGGGCTGCGGGGATACGGCCAGCGCGATCCATTGGTCGAGTACAAGAAAGAGAGCTTCGCGCTCTTCCAGGACATGAAGGGGCGCATCGAGGAAGAGATGGTGCGGTATCTCTTCTGGCTCAGGCCGGTCGTCGGCCAGGAAGGTGAAGCCGGCGAGGTCGCCGTTCCACGACCGGCCGCGGCACGCTCGAGACCTCCTCGCGCGGCACAGATGACGCTCAATAATCCGGGCGCCGAGGCGGTGCCGGCTTTCGCCGGCGCCTCCCGCACCCAGGCCGCAGCGGCTCAAGCGCCGACGCCGGCGCGCACCGGCGGTGATGACGTGGTGAAGACCGTGAGACGCGAGGAACCAAAGGTCGGGCGCAACGATCCGTGCCCGTGTGGCAGCGGCAGGAAATACAAGAAGTGCCACGGTGCCGCAGCATGATTGAGACGAAAAGGCCGACGCATGTCGGCCTTTTGCGCTTTATGAGGAGTCCATGGAATTGACGACCGCTTCCCCGTTGATGACCGAAACCGCTCTGGGCATCACCACAGCGCTGACCTTCGACGACGTGCTGCTCGTGCCGCAACACTCGACGGTCCTCCCCACTCAGGTGGACGTCTCCACGCGACTCACACGCAACATTCGATTGAACGTTCCCATCCTCAGCGCCGCGATGGACACCGTCACCGAGTCCGCGCTTGCCATTGGCATGGCGCAGCTCGGTGGTCTCGGCATCATCCACAAGAATCTGCAGATTCACGAGCAGGCGGCCGAAGTCGATCGCGTCAAGCGTTCGGAGAGCGGCATGATCGTGAACCCGATCACGCTGTCTCCGTCGAACCGCATCTTCGAAGCGCTCGATCTGATGAAGAACTACCGGATCTCGGGCGTGCCGATCACCGAAGACGGGAGCAAGGA
>DATFRP010000244.1:0-19347 GCA_035263125.1 Vicinamibacterales bacterium
AGGTAGGGTAGATAGGGCTGGTTGGGTGGATGGGGGTGGATAGGGAGCTGAGGGCCTCGTGCACCCACTTGCCCTATCTACGCGACCAGCCCCATCCACCCTACCAGCCCCATCCAACGCGTCGACTCCCTACCGGCCCACGTACGAGATATTGATCGTCATGTTCACGTCGACCGGCACGTTGTTCAGGAGTGTCGGCGTGAACTCCCATTGACGTACGGCGTCCAGAGCCGACGCGAGGAATGCGGCATGCGTCGCCGGCGGGGTGCTGGAGGCGCGGTCGCCCACCTCGCGAATGTCGCTGAGGAAGCCGTCGATGCCGATGCGCGCGGTGAGCACGATGACATCGGACGCGCGACCGGCTTCCGCCGGAAATATCGGGTTGACGTTCAGGGTCTTGGCCGGTTGTTTGATTTGTCCGCCGATGCCGCCCGAGAAAAATGTCCGCGATTCTTGAGCCGGGCGCGGGCGATTCTCGGAGTCGTAAACAAAAACCTGACGACGTCGCTCGGGACGCACGACGCCCTGTGCCCTGGACTCGACCTGCGCCCTGGATTCGACGCTGCCGTTGCCGCCTGTGACGGTGATCGTCTCCTGCAGCGAGCCGATCGGCATCGTGATGCTTCGCTGAGCGACGCGGCCCGTATCTACCTTGAGGAGTGTCGTTACGGTAGAGAAGCCAGGCAACGATGAGGCGAGCTCGTAGTTGCCCGATGGGAGCAGCTCGAACCTGAACACGCCGTTGCGATCCGACACGGTGGAGTAGCTTGCACCATCGGGCCGCTGCACCAGCGACACGTTGACGCCGGGAAGCAATCCACCGGTCTGGTCGTAGAGGACTCCGGTGATGGTGCCCGGGCCTGAAGTCGCGGACGGCTGTGCATGCTCGATGAGGATGCGATCGGCTGTGATGCGCGTCCCGTTGGCCTCGATGGTCGCATTGCGCAGGTCGATTGCGCTGGTGGAGGGCGACGACGCGGCCGCCGACGCCGGCGTCGCCTGCGGAGACGGAGCGGGCGGGAGCGCACCGGCGATTGGTGCTGCCATCATCGACACACCCGCTCCGGCGATGACGATTGAGGATCCGATCGCTACGATCGTCGCGGTGAGCCGCCCAGCGCGTGTCAGCGGCGTCCGATTCAAGCTCTGATTCAACATGGCGCGAACTCTCCCTTCGAGCGTGGATGGATGGGCGATCGCCGTCGCCGGAGACCACGCGTGTCTGCGGAGCACGGTTTCCCTCGCAACGGCGAGGAGATGAGACGCGTAGTCGGCCGGCGCGACACCGCGTGCGAGCACGAGATCGTCACAGGCCTGTTCGCTCTCGTGTCGGAGCCGTCGATAGGCGATCCACACGAGCGGGTTGAACCAGTAGACGGACCGCAGCACGTTTGCCGCGATGAGGATCATCCAATCGTGCCGCGTGACGTGCGCGAGCTCGTGGCAGAGGACGATGCGGACCCGATCGTCGGACCAACCGAGAGCCGACGCGGGCAGCAGAATCCGCGGCCGCATCGATCCCCAGGTGACGAGCAAGGTGGGATGCGGGCTGTGGACGAGTCGCACCGGTTGTTGGATGCTGAATTCAGTTGCGATCTCATCGATCTGCTCACGCCAGGGACCGTCATCGAGCTCGCGGCCGTGACGCGATAGCCGTCTGAGGCGCCACATTCCAGCCATGACGATGGCGAGGCCGACCAGAGCCCCCAGGCCCCAGATGCCACCGACGATCTGTACGGCGCTGACGCGCGCGGTCGTGCCGACCGGCGTTGGAGCGGCGGATGATTCAGCACTGGCAGACGGTGTCGCTTGCGGACTGCTGACGAACGTCATCGTGGACGGGGGTTCGAGTCCCAACCACGACGCGGACACCGGCATGTGCCACGACGGTACGATGAGCGTGAGCGCAGGGATGACTGCTGCACAGACGAACGCGACGGCAAGCAGGTAGTGACGAAACGCCGCGGATCGCCGACGGAGGAGGGGCAGCGCGCCGAGCACGAGGAGAAAGATGACGGTCGTCTTGAAGGCGACCTCGAGCAGCAGGCTCATTGCGCGCCTCCTTTTCTCGCCTTCGCGATCAGATCGGCAATGCGATCGAGCTCCTCGTTCGAGACCTTCGCGGCTTCGCCGCCGAGGAGCGCGGCCACGGCCTTCTCCGCCGATCCGTCGAAGAAGGTATCGACCAGATGCTTGAGCGCCGACTTGCGCGCGGCGTGGCGACGGACGACGGCCGAGTAGACGTAGCGCAGCCCTTCCTCGTCGTGCCGGACATGTCCTTTTTCTTCGAGGACCCGCAGCTGCGTGCGCACGGTGGAGTAGCTGGGCTCGCCGGGCAGGTCGGCCATGACCTCGGCGGCGGTGGCGCGCCCGCGGCGGAAGAGGATGTCCATGATCTGCCGCTCGCGCCGGGTGAGCACGGTGTGGAGTGCCGATGCCATCTGTTATGCCTTTCGCAGAAGTGTTATAGAAATAACATATCGTCTGGGGTGATGCAACTGCCGCGTCGGGAAGCGGGCGGGAGCGCGGCGAATCCGCGGTATCCTGTGATCGTGCAGCTGGCGCTCCCATTCGCATCGTCCGCACCAACCGCACCGACGAGCGACAGCAAGATCGCACCGACCAGCGTCAGCCAGATCGCACCGACGACCGTCAGAACGATCGCACCGACTCGCGTCAGCGGGCTCGGACCGACCAGCGGCGTGTACTTCGTCCGTCATCGCCGCGCGAGACGCTATCTCCTCCGCGTCGATTCAGACGGACGCATTCGCGTCACCATCCCACGCGGCGGATCGAGACGGGAGGCGGACGAGTTCGTGGGCCGTCACCTCGACTGGATCGCGCGCGAGCGGGCGCGGATCACGCCATCGACACTGAGCTTCGAAGATCGGCACGCACACCGCACCCGGGCGCGAGCCGAGCTGCCAGCGCGCCTGCTCGCGCTGGCGGCTCAGCACGGTCTCACCGTGACGCGCGTCAGCATTCGCAATCAGCGGACGCGATGGGGATCCTGCGGCCGCGACGGACATATCTCACTGAACTGGCGTCTGGTCCTCATGCCTCCAGATGTCCTCGACTACGTCCTGATCCACGAGTTGATGCACCTCCGCCGACTCGATCATTCACGCGCGTACTGGCGGCTGGTGGCGGCGGCGTGTCCGGGGTATCGTGAAGCGCGGCAGTGGCTGCGGGCCAACGGACCCGCGTTGCGGTAAATGGGGTCGGGAGTCATTTCGAGGGAGACCTGTGAAAATGACTCCCGACCCCATTTCAGGAGATCGGATGGGAGAGCGACGGCAGTTTCTCGCGGTCCTTGCCAGCGCCTGCGGTCTGACGCCGCTCATCGTCTGGCTCGCGAGCCCATCCACTGGTGAGACGATGGCCGACGAGTTTCCGGTTCACAAGAGCGATGAAGAGTGGCGTCGGATGTTGACCCCCGATCAGTATCAGGTGCTGCGGCACCATGGCACGGAGCGTCCGGGCACGAGCCCTCTCAATCATGAGGAGCGCGCGGGCACGTTTCGATGCGTCGCCTGCGGGCAACCGCTCTTCGACGCGGAGACCAAGTTCGAGAGCGGCACCGGGTGGCCCAGCTTCTGGCGTCCGCTCGATCGCGCCGTCGAGACGAGGATCGATCGGAGCTGGTTGATGGTCCGGACCGAAGTGCATTGCGCGAGGTGCGGTGGCCACCTCGGTCACGTGTTCGACGATGGTCCGGGACCGACCGGGCTGCGATACTGTATGAACGGCGTCGCGCTGAACTTCGAGCCGAAGACGTGATGCGGCAGGAGCCGAATTCGAGTATGCAGCGCACCATCTGGATCGCGGCGATTGCACTGAGCGTCGGCTACGTGTGGCTGCGTGGCGGCTTCATCACGGTCGGCGCCGCCGGCAAGGTGCCGGCCATGCAGCCAGGCTGGGCAAAAGCGACGTTCGCGGTCGGCTGTTTCTGGACCGCCGAATCGATCTTCGACAAGGTGACCGGCGTGAAGGCCACGACAGCCGGGTTCACCGGCGGGCACGTGAAGAACCCCACCTACGATGAAGTCTCGGCCGGCGGGACGGGACATGCCGAATCCGTGGAGGTGCTGTTCGATCCGACAGTCGTGACCTACGACCGGCTTCTCGACGAATTCTGGCACCACATCGATCCCTTCGTCTCTCACCGGCAGTTCTGCGACGTCGGCGACCAGTATCGTCCGATGATCTTCGTCCACTCCGATGCTCAGCGCGCCGCGGCTGAAGCGTCGCGGGCACGCGTGCAGGCGAAATTCGGCAAGACGATCATGGTCGGCATCAGCAAGGCAGGGGCGTTCTATCCGGCCGACGAGTCGCATCAGGACTATTACCTGAGGCACCCGATGCAGTATCAGTACTACTGGTGGGCGTGCGGACGCGACGCACGTCTCGAGCAGATCTGGGGTACGTAAGCGCATGGCTGCCGTTAGACATTGGAATACGGCCGTTGATGGCGAGCTCTCCGAAGCCGCGTTGAGAAAACGGATCGAGGCGCTCGGTTACACTGTCGTGCGCTACGTCTATCCGCCCGGCACGTCGTTCCCCGAGCACACGCACGGTGTCGACAAGATCGATGCAGTGGTCTCAGGTCAGTTCAGACTCAACGTCGCGGGACATCGCGTGATTCTTGGCGCTGGCGACTGGATCGCAGTCCCGCGAGGCGTGCGACACACCGCAGATGTCGTTGGCTCGGAAGCCGTCGTCAGCCTCGACGCTGTGAAGATGACGTATTGAGACGGTCCGGCCCACTTTCGCGCTTCCGCGCTACGGTGGGCAGGGGAAGGCGCGCGACGTACGTATAATCGGTCTATGCCGTATCCCGAACCGTTTATCGCCCCGATGCGGGCCGAGCTGACACGAGTGGGTGTGCGCGAGCTGCGTACGCCCGGTGATGTTGACGAAGCCGTGCAATCGAAAGGCACGGTGATGATCGTCGTCAACTCGGTGTGCGGGTGCGCGGCCGGGAAGGCGCGCCCGGGTATTGCGATGGCGCTCCAACACCCGCGCAAACCGGATCTCGTGGGGACCGTGTTCGCCGGTGCCGACCTCGACGCCACCGATCGCGCGCGGCAGTATCTGCTGCCGTATCCACCTTCGTCGCCGTCCGTCGGTCTCCTCCGCGACGGAAAGTTGATCTACATGCTCGAACGGCGTCAGATCGAATCGCGCGACGCCGCTTCGATCGCCGCGATGCTGACCGCCGCGTTCGACGAACATTGCGCGGGCTGAACCACTCGCCGCCCAGCGTCTGGCGATCGGGCGGGAGAAGGAACGGAGGAGACGGAGGAACGGATCAACAGGAGAAACGCAGGAACGGAGGTGTGTTTCTCGTATGTCGAAGGTTCGTCGTAAGCAGAACCGAAGGCCTCGGAAGGCTCGCCAAGATCCTCCGTTCCTCCGGTTCTCCTGTTAATCCGTTCCTTCGTCCCCTCCGTTACTTCGGAGCCGTGTTGATGCTTTTCTCCGTTTCCTCCGAAGTCTCCGTTTTCCGGCGTCAGCTTACCCACCCCGGGTGTGCATCTCGAGATGCGGGTCCCGCTTCAGGCGATCGATTGGAATGAGCGGTGATCGATCGCGCGCGCTCAACCTCTCTTCAGCCCCGCGATCGCTTCTGACCTGCCACGTGGCGCGGATCAACTGCGCGAGCTGATCGTTGGACGCCCCGGAGCGCAGCGGCTTGCGAAGGTCCGTGCCGTGCGCGGCGTAGAGGCACAGATACCACAGCCCATCCGCAGTCAGGCGGCTGCGATCGCACGAGTGGCAGAACGGCTCGGTCGTCGACGAGATGATCCCGAACGTGAGGCCGTCTGCCAGTCGGTAGCGATCGGCTGGAGCGGACGAGTCCTCGACCACGGGAGCGATGGCGCCGTAACGCGCAGTCAACCGCTCGAGGATCTCCCGCCGCGACACCACTCGCGGCATCGACCAGTGTGTCGCGCCGCCGACGTCCATGTACTCGATGAATCTGATCTCGGCGCTGCATCCGCGCGCGAACTCGATCAGGTCGACGATCTCGTCATCGTTGACGCCTCGGATGACGACGGTGTCGAGCTTGAGGCCGGGGAAGAGCGGCGCGGCGGCGTCGATGCCTTCGAGCACGCGATCGAGTTCGTCGTAGCGTGTGAGCTCCCGGAAGCGTGGCTTCTGGAGCGTGTCGAGGCTGACCGTGAGACGATGCAGACCCGCGTCGCGCAGTGCTGTCGCGTGTGCTGCGAGCAGGACGCCGTTGGTTGTCATCGCGAGATCGCGAATCGCCGGGCGTCTGGCGAGTCGCGACACGAGATCGGGGAGGTTGCGCCGCAGCAGCGGCTCGCCGCCGGTCAGACGGATCTTGTCGACGCCGAGATCGCTGAAGATGTCGACGAGGCGCTCGATCTCCTCGAAGTGGAGGATGTCCTCGCGCGGCAGCCACACGTAGTCCGCTTCGGGCATGCAGTAGCTGCAGCGCAGATTGCACCGGTCGGTGACTGAGAGCCGGAGGTTGCGAAGCGGTCGACCCTGGGTATCGAGCAGCACTCGTTCAATTATTACAGAACCCTCAACCGTGCACTGACAGGGAACGCCGTCAACTGCCCGGTGAATCCTCTGTCCCATCGGCCGGGGAGGGGGGTGGCGCATCGCGGGCACGTGCCATCAGGCGTGAGGGCGTACTCCTGAATGAGGTACCCGTAACGGGTCACGAGACGCATGCGGCACCCGGTGCAGAACGTGTGTTCGAGATCGCCGACACGGCCCGGCAGGTTGCCCGCGTAGACGAACCGCAGGCCGGCATCGTGACCGATGTCCGCGGCCCGCAGCAGCATCGACGCCGTCGTCCGCGCGACGTCGGTCATCTTGTAATCGGGGTGAAAGGCGGTCACGTGCCACGGGATCTCGGGCGAGACGTCGGCGAGAAAACCGCTCAGGCCCCGCAGCTCCTGGTCGCTGTCGTTGAACCCGGGAATGAGCAGCGTGACGATCTCGACCCAGACGCCGGCGCCGTGCAGCCAGGCAATCGTATCGAGGATCGGCTGCAGCCGACCGCCCAGCTCGCGATAGTGGCGGTCGTCGAAGCTTTTCAGATCGACTTTGTACAGGTCGAGATGCGGCCGCACGTAGCGGAGCACCTGCTCGGTGCCGTTGCCGTTGGAGACGAACGCGGTGACGAGGCCCGCCTCGCGCGCTCTCGTGAAGACGTCGACCGCCCATTCGGCAGTGATCAGCGGCTCGTTATATGTCGACACCACGAGCTTCGCGCCGTGGGCGAGTGCGGCGCGGACGAGCACGTCGGGTGTCGCATCCTGCGGAGGAGACTCAGCCCGCGGATCGCGGAGAGCCTGCGAGGTCACCCAGTTCTGACAGTACGAGCAGTGCAGGTCGCAGCCGAGCATGCCGAAGCTGTAAGCGAGCGCACCGGGATAGGCATGGAAGAACGGCTTCTTCTCGACCGGATCGCACTGGACCCCACCGACGTATCCCCACGGCACGCGCAGGCGACCGTCCTGGACGAAGCGAACTTTGCAGACGCCGTGCGCCCCCTCGGGGATCGGACACCTGTGTCCGCACGCAACGCAGCGAACGCGTGGCTTGCGTGACCCCGGTGCACCAGCCGACGCCTGATCGAGCGTCTCGATCAGCTCGGGGGCTGCCTCACGAGTGCGTTCCGCGAGGACATCCTGGAGTGTAGCCATCTGATCTGATCGTACGATATCTGGAAAGCTGTAGAACTGTATCGCCGTGCTTGATGTCGTTGTCGTCGGCTCGGGTGTGTTTGGCGCATGGACCGCGCATCATCTGCGCGCGGCGCACACGCGCGTGACGCTCATCGATGCCTATGGTCCCGCGAACCCGCGGTCGAGTTCGGGGGACCACTCGCGAATCCTCAGATGTGGTTACGGTCCCGACGAGATCTACTCGCGCTTCGCGTGGCAGTCACTTCAACAGTGGCGCGCCCTCGACGAACGTGTCGGCCCCGACCGCGCGCGTATCTGGCATCCATGTGGTGTGCTCTGGCTCGCGCCATCCGGAGACGCATATGTAGAGGCCACGAAACGGACGCTCGAGGACGTCGGTCTTCCCATCGACGTGCTCGAGCGCGATCAGCTCGAACAACGGTTCCCTCATTTTGAGACGCGGGATCTGCCGGGGGCGTTGCTGGAACCTGATTGTGGCGTGTTGACGGCGCGGCGCGCCGTTCGTCTGCTTGCGTCGGAGCTCGTGCGAAACGGTGCGCGCCTCGTCCGCGGCCGCGTGCATAAGCCGAGCGGTCGACGGGTCACATCGGTGCGGCTCGATGATGGAACGGACATCCGTGGAGATCGATTCGTCTTTGCGTGCGGTGCGTGGCTGCCGTCGGTGTTCCCGGACGCGCTGGCGGGGCGCATTCGCCCGACCCGCCAGACGGTCGTGTATTTCGGAACGCCGGCGGGAAGCGAACGATTCGGTCCGACGCGCACGCCGGCGTGGGTCGACTTCTCAGCGGGGATCTACGGAGTTCCCGACATCGACGATCGAGGCCTCAAGGTTGGCATCGACGAGCACGGCCCGTCGATCGATCCCGACCGCGACGACCGCATCGTCACAGAGGCGGCAAGGGAGCGCACGCGTGCGTGGATGGAGCGTCGATTCCCGGCCATGAAGGGCGCACCCATCGTCGAGGCGCGCGTCTGTCAGTACGAGAACACGTCGAACGGTGATTTCCTCATCGATCGACACCCTGAGCACGACAACGTCTGGATTGTCGGCGGTGGGTCGGGCCACGGTTTCAAGCACGGACCTGCCGTCGGCGAAGAGGCAGCGCGCCTCGTGCTGAACGAGGAAGCCGCGGCCCATCCTCGATTCACGCTGGCAGGGAAGAGCACCGACGCCCGGCGCGCGGTGTACTGACGTAACGCGCATCCCTCTGCCGCGACCGTGGTGCTGCTCGCGGCCCCTGCACGTCTCGAGTCGCGGGTCCCGAATCAGGAGTCCCGAGTCTGATACGATCGACAGTTCAAATGCCCCGTATTCTGGTGACCAACGACGATGGTGTGCACTCCGAGGGAATTCGCGCGCTGGCCGACGCGCTGATGCCGCTCGGAGACGTGACGACGGTCGCGCCTACTCAAGAAGCCAGCGCCATCGGCCACGCGCTCACGCTTCGTCGTCCGCTGCGGATCGACGAGATCGGTCTCAACGTATTTGCGGTCGACGGCACGCCGACCGACTGCGTGAACCTGGCGATCACGCATGTGCTCAAAGTGAAACCCGATCTGATCGTCTCGGGCATCAACAAAGGATGGAACCTCGGCGACGATGTGACCTACTCGGGCACAGTGTCGGGCGCGCTCGAAGGGGCGCTGCTCGAGATTCCGAGCATCGCGGTGTCGACGCAGCGGCTCCGGGACGGTTGCGAATTCGGACCGTCGGCCAAGGCTGCTGCGATCGTGGCGCAAGCGGTGCTCGAGCGCGGCCTGCCGAAGTTCACCCTCCTCAACATCAACACGCCAAGGGGACCCAACAAGGGATTCCGCGTCACCGTGCAGGCGAAGCGCAATCATGTGACGACGGTCGACGAACGGGTCGACCCGCGCCACCGACCGTACTACTGGATCGAGGAAGGGGAAAACGAGTGGGAGCCGCACGACCGCTCTGACTACCAGGCCGTGCGCGACGGCTATATCTCGATCACGCCGCTGCAGCCGGACATGACGGCCTACGACGCGCTGTCGTTCGTGGAAGCTCTGACAGAATTGTCCGCCGCGCCCAAAGAGCAAGGCCCGGCCTACACTGTCCGTAAACGCTGACTGACAAACGTAGGGGCCGCCTTTAGGCGGCCCACATCAATGCCCCTCTTCCCGATGCTTCTTCTCGTACTCCGCCTGCGCAACGTCCTTGTCGCGCTGCACGGTCTTCGCGGCGGCGCGTGCCTTGTTGAACGACAGCTTGCGCGTGTGTTCGGAGCTCACTGACGACAGCGAAAGGAGGCGGTTCAGGTCCTGACTTTTGCACGACGGGCACACGGGGACGTCGCCAGTCCGAATGAGCCGCTCGAACTCCTGACCGCAGGTTTTGCACTCGTACTCGTAGATCGGCATACGTTTCACAGCGGCCTCTGGTCGAGCCGCGGTCTCGTGGAGCCCATCCTGCTGGACGGGCCGTCGTAGAAAGTAGCACGACCTTTGATACACTTGGTGTTTCATCGGGGCGTGGCTCAGCTTGGTAGAGCGCTCGGTTCGGGACCGAGAGGTCGCTGGTTCGAATCCAGTCGCCCCGACCATCTAACTAACTGATACGAAATGACTTATCGGCGAGAATGTCTTGAGGCATTCTCGCCGTTTTTGCGTCAGGGTGAATTAGGGGCGCACCCCCGTCTCGCCAATCGATCAAGCGAGCACACGCCGTGTCGCATGAAGTTGCGTCCACTTGAGAGCGCGCGCGAAAAAATTGCGAGAGCTCACGAGAGCATCAACAATCTGGATGCTGAGATCGCCCAATTCCTGAAGGATACAGAACCGACCGTTCTCATCGGTGACGATCAGAAGACCGGTGAGAAGACGATCGGTGTTGAAGGGCGCATTGTCCCGCCGCTGCGATTCGCGGTGATCGCCGGTGAAATCATTCACCATCTGCGCTCCTCACTCGACCATCTTCTATATGACCTGATCATCGCGAACGCGAATCTGCCAACCACTAAAACCGAATTCCCAATCTTCGTCACCCACAATGACTACGTCGCCCGACAAGCACCTAAGGTGCAGGGCGTTGCTCCCGCAGCAAAGGCACTGATCGAGTCACTGCAGCCGTTTCAGAAGGGGCATCCCGCAGCGCTCAATCATCCACTCTGGATCGTTCATCAGTTGGACATCACCGACAAACATCGCCTGCTTGTCGTCGTGGCTGGGGGCTACTCAGTGTTCCCGGCGAACACAATGCAAACCGCTCCGGAAGCGTCGCGCGTACTCGGCATCAAAGTGCTTGGTTAGGCCTTTGACACGCCACCCGAATCATCCTTCGGATTAGCCGGTTCTTCTGGCTCGCGCCATACCCAACGATGCCCGCATGCTGGACACGCGAATGCCAATTCGCGCGGTGAGTCTGGCTGGATGTCCTCAAGCGTGACGACATCAGCCTGACAGGCTTCACAAACCAGACCAGTCTTGAATGGCGCACTCATACCTTAGGAGCTCGCTGAATAACCCGACATTTCTGTTTTCGACGTCTACCGTCTCCTCAGTTCTTTACTCACCCAGACGAACCAGGCGTCGCTTGCACCGTCAAAGAGCTGTTCGTTCGTGGGGCTGAGAGGCGCCCAGTACGGCGTCAGTTCGGTCGGCTGCGCGTCTGATTGGGGCTCGCCGCGCCGCAGCAGTAGCAAGTACTCGGCGCCAGCTTTATACGCTAGCGCAAAGCAGTTGCCCCCACGACCTCCGGGTCGGATGAAGTCGTACGGCACCGGACGGTCGTTGCGGTCATCACGCTCCGTCAATGAGCCATTAAATTCGATCGCGGAGGACGACAGGCGGCCCTTGAGTAGCTCAAGGATCGCAAATCTGACTTGGGTTGGACTCGCAGCCAGAAATATGCCGGTGCGGCCAGGGGTTGACGAAAGTCCTTCCGCTCGCACCCGCGCAATGACCTCGGCGTCGTCAACGAGACGTTCGGCTGACGGCGGAGGCCCCACCCGGCTACACGGCCACGCTGGCGCTGCGAGGCCAACCATGGTGAACACCAAGAGCGGGCGAATCATTAGGTCTCTCTTTCAGGTGTGTCCCTCACGCACAGCGCTAGAGGTCCAACCGATCATGCCAGATTCTTTCGGCTTATTCGTAGTCGGCGCAGGTTCAATATTCCGCGGGTGTGTCAACTGTAAACGGGAGGAAAGGAAGCTCTCTACCGGAATGGCATGCGACGAATTGAGGGTCCGTTAACGCGCACTTTGTCAGCGACAGCATGGGACTCGCCGACACCGCGATACCAGATTGTGACATGGGAGCCGACGCCGATCATGTCTGCCCCCTCGTACCGCGTATTGCGCGGCAGGCGCACTATAAAGCCCAATGAGCCAAATGAGTCTGTCTGTTCACCGGCGATGGTGATCGATTCGCCTGGATTCCATTCGCGAACGGTACCGGTGAATACGTGCTGCTTGCTTGTGCGTCTGCCCGTCAGAATGGACGCGGCCACGAACACGAGGATCAACGCCACCGCGGATCGGTACGCTCGCTGTTGCATCGCGCTTGAGTCAGTGTCTCACGCCACACGACGCAGGGGCGGGTATTTCCGAGTGTACGGATGGGAATGCTTCACCGAAGGACGTGGACGCATCATCACGCGTCATTGACGTACCCTCTCGATCAAATCGAGCCGCGCCTCGCGCTTCGGTGCCGCGCCGTTGTCGACCATCTTGGCTTTGGTCGAATCGTCGCCATTGTGTGTCGCTGCTTCAGGAACAGCGCGTGACCAAGCACGTCTGACGCCAACCAATGTGCTGCTTGCGGCTCGGCTCGCGATGGTGCGGAAAGTCGCGCCGGCAGGCTCTGCAGCTCCTGTTCGCCAGTCCGGTACGCGTCCTGCTCCCCGAGCGAGTGTTGTCGACAGTCGATGTGATTCGCTGAGGATTCTTCGCGAACGCGAATGCGTCCGGTTAGCGAACCGCGACTTGTCGTGGCTGTGTGGCCGGGCTACACCGAAGACGTTCGAAGGAGGGCACCATGCTCGGGCTGATGGTTCACAACTGGTGGATGGTCGTACTGCGCGGCGTCTGCGCCATCCTGTTTGGCATCTTCGCCTGGACGTGGCCGGGCGTCACCGTGGCCGTCCTCATCCTCATGTTCGGGTTGTATGCGTTCGTCGACGGGGTCCTGTCGCTGTGGGCCGCCGTCACGGGCGGGACCGACCGGCCATGGTGGGCGCTCGTCCTCGAAGGACTGGTCGGGCTCGGCGCGGCAGCGTTTGCGTTCTTCTACCCGGGCATCAGCGCATTCGCCCTGCTCTGGCTGATTGCCGTGTGGGCGATCGTGACAGGCGTGCTGGAGCTCGTGACCGCCATTCGACTTCGCAAGGAGATCGAGGGTGAACTCTGGCTCGCCCTGGCGGGGATTGGTTCGGTTGTGTTCGGGTTGATCCTCCTCGCGCGGCCCGCGATCGGCGCGCTGGCCGTCATCTGGATCATCGGCACGTACGCACTCATCTTCGGCGTGCTGCTCGTGGCGCTCGGGTTCCGGTTGAAAGGCGTCAAGGATCTCGCGCGGCGCGTCGCCTGATTCAGTGTTTTTCAGGGCGCAGATCAAGATTCCGCCCGGCGTGGGCGTCTAGGCTGATCCTGCGGAGGATCGTCATGTCTAGAATGCTCATCGCGCTCGAGGTCATTGCGCTCACCGGCACGCTCGTCGCAACCGCTCACGCTCAGCCAACGACGACGTCGTTCGACCAGCTGCGGTTCATTCTCAAAGTCGGTGAAAAGATCACCGTGAACACAGCGACCGGTGAGAGAACCAAGGGCCGGGTTCTCGATGTGTCCGCGTCATCGCTTGGGCTTGCGGTGAAGGGGCAGCGTCGCGAGCTGCACGAAATCGATGTCGTCCGGATCGTCGCGCGACGCCGCGACTCGGTCTTGGATAGCGCGCTCGTCGGAGGCATTCCTCCCGCTGTGGTCGCGGCCGGGTTTGCATCCGTGGATGGGAAAGGCGTTGCGACGCTCGCGGGCCTGGTGTGGGGTGGGATGGGGGCGGGGCTCGGCGCTGGAGTGGACGCGCTGTTCAAGCGGCGCGACGTCGTCTACCAACGGGCGCTTAAACGCTGACCTTGGAAGCGCGATATCGAGATGAATTCCGATTTAATCCAACGCGAGGTCGGTTGAGTACCATGGGCGTTTTGAGGAGGCCCTATGCTCCGCAATCGACTCTTTTCGATCCTTCTCGTCGCACTCGTCGCCTGCGCGCTGCCGCTGGCCGCGCAGACTACACAGACCCCGCCGACCAGCAAGCCGAAGCCTCCGGCCACAACCAGCGCGCCCGCGAAGAGCGGAAGCGCTCAGAAGAGCACGGAGAAGACCGCGGCGACCAAGCTGCTCGACTTGAACTCTGCCAGCAAGGCCGATCTGCAGACGCTGCCCGGCATTGGCGAGGCCTACGCGCAGAAGATCATTGACGGACGCCCCTATCAACGGAAAGATCAGCTGGTGTCGAAGAAGATCATTCCGCAGGCGACCTTCGACAAGATCAAGGATTCCGTGATCGCCAGCCAGACGAAGTGAGCCTCGTCGTCCTGATGCTGTTGGTTGCTGCTCAGTTCGGGCAGAGCAGCACAGGAGAGCTGCACCTGCTCGTGACCGATCCGAGTGGTCTGCCCGTTCAGAGCCGCGTCGAACTGGTCAGCGAGGCGAACCAAGTCAGAGAAGCGCTCGAGACGGGACCGGAGGGCACGCTGGTCGCGCGGCGACTGCCCTTCGGCAGATATCGAGTCGAAGTCTCGCGCTCCGGGTTTGCGACCTTTTCAGGCCTGGTCGATATTCACTCCTCGCTTCCCACTGAATACAAGGTCACACTCGGCGTCGCGCCGATTCAGACGGAAGTGACCGTCAGCGCTGACGAGACCATCCTCGATGGTCGTCGCAGCGGCACAGTGAGCCGCATCGGTCCCGAGACGATCCAGCATCGGCTCTCAGCACTCCCCGGGCGATCGCTTCCCGATCTCGTCAACACGCAGCCCGGTTGGCTGCTCGAAGCGAACGGGATTCTCCATCCGCGAGGATCGGAATATCAGGTGCAGTACGTGATCGACGGGCTGCCGATTACCGACAACCGATCCCCGTCGTTCGCGCCCGAACTCGAGGCGGACGAGGTCCATGCGATGAGCATTCTGACGGCGGGGTATCCGGCGGAGTACGGCCGCAAGCTTGGCGGCGTGATCGAGGTCGTCACGGCGGGCGAGGCTCGTCGCGGGCTCCACAGCAGCATCGTCGCGTCCGGTGGCAGCTTCGGCACGGCAAGCGGATACGGGACGACGCAGTACGGATGGCGGCGGGCCACTCTCGGTGTCAGCGCAAACATCTCGCGGACCGATCGCTATCTGGATCCCCCTGTCGAAGAGAACTTCACGAACCATGGGAGCGGATCGCAAGTCTCAGCGCACTTCGAGCAGGGGCTCGGCGACGCCGACCGCTTCGGCGCGATCGTCCGTCACGGCCGCGCCGACTTCCTGGTCCCGAACGAGCGGGTGCAGGAGGACGCTGGACAGCGCCAGGATCGCAACAGCGATGAGACGAGCGCGCAGTTGTCCTATCAGCACATCTTCTCGTCGAGTGTGCTTGGCGACCTGCGAGCAATGGTGCGGGATCTGTCGGCAGGCTTGTCATCGAACGAGCTGTCGACTCCCATCGTGGCCCTGCAGGATCGAGGTCTCCGCGAGACCTACGTGAAAGGCACCATCTCCGCACGCCACGGCATCCACGAGTGGAAGGGTGGCTTCGATCTCGACGCCGGGACGATCCGCGAGTCGTTTGCCTACGCGATCACCGAACCGGATCGCTTCGCCCCTGACACGCCCTCGAGCCTGTCGTTCAACGATCGCGCTCGCGATCGAGAGCAGGCCCTGTTCGTGCAGGACCAGATCCGCCTGGACGCATGGACGATCAACGCGGGCGTGCGCTGGGATCACTACCGTCTGCTCGTCAATGAACACGCTGTCAGCCCGCGTGTTGGCGTTGCATGGAACTGGCCGGCGGCAGATCTGGTCGTGCGTGCCTCGTACGATCGCGCGTTTCAGACGCCGGCGATCGAGAACCTGCTCCTCGCCAGTTCGCCCGAACTCGACACGCTCGGCAACGAGGTGGTGCGGCTGCCGGTGCGGCCATCGCTCGGCAACTTCTTCGACGTTGGAGTATCGAAGCGCCTTGGAAGACTGCGACTGGACGTCACGCAGTTCGCGCGGCGCATGAGTCAGTTTGCCGATGACGACGTCCTGCTCAACACCGGAGTCAGCTTTCCGATCGCGTTCGACCGGGCACACATTCACGGAACCGAGGTCAAGGTGGACGTGCCGCGTTGGGGAGCGGTGTCGGGCGCCCTCAGTTACGCGACCATGACCGGTGTCGGCTACCTGCCGATCACGGGAGGGCTGCTCATCGGCGAGGACGTCGAGGAGTCGCTCGAATCAACGGATCGCTTCCCGATCTCGCAGGACCAGCGCCACACCTTACGTGGGCGCGTCAGCTACCAGGTGTCGCCACGAGCGTGGGTTGCCCTTGGAGGGGCGTACGGCAGCGGGCTCCCGGTTGAAGCAGAAGGCGATCTCGATGAGGCGACCGCGCAGTACGGGGCGCGGATCGTGAGTCGCGTGGACATCGAAGCCGGCCGCGTGCGTCCATCGTTCTCGCTGGATGCGTCTGCCGGCATCGTCGTCGTGCAGCAGGAGAATCGGCGTCTTCGGCTGCAGGCCGACGTGCTCAACCTCACCAACCGTCTGAACGTGATCAACTTTGCCGGACTGTTCTCCGGAACCGCACTTGCTCCGCCACGTGGTTTCGCGGTACGCGCTCAGATCGACTTCTGAGGACCGATCCGATCACGACACACGCGACGATTGACCATCCCGCCTGAAACCAGAACGTATCGGGCGCGATGTCGAAATCCAGGCTCAGCTCGCGCTGAAAGGGATCGCGGTGAGGCGGACCGATGCGCACGCGCGTGTCTGACGGCATCAACGCGTTCACGAGATAGACGCTCATCTCGGGAGCATGCGTGTTCACGCAATCGAGCTGATGACGACCGCTTCCGGGCGACACGTCAACAGCGGCACGCAGACGAATCGGACCGGTGCCGGCGGCCATCGCTTCGAGTTCCGGAAACTGCCTCGTGAGCAGCGTCGACGGTGTGAGGTGACCATCGATGCTGCATGTGATTGATGTGAGCACCTGTCTCGCGTAGTCGTCCTGCTCGCCTTGACTCAGACGGCCATCGCGATTCGTGTCGATGAGTTCGACGATCCGGGAAGCGATGTTCGCGCCCGCGGTCAGATCGATCTCGAGCGCAATCCGATCCGGGTCGATCGCCACACGCGTCGCCTGCAGGTATTCGTCAAGTCGATGCGCGCCCGCAGGCGACACATCTCCTCCAAGGACGAGCAGCACCACGAGCCCGGCGCAGGCGCGCGCGGTCATCGCGACACCAGCCTTGCGCCGTAGTCGTTGGTCGGGTCGCGATAGATCGTATGGATGTGATCGAGGTCGCCCTGCTGTGGCGCGTACTCGATGACGACGGTCGGCCCCTGAATACGGTAGTAGGCGAGACCGCCATTGGTCGTCGCCCCGCTCCAGGCGAAATACGTCCGCGGAAGGTTGGTCTTGATCTCGGCCATCTTGGCCGATGCGGCCTCGTCATTGAGAATCCCGACCCATTCGTGCGCGACGTCGAGCAGCATCGCCTGCTGACTGGCGTTCAGCGCCGATGCCACGATCCCCTCGGGTTGAATCACCTTGCCGTCCTCGCCAGGACCGAGCACGAGATCGCGGACCTGATACGGCAGGATCGCCTGCTTCCGTTGCGTCGCGTCGAGCGCGCCCATGAGCGCAAAGGCCTTGTCGTTCTCATCGCCGAGAGGCCGAATGGTCTGTCCGTTGAGGGTGTATCTGGCCGGCTGTGCAGCGGGCAGGCTCGGCGTCAGCACGCTCGTCGATCCGACGACGGTGACGTTGATCGCGAGATGATGTCCGCCGAACTGAATCATCCATGGCGCGGCCGCCGATGGTGCGCCGAGCAGCGCGAGATAGTACTCATCGAGCCCGAACCGCACACCGCCGCCGCCCTGGCGTCCGCCCGTTCGCCCGCCGGCAGCGTTCCTCAGCACCTCGTCGCCGTTCATGATGTCGGTGACCTTCTGATAGCCGTCGCGACTGAGTGCCGAAGCAACGAGTGCGAGCGCCGCCGTGCGCTGCGGCGGAGTGAGATCCCCGAGGCGCAGACCATTCCGGCGGAAAATGCCGCTCGGCAGGTTGGACCAGCCCGTTCGCTGCGAGCTGTTGAACGCGAATGTGCCCTGCATCCGCTGCGCGTCGGTCAACGTCGCGAGGAACGCGTTAGCCGCTGTGACCACGCGTGCAGTTGTTGCCGCGGAAGGTGACGCCGCCTGTTCGTAGGCCGCCTCTTCGTAAGGGCCGCCTTCAGGCGGCCCTGAACCCATCGCAAGTACGTAGTGTCCGGCTTTATCCGGACCCGCCATCGAGATGGTACCGAGCGCTCCTACGAGCAGCGGGATCCAGAGGAGTAGTATGCGATTCGGTTTCATGGCCGCTACGTTACCGCATTGGGGTTGTTAAAGTAGCGCATTGGGGTTGATAGGGTAGGTAGATGGGGTTGATAGGGCTGGTAGGGATGGGTTCGCCACATCTGAGTGATATCGCTTCTCATGAAATGGGACACGGAATTCACCTCAAGGATCGCGGTTCCCCTTTCGCTTGGCGGGTTCAACTGCGATCAGATCGGGGCTGCAGGTCAATGCTCGTAAGGACCGCCGCGACACTGGTCGCCGCGACGCTGGTGGCCAACGTGCCGAAGGTATTGGCGCAAGCCCAGGAGACTCGTGACCGGACTGCGGTCAATGGCCCGCGATTCGAGGCCGCGTCGGTGCGACCGAATAACACGACGGGGCCGATGAGGGTCCAGTGGTGGCCCAATGGACGCTTCCGTGCCGTCAATGTCCCTCTGCGGATGCTGATCTCGATCGCCTACAACACGCCATCGGGTCAGCAGGTACTCGGGACGCCGGGGTGGACCTCTTTTGAGAAGTTCGATGTCGAGGCCGTCCCTTCGGGAGACGTGCCGCGGCCTCAGCACTTGCTGATGCTGCGGTCGCTGCTCAAGGAGAGGTTCGCGATGGTCGCGCGACCTCAATCGACAGAGATCACGGTCTACACCCTGGTCAAAGCGGACCCGGCCGCCGCGCTCCCGCGCGGCATCCGTGAATCGAGCGCGAAGTGTGACACTCTGCGAGAATCATCCGCTGATCAATCTGCCCAGGCACAGCGTGTCTGTTCACTGACGGCGAACCCGAGTACTGGACGAATCATCGCGACCGGCGCGCGAATGGCCGCCCTCACCTTTCAATTGACGACGATGCTCGGGATGAAAGTCGTCGACCGCACCGGACTCACCGGCCTCTACGACTTCGAGGTTACATGGCCGGCCGATGCGTCAGCCGTGGGGAACAGCTTTGCGGACGCCGCAGCGGCCAGAGCGTCACTACTCACCGCCGTCCAGGAACAGATCGGGCTGGTTCTCCAGACGGGGAAAGCGCCGGCCAACGCGGTCATGATCGAACGCATCGAGAGGCCGACCCCGAATTAACTCGCCGTTCAAGCCGCGTCTCTATTCT
>DATFRP010000245.1:0-4939 GCA_035263125.1 Vicinamibacterales bacterium
GTGGCGCTCGGTCGTGCGCGTTCGAACGAAACCGACACGACTCGAGCTGCTTCGTCGACTCCTGCTCGAGACCGTGCTCCGATCATCCTCGACGAGCGTCGGCAGCAAATGAGCGGAGTGCGAACGACACGCGTTGTTCGAGGGACGCTCTCGTGGCCGGCGCGCGCGTTCGGTGTCGTCACGTACGACGCCAGCCGGGTGCGCGACTTCAACCTGAAGCTGGATGGCTGGGTGCGCGACCTGTATGTGACCGCGGTCGGGCAGCGCGTACGGAAGAACGATCCGCTTCTCACGCTCAGCAGCCAGGAATTGACGGGCGCTCAACTTCAGTACCTGGCCGCGCTGCGGAGTCTTCAGCAGCTCCCTCCAGCACAGCTCGCCGATCGTGAGTATCAGGAGCGCCTGATCGAGACGCCGCGTCAGCGCTTGTTGTATTGGGACATTCCTCCTGATCAGCTCAAAGCGCTGCAGGACAAAGGGTCGGCGCTCGAAGCTGTCACGTTTCGATCGCCGTCGGATGGTGTTGTCATCGAACTGGCCGCCGTGAAAGGCATGCACGTGGCGGCGGGAGAGATGCTGTACAAGATCGCCGATTCGTCGGTCGTGTGGATCGAGGCGGATTTCAACACAGTCGAAGTCGAGCATCTCTCCGATCACGCATCGGCAGTTGTCACCGTCGATTCGTTGCAGCAGAGTCCGATGTCCGGTCGCGTCCTCAGCCAGTACCCGGCCGTCTCGGATCAAACTCGAACCACCAGAGTCCGTATCGAAGTGCCCAATCCGCAGGGTCGTTTGAAACCGGGGATGTTCGCCAGAGTGGAAGCGACCGTCGAGCCTGTGGCTGGTCTCGTCGTCCCCGACGATGCGGTGCTTGATTCAGGCTTGAGGCAGGTCGTGTTCGTTGCTCAGGGTGACGGACACTTCGAGCCGCGCGCCGTCGTTGCTGGTGCCCGCGCAAACGGGCAGGTTCTGATCCTGTCGGGCGTCCGCGAAGGTGAGCTGGTGGTATCTCGCGGCGCATTTCTGGTCGACTCTGAGAGCCAGCTGAGAGCGGCCCTCGAACAGTTCGGCGAACCGCAGCACCGTCCGGACGCATCTCAAAAAAATCCACGGCTGACCGTACGCTTCGGAACCGGTTCCGAACAGCCTCGTGCGAGCGCCACCGACATCCAAGTCGAAATGCGGAACGCCGATGATACGCCCATGACCGACGCCACGGTCGACGCGCAGTTCTACATGGCGCCAATGCCGTCGATGAACATGGCGGCAATGCGCTCGAGTGTGCGTCTCACGCACGTCGGTGGCGGCGTCTACCGAGCCAGAGAAGCCCTGTCCATGGCGGGACGCTGGGACGTCACGATTTCGGCGACCCGCGACGGCGTCCGCGTCGTTTCGCAACAGACGTCGTTGGTGGCACGCTGAGACAGTTCCGCGAAGTCATGATCGATCGAGTCATCCAGTGGTGTGTCGTCAATCGCGTCCTCGTCATCGTGCTGTCGGTAGCCACTGCTGTCTGCGGAATGTGGGCGTTGCCGCGAACACCGCTGGATGCGGTGCCAGACACCTCCGATGTTCAGATCGTCATTGCGACGGATTGGCCTGGTCGGAGCCCCGATCTGATCGAAGACCAGATCACTTATCCGATCGTCGCCACACTGGTTTCTGCCCCACGTGTCAAGGCGGTTCGTGGTGTCACCGAGTTCGGGGTGTCGTACGTGTCGGTTGTCTTCGATGACGACACCGATCGCTATTGGGCCCGGGCAAGGGTTCTGGAAGCCTTACAGGGAATCCGCGAAGCACTTCCCGACAATGTCGCTCCGACGATCGGTCCGGATGCGAGCGCCGTAGGCTGGATACTGCAGTATGCACTCATCGACGAGAGCGGAGGACGCACGCTCGATGAATTGCGCAGTTTGCAGGATTGGACGGTCCGGTACGCGTTGGCGAGTGTTCCAGGCGTTGCCGAGGTTGCCACGATCGGGGGTTTCGTTAAGCAGTACCAGGTCACGCTGGATCCGCAGCGGCTGCGGGCATTCAATCTGTCTCCAAAGGAGATCGTCGACGCGATTCGCGCAAGCGACGGCGATGCCAGTGGACGTCTGATTGAATTAGCGGGGCGCGAATACACGGTCAGAATGAAGGGTCGACTCGCTTCCATTCACGACATCGAACAGATCTCCCTCCGAGGCGACGACAAAGGCACTCCGGTCAGAGTCGTAGACGTTGCTCGGGTACAACTCGGACCCGATCTGCGGCGCGGCGCCGCAGAGCTCGATGGCGGCGGTCAGGTCGTGAGCGGCATCGTCGTTATGCGAACGTCCGAGAACGCACTCGACGTACTCGAGCGCGTAAAGAGTCGGCTCGCAGATCTCCAGTCGACACTTCCCAAAGGCGTACAACTCGTGACTGCTTACGATCGGACCGGGCTCATTCAAGCGTCGCTCGCGACGCTTCGCAGGTCCATCCTCGAAGAGGCGCTACTTGTTGCTTTGGTGATTGTCGCCTTTCTTTCCCACTGGCGGTCGGCGCTGATTCCGCTGTTGGTGATTCCGCTGGCGGTCGTCGCCACCTTCATTCCTCTTTGGTACTTCGCGCAGACCGCCAACATCATGTCTCTCGGCGGAATCGCGCTCGCCATCGGTGTCCTGGCCGATGCGTCCATCGTGGTCGTCGAAAACGGCTACCGCCGCCTGACCGAAGAACACTCGCGTCACGAGCGCGAGGGACGCTTGGAAGTGCTCGTTGCTGCTGCGCGTCAGGTTGGCCGCCCCGTGTTTTTCTGCGCGCTCGCGACGATCGCGTCCTTTCTCCCGGTCTTTCTGCTCCAGGCCGAAGAGGGTCGAATGTTCCGACCCCTGGCGTTGACCAAGACGTTGACGATGGTTGGAGCGTCGCTGCTGGCCGTGACGCTCGTGCCGGCGTTAATGGCGGTGCTCCTCGGCCGCGGATCGTTTGTCGCGGTGAGTGCGAACGCGCTCACGCGCTTCTGCACGAACGTGTACGAGCCGATCCTGCGCGTCGCACTCCGACGGAAGTGGACCGCTCTTACCGTCAATCTCGCCGTGATTCCGCTGACGGTGCCGCTCCTGCTGTTCATGGGGCACGAGTTCATGCCGCCGCTCTACGAAGGGTCTGTGCTGTACATGCCGACCGCCGCTCCAGGTGTGTCGATGACCGAGGCGACGCAGCTTCTCCAGCGACAGGACCGCGTCGTGCGCAGTTTTCCTGAGGTCGAGCGTGTCTTGGGCACTGTCGGTCGCGCGAACACCGTTACCGACAATTCGCCGTCTGGCATGTTCAATACCCTCATCACCCTCAAGCCACGCGAGCAGTGGCGCCCGGGGATGACTTTTGCGCGTTTGCAGTCTGAGATGGACCGCGCGCTTCAGTTTCCCGGTGTGCCGAATGCATGGACCCAGCCTATTCGAGGCCGGTTGGACATGCTGTCCTCGGGAATGAAGACATCGGTGGGGTTGAAGGTCGTTGGCAACGAATTGTCTGTCCTTCAGGACCTCGGTCTGCGTGCTGAAGCCATTCTGCGTGGAGTCCCGGGAACACGGAACGTGTATGCGGAGCGACTGGCTGAGGGCTATTACACGGACATCCGCATTGACCGCGATGCGATCGCGCGATTCGGCGTGACTGTGAAAGACGTCGAGGATGTTTTGCAGTCGGCCGTCGGAGGCGACAGTGTCGGTCGAGTTGTGGAAGGACGTGAACGATACCCCATCAGTGTTCGGTACGCGCGCGACTTCCGCAGTGATGTAGCGGCGCTGGAGAACGTCCTGGTGAAGACGTCGACCGGCGCCCAGGTCCCATTGAGCCGGCTGGCGTCAGTGGCGCTCACAACCGGTCCGGCGATGATCCGAAACGAGAACGGTCGGCTCGCGGCGTATGTCTACATCGATACCGATGATCGCGATGTCGGTGCGTTCGTTGCGCGCGCACAACAGGCGCTGTCCGCCAGGCTGCAGCGTCCCCCCGGCTACCTCCTGGAATGGGACGGGCAGTATCGATCGCAAATCCGCGCCGGCGAACGGTTACGACTGCTGATTCCGCTCGTGATCGTGTCGATCTTTGCGATCCTCTATCTGATCTTCCACTCGGCGGGAGAGGCGCTGACCGTCATGCTCTCGGTCGTCTACGCAATGAGCGGGGGCGTGTTTCTCCAGTTTCTACTGGGCTACAACTTTTCTGTCGCTGCCTGGGTGGGGTACATCGCGCTCTTCGGCGTGGCCGTTCAGACGGGCGTCGTCATGGTCGTGTATCTGCACGAGGCGCTGGAGGAACGCAGGCGGACCGAAATGTCCCTGAGCGAACACGATATCTACGAGGCCGTTGTCGCAGGGGCGGTACTTCGCCTCCGTCCCAAGCTGATGACCGTGATCGCGACACTTGGTGGGCTGCTCCCGATTCTCTGGAGCAGCGGCGTGGGATCTGATGTGCTCAAGCCCATCGCCGCTCCGATCGCAGGAGGGATGATCACCTCCGCCGTGCACGTGTTGATCATCACGCCCGTCATCTTCTTCATCATGAAGAAGCGGGCGCTCGTCGCCGCGGTCTAAACGACGCTCACATCCGGAATCGGTACGACGAATTTTCCTCCCCAGCTGCGGATGTGCGCCATCTGCGCGATGATCTCGTCTTTGAAGTTCCACGGCAGAATCAATACATAATCCGGCCGCGTTTCGTTGATCTTGTCCGGCGGGAAGATGGGAATGTGCGTCCCAGGCGTGAACCGGCCGTGTTTGTACGGGTTCCTGTCGACGGTGTAGTCGAGGAAGTCCGTGCGGATCCCGCAGTAGTTGAGCAGCGTGTTGCCCTTCCCGGGCGCTCCGTAACCCACGACCGTCCGTCCCGCGTTCCTCGCGTCGATCAGGAAAGCGAGAAGCCGGCGCTTCGTCGCCTTCACCTTCTCACCGAAGTTCGCGTACGTCTC
>DATFRP010000246.1:0-7217 GCA_035263125.1 Vicinamibacterales bacterium
GGCCAGAGGTCGAAGCACAGCATGAGAAACATCACAGCCAGGACGGTCACGTAGAACACGAGCGCAGTGACGCCGTTGAAGAGCCCCCGGGGCGCCGATTGCAGATACACGGGAGCACCCTGCAGGAAGTCGTAGTTGAAGAAGAGCCGGAAGCCCACGTACGTGATTAGGTAGGCAGCCAGGAGCAAGGCGAAGCCGGCGACGATCGGGTTCTTGATGGTGCTGGTGAACGGCCATCCGCCGAACATGATCGCCAGGTAGAAGGTCGTCGGCACGACGATCACCACGAAGTGCGAGGGGATCGGGCCGGGCGGCCGCACGCCTTCGCCCACGAGTCGCAGGGCGATGGGCATGATCACGAGGGCGGCCACGACCGCGACGAGCGTCAGCACGATGCCTTTGAGCGGCTGCCGGAGGCTGCTGGCGAACCTCGGATTGGCACCCCACAGCACGACCATGACGATCTGCATGGGGATGAGGCCCAGCATGAAGAACGATACTGAACCGGTGAACGAGGCGAAATCGAAGAGCGCAATGTAACCGAGCGCAACAGCCATCACCACCGCGCTCGCCACGACGCCGAGGAGTGGTTGGGCCATGGGCCTACCTCGCTCCTTTCAGTTCCTCGTAGATGATCCCGAAATTTCCTCCTGGGCCGCCTCGTCCGCCGGCGAGGTTGTAGCCCTTGAACTTCTCAGGCAGCTTGAAATCCATCATCGCCTGCTCGGGCGACTTGCCCGCCTTCATCGATTCGCGCGCGTGCGCCAGGAAGAGCCGGTTGAACTCACCGTAGTCGACGAAGTCCTGCCACGTCGTCGTCATCGTCGTATGGCCGTTGATGACGGTGGTCACGTTCTTGATGCCCTTGGCCGCTTTGGTCAGCGTGTCGGGGTACTGCACGCCGCTGCCGCCGTTATTGCGATCGATGAGCGGCTGCCCCTTGTTGGCGAAGGCATCGCCCGCGTGCATCACCTGCAGGCTCTTGAACACGACGAACGCGTCGCCGTTGGTGTGGGCGGGACCGAAATAATAGAGGTCGATTTCGTCCTTGCCCTTGAGCAGCGTCGTCTTGTCCTTGAACGTTCTGTCCGGCAGACCGTTCTTGTTGGCTTCCTGCTGGAACACCTCCATCTTCTTCATGTTCGCAGCGGTGTTGTCCTGGACGATGATGTCGACGCTCGCCGGGAAGAACTGATTGCTGCCGGTGTGGTCGCCGTGTGTGTGCGTATTGATGATCGTCGTGATCGGCTTGTCGGTGACCTTCTTCACCTGATCGAGGATGGCCTGACCCTTGTCAGCCACTTTGGTGTCGACGAGCACGACGCCGTTCTCCGCCACGTAGACCGCAGTGTTCCCGCCCTCACCCTGAATCATGTACAGGTTGTCTTTGACCTTTTCGATCGGCTGAATCGGCGGGAAGGTGAACCCGCCGCCGCGACCTCCGCCGCCGCCTTGTCCCCGCGCTCCGGCAGGCGCTTGTTGCGCGCTCACCATCGCAGCCGTGATCACGCCGGTCAGTACGATGATTCCGAGCACAATCGTGCGTCGCATATCGCCTCCCGTTGAGGTCCGCCTTCGCCTTCGGCTTCGGCGAGATCTCACTGTCATTTTGCGAACTGTATCTTGTCCGACATCCCGTCTTCGTATGAACTCCATCCCGAATTCATTCCGTATGGGGCACGTTCGAGCACCGCCTCGATCTCGTGCAACAGACCCTTCTCCACTTTGAAGAGCTCCGCAATCTCCCAGGTCCATGGCTCCACGGGCCCCGCCGTCACGTCGCGTCCGTCGGGCGTCTTGAAGTGTCGAGATGCACCCGCATCGTGATCGAAGAACGCGAACGCAACCACGAGCCCTCGTTCCTCATCGACCGCAACGTATCGACGATCGCGAATGCGGCTGACGAAGTGCAGCAGCCCCGACTCGAACTGCTCGCGGCAGCTCCACATCGCCGAGTAGTTCGATGACGCCTTCGGATCCGGCTTCGGCCCGCCATCCCGCCCCGGCCCATTCGTCGTCTGTCCGCCGTTCTCGATGCGGTCGCAGTCGTCGGCGAACGGATACGTGCCCTTGCCGTCATTGAGCTGCATGCCGCTGAAGTACATGTTCGCGACGCGCACGAGATCCGCACGCGACGCTCGATCGGCAGGAGGTGTCGCACGGGAGAACGAGGCACGCGGCGTGCCTCGAGCTTCGAGATTCATGGCGCCGCCTTCGCTGTGCGCGAGCAGCGTCTCGACTTCGGTGAGGCGGAGGTCGTCGACCTTCAGACGCACCGCCATGATCATCGGGGCCACGCGAGGCGGCCCACCCCGGCCTTCCGGCTGACGCGTTTCCCGCATCGTCGCGAACGTGACGATCTGTCCTGCGGTCACGTCGGCGACGTGCAAGGTGTATTTGCCTCGGCCGGTCACGGAATTCCAGAAGCCATCGCCAAAGTGCAGGCGTTGCCCGTTCTCGGTGTACTTCACGCCGCGACCGAGCGGCAGCTTCGTCGGATCTTTCGCGACGAGCGCTGCCAGGTAGTTTTCCGCGATGCCCTCGAGGCAGGCCCGATCGCAAGGTCGATCAGCGGCAGTCGCTGGCACGTCCAACAGGACGTGCCCTACGAGAACAGATGCGGCCAGCACGACGAAGCCCGACGCTTTCATCAACGTCCTCGAACTGTGAACCACGAACAGTGAACGGGAACTCGGAACTGGAACCGTGAACTCTGAACTTTGAACGTCAGGTCACGGAGAATTGTTTCTTCAGCCCCTGCCAATGCGTGTAGTAATCGCGTTCGAGCAGCTCCGTCTCGAGCGCGAACTTCGTCGGCCGGATCGGCAGCTGCGTTTCGAAGAGGAACACCAGCGTGTTATCGAGGTACATCGGTTTCAACTCCGCGTCGCGTCCTCGCTGATACGCGGCCGCGTCGGGCCCGTGGCCCGACATGCAGTTGTGCAGGCTCGCACTGCCCGGACCGAACCCGTCGGCTTTGCCGATGTACTCGCCGGAAATCAACCCGAGGAACTCGCTCGCGACGTTGCGATGAAACGGCGGCGGGCGGAACGTGTGCTCGGCCACGGTCCATCGCGGAGGGAAGCATCCGAGCTCGACGTTCGATGTCCCGGGGACGCCGGCCGGTGATGCCAGCACGCAATAGATCGAGGGATCGGGGTGATCGAACGTGACCGTGTTGATGCACTGAAACTTGTAGAGGTCGTAGCGGAACGGCACGTAGTTGCCGCGCCATGCCACGATGTCGAGCGGCGAGTGATCGATCTCAGCCTCCCACAGCCCGCCGCCGTACTTGGCGACGACGCGGAAGTCGCCCTCTCGATCTTCGTAGCCGGCAACTGGTGCCTCGAAGTCGCGTGCGTTCGCGAGACCGAAGGTGCCGATGGGACCGAGATCGGGAAGCCGCAGATGCTGGCCGTAGTTCTCGAGGATGTACCCGCGCGCCGCGCCATCGGGCAACTCGACGCGGAACTTGATACCACGCGGAATCAGACAGACATGCCCGGACGGCACATCGAGGACACCAAGCTCGGTGTGCATCGCGAGGGTGCCCTGCTGCGGCACGATCAGCAGTTCGCCATCGGCATCGTAGAAGAAGCGATCGCGCATCGGACGATTCGCGGCGTACACATGGATCGCGGCTCCCGTTTGCGTAGCCGGATCGCCGTTGCCTCCAAGTGTCACGATGCCGTCGAGGAAATCAGTAGCCGCAGCCGGGATCGGCATCGCCCGCCATCGAAGCTGATTGGGCGTCGGCGGCACTTCGTTGAACGGACCGCTACGCATGAGCTGGCTATTGACCGGACGAAACGGTTTGTGCACGGCAGAGGGCCGTATGCGATAGGTCCAACTCGACCGGCTGACACCACGCGGGGCGGTGAAAGCCGTGCCGTTCAATTCCTCTACGTAGAGGCCGAACGGCGGCTTTTGCGGCGTATTTTGCTCGCGCGGCAGCGCGCCTGGCACTGCCTCCGAGGCGAACTCGTTGCCAAATCCAGACAGGTACTGACGCTCGGTGGCCGCCATGGCGGTCAGTAGGCTATCGCCGCGGCTCGCGTAAGGTCAAGAAACGTGCAAGGTCGAGAAAGGCGGCGCGACGCTTGCTACCTCCCGCGCAGGACCGCGGTTTCGCCGACCGCCGCACGAGCTCGCGTCGAGAAGACTGCCGTAACTCGGGATTTAGTCTCTCTCGCCGCGGATTGTGCGGTCCGTGATCCCCCCCGGATTGGTGACAAACGGCGGACAGAAGCGGCGGTCCCCGGAACGCGTGATTTTTTCCGTGAAAACGGCACTCGACACGCGATGACGACGGTCGACCGTCCAGTGATCCGGATGTTCACGTGTGACCTGGATACCGTACGGTGGGAAACGAGGATCGTCGAAGGACGCGGGCTCGAGCTCAAAGTGCTCGGCCCGGGCGCGCTGCGTAGGGACTACACCTTCACCGACGCGCTCTCGCTCGTGGAGTATCAGGTGCAGTACGAACGTCAACTCTTGTCGAACGGGTACAACGTCTTCGCCCAGCGCGATCGCCGGACGGGGTACGACCGGCGCCGCAGGGCACGGACCACCGAGGAGAGACGGCGACGGTGAACGCGCACGACGAGACGACCCTGTCGAGATGAATTCGATGCTGCAGATCGTAGCCAAGAACGATGCACCCATCCGTCGCCTGATGCTCGCGCGGCGGCACATCGAGACGGCGATCTCTCACATCAACGATGTGGCGCAGAGCCGCGTTCCGACGACGACGTCCGACCTGGCTCCCGGCGTCGACGAACTTCGCCTCATCGTGCGCGCGCTCGCGGACATTCGCGAAGCGCTCAAGTCCTCGGATCGCGCAACCGCCGAACCACCTTCGTAATTCTTCCGACATCTCGCGAACGGGGCTGTCGACCTCACGCCGGACCCGTTCACTCTTCCCAGCAATCACAAGGAAGGCTCGTTGGCAGGCTCATTGCCTGACAGACGGACGTGTACTCGGCTATTCGTGAAGACATCGTGCGTACTGCACTCGGACTCTCGCTCCTCGGCGCCGCCGCGGCGTGCGCAACCTCGACCTCGCCGGATCAAGTCGTACCGATGGGGGCATGGGGTGGTCAGCACGCGTTGCTGGAAGTGAGCGCGACGAGCGCGACGATCGAGTTCGATTGCGCGCACGGCGCCCTTCCCGCACCGTTGCCACTCGAGGGCGGCGCATTCGATGTCGCGGGCGACTTCTTCCCCGAGCATGGCGGGCCGATTCGGGTGGACGATCCGACGGTTCGACGACCGGCTCGCTACAGCGGAACGATCGACAAGCAGACCATGACGCTGCGCGTCAGGCTGACCGACACATCGGAGGACGTGGGCACGTTCACGCTGACGTTCGGCGCATCGGGCCGCGTCTTCAAGTGCGTCTGAGCCACGAAGATTTCAGCCACAGAGACGGAAATCGTGGGCCACGAAGATCACCGAGGAGACACGGAGATTTTCGGCCACGGAGATCACGAAGATCACAAAGGAGAGCCACGGAGAACTTCTTCGTTTCCGTTTCTTTCGACTTCGTGGTCTTCGTAATCTTCGTGGCCCATTTCTCCGCGTCTTCCCCGCCTCTTAGTGGCTCACCAATCCCGCGCGGCCACACCGATCACCGAGGAGACACGGAGATTTTCGGCCACGGAGATCACGAAGATCACAAAGGGGAGCCACGGAGAACTTCTTCGTTTCCGTTTCTTCCGACTTCGTGGTCTTCGTGATCTCCGTGGCCCATTCCTCCGTTTCTTCTCCGCGTCTCAGTGGCTCAACACGATCCCGCCCCGCCACGAAGATCTTCGTGGCCCCTTCCTCCGTTTCTCGTCTTCGTGGCGGGTGGTCGGTTCGGACGAATTCGGGTATGGTGTCGAAGTCTTCCAGTCGGGTGCCTTCGCTCGTATTCTCAATGGCGACATTCGAGGACCTGTACCGACAACACGTTCAGGCAGTGTTCCGATTCGCCCTCAGCGTCGTGGGCAAACGTGAGGTCGCTGAAGATCTGACGTCCGAGGCGTTTCTCGCGCTCCATCGGAACCTCGATGCGATCGAGCAGTCCCAGCTGCCTGGGTGGCTGCTGACTGTCGTCCGCAATCGGGCGAGGGACTGGTGGCGTCGCCAGAACGTCGAACGCCGGTACGCCGAACAGTACGTGTCGGTGTCCGAGCCTGAGACCCCTCCTCTCGAACGCTGGATGCTCGAGAGCAAAGACCTCAAGCCGGTGCACCGCATGTGCCTGATCCTGCGTTACGTGCACGGGATGACGCGAGCGGAGATCGCCGCGCACACCGGGCTGAGTCAGATGCAGGTGAAAGGCCACCTGCAATACGGGCTCGGCCTGCTGCGCAAAACCTACGGAGTGGAAGAACAGTGAGCGCACATCAGGACGACTGGGATCCCGAAGAGCGCGACGCGCTCGCCGGCGTCGAGGACCAGATCGAGACGATGCGCCGGCGTCACGCAGGCGCTCCGCCATTCGATGTGCTTCGAGCGGCGCAGCAGGATGCGCTGCCGCCCGAACTTCAATCGAGTGTGTCATCGTATATCGCGTCCACACCGCTCGCCCGCACGCTCGCCGAGGGGATCGGTGCTGAGGAACCTTCGCTGACATCCGGGGAACAGGCGCGGCTGCTCGCGCGAGTGATCAAAGAAGCGGGGCGCGCACAGGAGACTCGGGGCATCCGGGCCTGGTTTCGACCGGCGATGGTGGGTGTCTCGCTCGTGGCCATCGCGTCGATCGTCTGGCTGGTCGGTTATCGAACCAGGATCGACGGACCGATCGCAAACCCAGGACCTGCAGTCGCCGTCGCGACACCACCTGAGGTCCCCGCGTTTCTGCTTCCGATCGACAAGCCCGATGTGAAGCTCTCGATGGCGGCGCTCACGTGGCGCGGTTCGACGACGAGCGACAGCAACCAGCTGCTCGCCGATCTCAAGCCGGGACTCGACGCGTATCGGCAGGGAGACTACGCAGCCGCGAATCGCGATCTCTCGGCGCTGGCGTCGAAGTACCCTGGCACGATCGAGATCCTGTTCTATCAGGGCATCTCGAGGCTGTTCCTCAACGATCCGGCCGGCGCCATCGAATCGTTGTCAGCGGCAGAAGCGGTCGGCGATCGCACGTTTGCTGCCGATATCGCCTGGTATCGAGCCGTGGCCGACGAGCGAGCCGGCCACGGCGCCGACGCGCGCACGCGGCTCGAAGC
>DATFRP010000247.1:0-8608 GCA_035263125.1 Vicinamibacterales bacterium
GTCACGCCCGGCGGAGCGCCGATCGCGTTCGGTCAGAACAACGCCGCACGCGGCGTCATCGTCTCGGATCCAGACGGGCACTTCGTCGAGCTGCTCCAACCGAGTCCGCTGCCGGAGACGACGGCACCTGCCGAGAGCAACGTCATCGGCGCGCGCGTTCGCCTGACGGTTGCAGATACGGATGCGACCGTACACGTCTACAAGGATCTTCTGCAGTTTTCGCCGCAGGTGGGATCGTTCGGATCGATTCCGCTGCTCGATCTCATGGGCCTGAAGGGCGCGCAGCTTCGCCTCACGAATGCGCAAGTGCCCGGGTCGGCGCTTCGCCTCGAGTTCATCGAACTGAAGGGAGCGGCCGGAACGCCAGTCCGCCCGCGGCTCCAGGATCCCGGCGCTGCGCGGCTTCAACTGAGGCTCAAGGATCTCGACGCGACGATTGCGGCCTTGAAGACGGCCGGTTCCACCGTGGTATCGACTGGAAGTGTGCCTGCAACGTTACAACGCGGCATTCGCGCGGCGATCATGCCGGATCCGAACGGCCTGTATCTCGTCCTGATACAAGCGCAGCAGCGGTGAGCGAACGATGCCTCGGGGATGACTATGCGAACGAGTCAGCCGATCGGCGCGGTCGCGATAGCGATGGTCGTGTTCCTGGGCGCCTCGCGCGCAGCGGCCGCGCAGGAAGTGGACTTCAGCGGCGAGTGGGCTCCGCTCTATCACGAAGACGGCCCGGAGCGTCTGCCCGGACCGGAGCTCGGCGACTATACCGGCATTCCGGTGAACGACGCGGCGCGGATGCGCGCCGACAGCTACGACGCCGATCGCATCTCCGTCGTCTCGGAGTACCAGTGCCGTCAGCACGGCGCCGACTACTCGATGCGCGGCCTGGCCAACCTGCGGATCACGCGTGAGCTCGACCCGCAGTCGCAGCGCGCGATTGCGTTCCACACGCGCATCGGTTTCGACGACATGGAGCGTACGATCTGGCTCGACGGGCGCCCGCACCCGCCTGATGAAGCGGCGCATTCATGGCAGGGCTTTTCCACCGGCGAGTGGGAAGGCAACATGCTCACGATCACGACGACGCACCTCAAAGAGAACTACCTGCGGCGCAACGGCCTGCCCGCGAGCGCGAAGCGCACGTTCACCGAACACTGGATGCGGCACGGCGAGTTTCTGACCGTCGTCACGGTGATCAACGACCCGGTGTTCCTGACCGAGCCGCTGGTGCGAAGTCAGAGCTGGTATATCGATCCTGGTCAGCGCATGGGCTCCAACCCTTGCGACTACGCCGTCGAGGTGCCGGTCGGCGACAACGCCGTTCCTCATCATCTGCCCGGCACGAATCCCTGGCTGAAGGAGTTCGCCGTGTACTACGGGCTGCCGTACGACGCGACCCGCGGCGGCGCCGAGACGATGTACCCCGAGTACCGCTCGAAGATGGGACCGCCCGCGAGCATTCAGGAGAACTGCACGCGGTTCTGCGGTTGCACCACACTTGCCGATTGCGGGCTGCGCGGCCCGCTGATTCCTGTGCCAGGCCCACCGCCGGCACGGCAGCCGTGAGCAGGCCGATGCGATCGGCCTGGTGCGCGGCGATCGCGCTCACACTGCTCGCGGCCGCGTCTCTCGAGTCGACGAACGCGCAGGCTCCGACCGTTCGTGTGCTCGAGGTGCGCCGCAACGTCCACATGCTGTCGAGCGCCGGCGGCAACATCACCGTTCAGACCGGCAAGCACGGTGTGCTGCTCGTGGATACGCCGACCCCGGCGCTTGCGCCGCAGGTGCTGGCAGCGATTCGAAAGCTGTCTCCCGCGCCAATCCGCTACGTCATCGACACCAGCGACGACGCCGATCACGCGGGCGGCAACGCTGCGATTGCTGCCACCGGCACAGGCGGTGGCGGGCCGAACGCGCCCAATCGACTGGTTGCCGTTGGCTCGGCACAGGGGATGTCGATACTTGCTCACGAGCGTGTGCTCGATCGCATGAGCGCGTCTGTCGCGCAGGCGGGTCTGCCCACGCTGACCTACGATCAGCCGACGAAGGACTTCTCGCTCAACGGCGAAGCGATCATCGTCTACCACGTGCCAGCGGCGCATAGCGATGGAGACAGCATCGTGATGTTCCGTGCGTCGGACGTCGTGAGCACAGGCGACATCTTCGCGGTCGATCGCTATCCCACGATCGACGTGAAGAGGGGTGGCAGTGTGGCTGGCGTGATCGAGGGATTGAACTTGATCCTCGAGCTCACCGTGCCCGAGGCCTTCCAGGAGGGCGGCACCAAGGTCATCCCCGGTCACGGTCGTCTCTGCGACGAATCCGATGTCGTCGAGTATCGCGACATGGTGTGGATCGTCCGCGACCGCATCGCCGACCTGATGAAGAAAGGGATGACGCTCGCGCAGATCAAAGCCGCAAAGCCGACGCGCGACTACGATGCCGAATACGACTCACCAGCAGTCCCCGCAGACCTGTTCGTCGAATCCGTGTTTGCTGGCCTCGGCCCATCGACGATCTCGAAGTCGGCTCCGGCGCGGACCGGAGGAGCGCGCAAATGAAGGCGTCGCTTCGTGCGATCGTCGTGTCCGTCCTCGCGTGCGCGCCCGCGGCCATCAACGCGCAGGGCCCGCCCGCCGGCGCCGAGCCGCCTCGATCGGCGAGAGCCGCAGCGCCCGTCGATCTCACAGGGCAATGGGTCTCCGTGATCAGCGAGGACTGGCGATGGCGCATGGTGACGCCGCTCAAGGGCGACTTCGCGAGCGTCCCGGTCAACGACGAGGCCCGCAAGGTCGCCCGCGCCTGGGACCCGGCCAAGGACGGAGCCGCTGGTGAGGCGTGCAAAGCGTATGGCGCACCCGCGATCATGCGCGTGCCGGGGCGGCTTCGCATCTCGTGGCAGGACGAGAACACGCTGAAGATCGAAACCGACGCCGGATCGCAGACGAGACTGCTGCACTTCAGTCCCCGTTCGACGCCGGCCGGTGAACCGCAGTGGCAGGGGTACTCGACCGCGCGATGGGAGCCGCCCGCCGCAGGTGTCATTCCACCAGGCGCATTCGCGCTCGGCCTGTCGCCGCGAGCGGGAGCCCGCGGCCGTTCACTCGAAGTGACGACGACGCGTCTGCGTCCTGGCTACCTGCGCAAGAACGGGATTCCTTACAGCGCCGACGCCACTGTCACGGAGTACTTCGATCTGTTCAAGGAGCCCGGCGGCGCCGAGTGGTTCGTCGTGACGACGATCGTGCGCGACCCTCAATATCTGAACGGCCCGTGGGTGACCTCGTCCAACTTCAAGAAGGAGACGGACACGAACAAATGGAGTCCGTCAGCGTGTACGGCACGATAGGCAAGTGGAAGAAGTGGAATCCACTTCTTCCGCCTCTCACTCGAGCCTGATCGGCAGCGCCGCCGTGCCGGCCTCCGTATTCACTTCGAGCCGGTAGGTGCCCGCATCCCAGCTTCCTTCCGGCGTCTTGAACAGGACCGCGCCGGTCGCTACGCGATCGTTGTCGACGACCGACTCGTCAGAGGTCGTGCCGGTACCCGGTGGTGCGATCTGAAACTTGATCGGTTCCAATGTCGAGCGTTGAGGGAAATACGATATGAGATCGCGTCTCCAGATACGTGCGTTCTGCAGCAGCATGGTGAGGGCGGGGGCGTCGGCGATCACCGTCTGCTGCGGCGCGACCATCAGTTCACGACCGCCCGGCGTCAGCAGCTTCACATCGGCTTTGTGCAGCACGAACCGGCGGGTTGAAGCGGCGGCCATGTCGATGAGCAGCCACGCGCTCTTGTGATTGCGCTGCGAGTAGTCGAAGTTGACGACGACGTGGAGCCCTTGATGGTAATACTCGGGCGTCGCGCGGCCGTTCTGCTTGATGTAGCGGAACGAAAACTCTTTCTGCTGCGCCTGAGTGGACGTCACAGAAACGAACACGCCTGCGACGAGGATGGCAATCGCGAATCGATTCATCTCGGCTACTCCGCTCGAAAAACCACCATCGGATCAGGTCTGAACGGCAGAGGGTGACGAGGGACCAGGTTCAAATCTACGCCGGCTGCCGGCTTGCTGTCATCGCTGTGGCGACCGCCTTCGTCATGTCGGCGGTGGTGGCACGACCGCCCAGGTCCGGCGTCTTCACGTGTCCGTCGGACAATACAGCTTCGATCGATGCCAGGATCCGGTCGTGCGAGGCGCGCTCGCCGAGATGGTCGAGCATCATCGCCCCGGCCCAGATCGCGGCGATCGGGTTGGCGATCCCCTTGCCGGCGATGTCGGGGGCCGAGCCGTGAATCGGCTCGAACATCGACGGAGTCGTCCGGTCGGGGTTGATGTTGCCGCCGGGCGCGACCCCAAGGCTTCCCGAAATCGCGGAGCCGATGTCGGTGAGGATGTCGCCGAACAGGTTCGACGCGACGATCACGTCGAGTGTCTGCGGATGCGTCACCATGCGCGCGCAGAGCGCGTCGACGTGGTACTTCTTCAGCTCGACGTCCGGGAACTCTTTCGCGACGCCGGCGACCACTTCATCCCACAACACCATCGCATGCTGCAGCGCGTTCGATTTGGTGGCGCTCGCCAGAAGCCTGCGCGGCCGCGACTGGGCCAGCCGGAACGCGTAGCGTGCGATGCGCTCGATGCCGTTCCTGGTGAACACACCGGTCTGCTCGGCCAGCTCGAACGGCGTGCCGGCGTGAAGGCGTCCGCCCATGCCGCAGTACTCGCCCTCCGAGTTCTCGCGCACGCAGATCATGTCGATGTCCTTCGCGCCGCGGCCGGCGAGCGGCGACGCGATGCCCGGCATCAGGCGCATCGGACGCAGGTTGACCCACTGCCCGAGCTTCTGGCGAAGCGGCAGGATCAGCTCGCGGGCGGAGATGTGGTCGGCCACACGCGGATCGCCGATCGCGCCGAGATAGATCGCGTCGAACTTCATCAGTCGATCGACGCCGTCGGCGTCCATCATCCGGCCCGTCTGCAGGTAGTAATCGCAGCCCCACGGGATGTCGGTGAACTCACAACGGAAGCTGCCCTGCTCGGCAGCCAGCTTCATGATCTCGATTCCGGCGGGGACGACTTCCTTCCCGATCCCGTCGCCGGCGATGACTGCGATGCGATAGCTCTTCATGTGCTCAATACTCAAGGGCCAACGTTTGCCGTAACGAGCTTTGCCCGCGACAACAACACCGCGATGAATGCGATCGCCGCGGCGACGAGACCGCATAGCGTCGGGTCCAGCCACCGGTACGATCCGGCAAACCCGTAGCGTACCACGAGGAGCGTGATGACGCCCGCGCCGATCGCGGCCAGCGCTTCGCGAGAGCCGGCGCGACGGGAGTACAAGCCGCCGACGACGGGTGCGAAGAGGCTGACGCCGAGCAGCGAATAAAACACCGTCATCGCCTGCACGATCGTGCTGAGATAGATCGACAGCAGCACGCCGAGCACGCCGCCCACGACCGCTGCGATGCGGGCCACGACGAGCAGTTCGTCGTCAGTGGCGGCGGGTCTGAGGTACCGCTTGAACAGATCCTTCGACACTGAAGTCGAGATCATGAAGAGGATCGCATCGCACGTGTCGACCTCGGTTGAGAACACCGAGGCCATCGCGAGTGCGCCGAGCCACGGTGGCAGGAGCTCGGCGAGCAGTCTCGGCAGCACCGTGTCCTGTGCGGTGATCTCGGGGAGCCCGACGCGAGCGATCATGCCGAGCAGCACCGGGAAGAAGGCGAAGACCATCAGCCCGATCGCGTTGGCGGCGATGCCACGCCGCAGCGCGCGCTCGTTCGCGGCACCGAACGATTTCTGAATCAGGCCCGGCGAGATCACAAATGCCGGGCCGGTGAGTGCCAGCAGCGTCCAGCCCGATCCGGGTCCTGAGGAGTAGGTGATGTCAGTGAACCCGGCGGGCAAGGCCAGCGATGTGAACGCACCAACGCCGCCGACGACATCGAGCGCGAAAGGAAGCGCCAGGATGAAGCCGACGAGCATCACGACGAGCTGCAGGCTGTTGATCCAGGCCGTTCCGAGCAGACCGCCGGCGGTGAAGTACACGGTCATGATCGCGCCGCCGACCACCGAACCGACCCACCTCGGCGCCCCCGTGAGCACGTTGATGATTGATGCGCCTGCGATCAGTTGTGCGGCGAGAATCCACAGCGATCCAAACGCCACCAGGCTCGTGATGATCGCCCGCACGGCGGAGCCATAGCGATACTCGAGGAAGTCGCCTGTGGTGTAGAAGCCGTGCTCCTTCGCGAGTGTCCAGATGCGCGGCCCGACAAAAAACGCAAGCAGGAACGAGGCGAGCCCCGCCGAACCGCTCCACCACCACGCGCTGAGCCCCTCCCTGTAAGCGATGCCGGCGACGTTGACCGTGGCGCCCGCGCCGATGTTCGCGGCAAGCATCGACGCGAAGATCAGTCCAGGGCCGAGGCTGCGTCCCGCGACGAAGAACGCGCTGCTCGTCCGGACGTATCGCGCGCTCCAGAGACCGAGGCCGACGACGCCGAAGGAATAGATGACGAGGAGAGCGAGATGCAGGCTCACGCGTGAAAAATGCAAAATTCAAAATGCAAAATGCAAAAGCGTTCGGAGTGACTCGTCAGGCTGCATCCCATTTTGCATTTCGCATTTTGCATTACTTGAGTCTGGAAGGCACCGTGCCGAGATCGCGGGCCGAGGGCAGTCCTCCGGATGAAGTGGCTTGAACCGCGGCGCGCACGATCGCTTCGGCGAGCGCATCGGCGGCGAGCGAACCGATCGTCGTGACATCGACACGACCGGTGAAGCTGCCGGTTGCCAGCGCGAACACGGTGTCGCCGTCGGCACTGGTGTGTGCCGGATTGATCGCACGGGCGAGGCCATCGTCAGCCATCAGCGCCATGCGGTTGGTGTCGGCCTTGGAGAGCCTGGCGTTGGTGGCGACGACGGCGATCGTCGTGTTCTCGGCCGCCTTCGGCCGTGAACCGCTCCCACCGGCGAGCGATCGCAGCACCTTGCGCGCGTCGGCCAGGCGTTTCCCATCCTCGGTGCGGACGCCTGCGACGAGCGCGCCGGTTGTTGGATCGACGACGTCACCGACAGCATTGACGGCGACAATCGCGCCGACGACGAGCCCATTCGGGAGCGCGATCGACGCGGTGCCGATGCCGGTCTTCATGGCGCGCGCGCGATCGCCGAGGATCTTGCCGACCGTCGCGCCCGCTCCCGCGCCGACGTTGCCTTCGGCGACGGCGCCGGCGCTCGCACTCGTGGCGGCGCGATAGCCGCAGTCGGCGCCAGGTCTGATCGTCGAGCTTCCGCCGAACCCGAGATCCATCAGCACCGCTGTCGGGACGATCGGTACAACAGTGCCTGCGATCGGATATCCGGTCTTCTTCTCTTCCAGGTATCGCATCACACCGTCGGCCACGCTGATGCCGTAGGCGCTGCCGCCGGTCAGTACGACCGCGTTGACCGTCTCGACCATGTTCAGCGGATCGAGCAGATCGGTTTCGCGTGTGCCTGGTGCAGCGCCGCGCTGCGAAATGCCGCCCATCGCCCCGGCGCCGTCGACGAGCACGACGGTGCATCCTGTCGGCCGCTCGGTGAGCGTGTGATGGCCGACCTTGATCCCTGCGACGTCAGTGATGCCGTTGTGCTTCACGGTCGCTCCCGATTGAGCGTGCAGGAAGATGGTGAGTCCAAGTCCAACCCCCGCGAACCCGAGGACGCGAGCCGCGTTTTTCATCTGCCTTCGAGTCTATCGCGATAGACGAAGGAATCAGGCTCGCATTTCACGTTGTCGATCAGCCGCGTATTTCCCACCCACAACGCGCCCGCGGCGACAACTGGCCGGGCGACCGTCGACACCGGCTGGAAAAGATCGGGATCGACGAGCTCGAGATATTCGAGTCGCAGTCGATCATCGACAGGAATCTGGCTGGAGCCCGCGCGCGTGAGCGCTTCCACATCGGTGACGCCCGACGCGACATCGGCCTGAATGCGCTGGAGCGCGTGATAGAGCGCCGGCGCGAGCGCGCGTTCCGCTGGGTTGAGTCGTTGGTTGCGTGAGCTCAGCGCCAGCCCGTCGGCTTCGCGAACGGTGGGCACGCCGACGATCTGGACAGGGACGTTGAAGTCGATGACGAGTCGGCGAACGATGGCAAGCTGCTGCGCGTCTTTCTCGCCGAAATATGCGCGATCGGCGCCGACGATCTCCAGGAGCTTGAGGACGACCGTCGCCACTCCCCTGAAGTGCCCCGGCCTGAAGCGGCCGCACAGGTGATCGGAGAGTCGACCGACGTCGATCCCACACTCGAGCGGAGTGGGATACATCTCTTCGACCGACGGCGCAAACACGAGGTCGACGCCATGCGATCGACAGAGCGCGACGTCGGCGTCGAGCGATCGTGGATACCGCACGAGATCGTCGGGCCGATCGAACTGAATCGGGTTCACGAAGATGCTGACGACGACCGTGGCGCAGTCACGCCGCGCCGTCTCAATGAGGCTCGCGTGTCCGGCATGCAGCGCCCCCATCGTCGGGACGAAGCCGACCTCTCCTGCGCTGCGCCTGCTCGCGATCGCGGCGCGCAAGCCGGCAATCGTGGAAATGGGGTC
>DATFRP010000248.1:0-16476 GCA_035263125.1 Vicinamibacterales bacterium
GCAAGCCGGCGGAGGTGGTCAAGGGCGTGGCGGCGGACGCGGACGCGGGGCGGCGCCCACATCGACCACGCCGCCTGCCGGGGTCACGCCGCTCAAGGTGGATCTCTTCACGACGAAGAACTTCTACTTGGATCGCGCGTCGTGGACCGACAAGCGCTATGCGCGCTGCAACACGCCGCGTCAGCTCACCGACATGTGGTCGCGCGACGACCGCGTCGCTCACTGGGGCGACTGCAATCTCGACTATCCGGTCGAGAAGATCGTGAGCCCGTACCCCTACAAGACGGCCGCCGAGCATTACCAGGCGCTCATGGCCGAAGCGAAGAAGGCCGGCGGACCAACTGTCCATACGCGGCAGACGCTGCCCGAATGGGACGGGTGGTATCAGCGGCGCGGTCAGCCAGATCAGTGGCTCTACGGCCGCAATCTCCAGACCGCGACGATGTTGTCGCTGCTGACGCCCGAGTATCAGAAGCGCATGGTGCAGATGAACTACCACGAAGCGGTGAGCAACGCGCCACAGTGGATGGCGGCGTTCTGCTACCCAGAAGGGTTCATGCGGTGGTGGGGTGAGTTCACACTCGGCGGCCCGATCGAGGTCATGACGACGCCATCTCAGGTGCAGTTGCTCTCGGGCATCGCCGACAATCTTCTGCGCCGCGTGCTGATCGGCCGCACGCACGTGCAGAAAGTGCCGCAGTGGTACGGCGAGACGATCGGCTTCTGGAACGGCAACACGCTGGTGGCATGGACGGCGAACGTCCAGGGATGGACGCTCTCACACTCGATGTTCGAGTTCAGCAACAAGATGGAAACGATCGAGGTGTTCAGGCCGAGCGCGGACGGCAAGACGATCACGGTCGATGCCACCTTCTACGATCCCGAGGCGTTCACGCGTCCGCTCCACACGGTCACGCCGTGGGAACGGGTCGCGGCGCCGGATGATCAGCAGACCCGCTTCTCGTTCGTCGAGTGCCGCGTGCAGAGCACGATCGTCAACGGCCCCGACGGCCGTCCCACGCAGACGACGTTCGTCGATGATGGGTATATCGATTACTTCGGCCGCCCGTGGGCGCAGAACTGGGAGCAGCATTTCGAGAAAGGCTGGAAGAAACCGGAGAACTGAAATGATCACGACACGATACACCCGGCTCGCGGGCGCGCTCTCGGTCATCGCCGCAGGCGCGATGATGGTGACGCCCGCACTCTCGCATCACTCGTTCGCGATGTACAACATGACCGTCACCAAGGTCATGACCGGCAAGCTCACGCGATTCATTCCCGGCAGCAATCATGCGCAGTTGATTTTCGAAGTGCTGAATCCCGACGGGACCCCGGTGATCGAGAACGGCAAACCGCTGGTCTGGGGGATGGAAACCGGGTCGGCGGCAGCGATGGCCCGCAACGGCGTGACGGTCGAGAGCTTCCCGCCCGGAACGATCATGACGGTGACACTGCATCCCCTGCGGGACGGCCGCCCGATGGGCGCGGTAGGCGGACCGATCGTTCACTGCGGCACGCACATGCCGACAGGTGGATGCAACGAGAAGACGGGGAAGGTGCTGGGCGCGCCGGCCAACTAGACAGGAATCAGGAAGCAGGAAGCAGGAAGCAGGAATCAGGAAAACGTAGGGGCCGCCTTCAGGCGGCCCGAGCCTGACGCAAAAAACGCCCGACCCGAGGATGTCGTCCTCTGTGTCGGGCGTCCCGCGTGCCAGAAGCACGCATTCTGGCGAGAGCCAGAATTTGCGGTTTTACAATCCTTTCAATTTTTACGCGACCTTCGTTTCGCGCATCGAACAGGGACCGTGATCAAGGGTCAGCGGTCGACGCGCCTCATCAGCCCGGCGGTTCCTCCATACGAACCTCCACGTCTCGAGTGATGTGGCTGACGGTACGAATACGCCTGTCGGGGAGAGGTGTCAAGGGCAAGTGGAAAAGTGGAACAAGCCATGTCTTCCGCTTTCACAAGTGCGTCACGTAAGATACGCGGATCAAGGAGTGAATGCATGCGAAGCAGATGGTTGTTGTCGATGGTGGCGCTCGTCCTGTGTACGGCGCTCGGCGCCACAATGTCAGCGCAACAGCAGGAGCGCGGCGGCGGGGCCGGGCGGGGCGCTGGTGGCGGACGCGGAGGATTCAACCTGCCGCCGCTCCTCATGCAGACCGATGCGTTCCCTGACGGCGGCATCGTCCCGGCAAAGTACACCGGCCGCGGCGGCGTGCAGCCGGCATTCAAGTTCACCGGCGCGCCAGAGGGAACTGTCAGCTACGCGATCATCTTCCACGACATCGACGTCGCACTGCAGGGTGGCACTGGCGACGTGCTGCACTGGATGGCGTGGAACATCCCGGCATCAGCCGGTGGGATCCCGGAGGGCAAACTGCCGCAAGGCTCGGTCCAGGGGAACAACATCACGAACCAGCCCGGATACATGGGTCCAGGCGCGCCGGCAGGTCCGCGGTATCACCACTACGTCTTCGAACTGTACGCGCTCAACGCGAACCTCGATCTTCCCGCCACTGCCACTCGCGACGATCTGCTGAAAGCGATGGCCGGCAAGACGGTCGCAAAATCCGCATACGTCGGCCGCTTCAGGACGGAGGCTGCGCAGTAGCGTCTCCCGCAGATCACGAACCACGGAGGCACGGAGACACGGAGGTCCGCACCTCTCGTCTCTGTGCCTCGTACGAACCCCTGCACCTCTTTCACCCGTGAACCGTGAACCTTCGTGAGGTTCCGGTGTCTCATTCACCAAGCCCGCCGGCGAGGCTTCCTTTGAAGGAGGCCTATGCGGATCTACACGCTCGTGTTCTCCGTGCTCGTGCATGTGGCCGCGATCGTCGCGGTGTACATCGCACCGGCGTTTGCGACCGACGAACTTCCCGAACCACCACGTACGTCCGCGTACGTGATCGTGAAGGCGACGTTGCCCGATCCTCCGCCAGCACCACGACGCGAGGCGCCGGCACCATCACCGCAGGCTGCGCCTCTGCAGCCGCCGGACGGTGTTCAGCCCGAGCGACCCGTCGAGCCGATCGATCAACCACGGTTCGACGATCCTGGTGCCGTGACTGCCGGCGGCCCATTCGGCAGCATCGGGAGTGTCACCGACGCGGGCATCACGCCGCCGCCGGATCCACGCCCGATCGAACCGATTCCTGTCGGCGGAATCATTCGGCCGCCGAAGAAGGTGACGCACGTCGCGCCGATCTATCCACCCATTCCACTCGCCGCGCGCAAAGGAGGACTGGTCATCCTGCAAGCGGTCATTGATGAGGACGGATCGGTTCGAGAGGTCAACGTGCTGCGTTCCGATCCGTTGTTCGATCGAGCGGCTGTGGTGGCGGTGAAGCAGTGGCGCTTCACGCCGACGCTGCTCAACGGCCACCCCGTCCCTATCGTCATGACCGTCACGGTCGGGTTCACCCCGAGCAACGAGTGATGAACGGGTGTATGGTGGAGGGCTCAACACAAGGTGCGCACGGAGGAAGCCATGGTGCGCCATCTCGCACTCGCCATTGGACAGGCCGCAATGCTGGCCCTGTTCACATCAGCGTCAGTCCAGACAGCACAAGCCCAATTTGGTTCTGAAAAGGACGCCAGGGCGATGCTGGACAAAGCCGTGACCGCGTTGAAGCAGAACAAAGAGAAAGCGCTCGAGATGTTCAACAAGGGCGATGGGGGCTTCAAGGATCGCGACCTCTACGTCTTCTGCGCCAATGCCTCGGACGGCGTGATCACCGCGCATCCGTACTTGAAGGGGGAACAGCTGCAGGACATCGTCGGCAAGAAGGGCTATCCGGTCGGGAAAGAGATCATGCAGTCGGCCGCTGAAGGAAAGATCAGCGAGGTGACGTATTTCTGGCCTCGTCCCGGCTCGGACACGCCGCTCGAGAAACGCACCTTCTATACGAAGGTCGTTGGGCAGAACTGCGGAGTCGGCTACTACAAGGGCTGATCAGGCATCAGCCTGAATCTGTACAATGCGCGCATGACGGCAAACCTGCGCGCGATCGTCCTCGGACTGCTGGTCGCAAGCGGACCGGCAGTCCTCGCCCACCACTCGTTCTCGGCCGAGTACGACAGCAATCAGCCGGTGAAGCTGACCGGCATCGTCACGAAGGTGGAGTCGACGAACCCGCACATCTGGTTCTTCGTCGACGTGAAGGACGAGCAAGGCAAGGTGACCAACTGGGGATTCTCAGGCGGTCCCCCAGGCGTACTGCAGCGGCGCGGGATCAGCAAGAACGCACTGAAGACCGGCGACGTGATTGTCGTCGAAGGCTTCCGCGCGCGGGATGGATCGAACAACGCGTCAGGCGGCAAGGTGACGTTTGCCGACGGGCGCAGCGTGTTCACCGCGTCGAACGAAGACAGGGCTCCGCGCTGAGAGGACACCGCGATGTCATTCATGAATGCTGCCGTGCGGACTCGACTCGCCTTTCTCACCGCGTGCGTGGCGATGGTGGCGGTCGCCTCAATCGTGGTCACGCCGATCACCGGCGCACAATCGCCGACGGCTTCGAGTCAGAATCAGACTCCACGACTCGCCGATGGCAAGCCCGACTTCACCGGCATGTGGGACAACCCGAAGGAGCCCGGTGCGCGCGGCGCGGCGACGGTGTTCAATCGCGCGAAGATGGCGCCGTTCGTTCCTGGAGGCGAAGCGCTCTTCTACGAGCCGCGCACGGGGGATCCGAGGCACGATGAGCCGCGCGCCTTCTGCATGCCGTCGGGATTCCCATCCGCGTTCCTCGGCCCGTACCCGGTGCAGTTCATTCAAACGCCGCAACACCTCGTGATGTCGACGGAATTCATGAACGTCACGCGCATCATCCCGCTCGACGGCCGGCCTCACAAGACCGACATCGAGCCGACATTCTACGGCGAGCCGGTCGGTCACTGGGAAGCGGACACGCTGGTCATCGACGGACGCAACTACAAGCGCTGGTCGCTGGACGATTGGTACTACACGAACCCGAAGGAGTACCGGATGCACAGCGAGGCATTCCACACGATCGAGCGCCTGCGTCGCGTCGACGCGAACACGATCGCCTATCAGTTTACCGTGGACGATCCCAAGATCTTCACGAAGCCCTGGTCGGTCGACTGGGAGATGAAGCGGCATCTCGAGTGGGACAAGACCGGCCTGTACGAGATGGTCTGCAACGAGAACAACCGCTGCGAAGGCGGCAAGTGCCGGGACTCGAAGTAACTCGCGACATCTCCCTTTGCCGGGCCTCGAGACCGGGCCCGGCCTACACCGTCCGTAACTGCTTCCGTCGTTTTCGCCGCTCACGGGCGGCCAGCGGCCGCATCGGCAGATTCTCGCCGACCATCAGCAGCGGCTCCGTCGGCCGATCCATATCGAACAACTGGCCACCCTTTGCGCGCGCATACAACTGATCGCCGCTGATGAACAGGGCCATCGGGCCGTCATCGCCGATCGCCTCGTAGAGACGAATGCCGAAGACATCGCGCAGCGTCGACAGCAGACGGCGGATTTGAGGAATCGAAAACCCTCGATGACGCAACTCGGCGAGCACCTGCAGTTCGAGTACGTCGATCGGCGTGTAGCGGCGCTCGGTGAAACCGCCTGCTTCGGTGCGATGCGAGGCGATCGCCGGCATGAAGAGACGACGGGAGTCCCACCATTGCAGCTGTCGCGCGGTGAGGCCCGTCATGACAGCGACTTCGCGCGATGAGTAGAGCTTCTTGAGTCTCACCCCTCGACTCCTCGCTCGAGGTCACCTTAAGCGTATCGTCCCTCGCCCCTGCTCGGGACGGCCCTGAGGCCCTCGAAGGGCCGAAGGGTCAGAGGCCGAGTCGGTCAGGGCGCACCAACGCCAGCTCGTCGTGCTCGCGCCCCTCGAGGACGAGATCCGCAACGAGCATCGCGGCGAGCGGCGCGAGCAGCACGCCGTTGCGATAGAGGCCCGTGGCGTGGAACACGTGGGGCATTGTCGACGAACGGCCGATCGCCGGCAACTCGTCGGACGTCTTCGGCCTGAGGCCGACGCGGACCTCCTGAAACCGCGCGCGATCGATTGCCGGGACCATCTGCGCGGCGGCGGTCAACAGCGTCCGGACGCCTTCGACCGTCGCGCTCTCCTCGAAACCCACGTCTTCGACGGTGGCACCGACGAGCACGGACATGTCCCGCCAGGGGACGATGTAGCACTCAGGCCCCCATAACACCTGCGAGGCCACACGTTCGTCGACGCGCAGATGGAGCAGCTGCCCCCGAATGGGCTTCACCGGCGCGGGCCTCACCACATCCATCGGCGGCACGGCCCAACTCCCTGTCGCCATCACGACGGCGTCGGCTTCGAACGTTCCGCTCGCCGTAATCACTCGAGCGACCGAAGAGGAATCTTCGACGTGATCGACTCGACTGGTCACGTTGGTCGCGCCGCGTTTCTCGATCGCGGCGACGAGCGCTGCGATGAGTTGTTCGGCGCTCACGTAGCCTTGAGTCGGCAGCCGCAATGCCGCAGTGATCGAGGCTGACAGCGCAGGCTCGAGCGCCCTCGCATCGCCCGCACCGAGCACGGTGTTGTCCACACCAGCCGACTCGAGTCGGCGAGCGTTGTCCGCAAGCACCTCTGCCTGCTCAGGGGTGAAGGCGACCTGCAGGGTGCCGCTCCGCGCGTAGTCGATCTCGCGGCTCGAATCGATCTGCACGCGCCGGATGAACTCGTCGTAGAGACCGAGACTGCAGGACGTGAGGCGAAGGAGCTCGGGGTCGTGTCCCTCGATCGCGGGAGACAGAATGCCGGCCGACGCAAAGGTCGCACCCCGGCCAGGAGCACGTGCGTCGATCAGACGCACCCGCGCACCGCGCCTGGCCATCTCGTACGCAATGGCAGACCCAGCAATACCGGCGCCCACGATGATCACGTTCACACGTCGATCTTATTCGCGAGCGCTGGGCGCCGGGCCTGAAGAACGGGCCCGGCCTACACTGCCTGCTTAGAAACGGAATGCCGTGCCGACGGTCAAACGCCGCGGCTGCTGGGCGCTCGTCGGCTGCCCGAAGAAGCGCGACATCCGGTTGCCGCTGAAGCTGCCGTAGTTGACATGATTGAGCACGTTGTCGGCGCGGATGAACAGCTCCATGGTGTAGCGCGAGGTGTTGGCCTGCGCATCGCCGTTGCCGCCATTGCCTTGACGACGCCCGCCCTGGCCGCCGCGCGGCGAACCGCCGCCTTGCCCCTGCGCGAAGTTCAGCTCGTTGTTCGCCGGTGCACCCGCGGGACCTCCGGGTCCGACCCCTCCGCGCGGTCGCGGCGCATTGCCACCGCCCTGCCCGCGCACGCCGCCGAGCGCAAACTGCTTGTTGATGTTCACGTTCATCGTCCAGGTCGATCGTCCGCGTTCCGTGTTGCGGCCGACGCCGACGGGGCGATCGTTGACGACGCCGTCGCTATTGTCATCGAGACCGGTGGTGATCGTGTAGGGAGAGGCCGACTGCGCGTTGACATTCACGCTCGTGCGCACGCCCAGCAGCAGCGGCACGTTCACCTGTCCCTGGATGCGGTGACGGATGTCCTGGCGCGCCGGTCCCCACTCGGCTTCGGGATCGAAATTGTTCGCCGGCAGCGAGGTCGCGCCGTCGGCGTGGTTCTTCACCTGGCTCAGCGCGTAGTTGATGTTCATGAAGATGGCGCGGCGTGGGAATCGATACGTGCCGCGCAGCTCCATGCGATCGCTTTGTGACCGCCCGGTCGATTCGAACTGCGTGACCGTACCGATCGTCGGATCGGGCCTCACACCAAACTGATCGGGCGCGTTGATGTTGATCGATCGCAGCTGATGGCGGCCGCGCAGCATCTGGTAGCTCGCCTGCACGGTGAGGTTCTGCGTCACCTGGCGCTCGACACCGAGGGAGGCCTGATGCACCTTCGGCATCTCGAGCGCGGGGCTGGCCTGCACGCGTCCGCCCTGCTGCACCTCCTCGACGCTGCCGTCTTCGGAATAACGAGTCAAGACATCACGCTGCGCGATGCCGTTCACACGCAGCGTCTGATCGAAGAGGCTCGACTCGTACCAGTCGTAGAAGAGGCCGTATCCGCCGCGGATGCTCGTCCGGTTTCCCCACGGCGTCAAGGTGAACCCGGCCCGCGGCATCAGGTTCACACGCTCGTCGATATGCGACTGCATCTCGTTGCGGATGCCGATGCCGAACGAGAACTTGTTGTTCAACCGGACGTCGTCCGACCAGTAGAACCCGAGCTCGTAATGATTGAAGGTTGTGTTCACCTCGCCCAGTCGCTGCGTGAACGTGATCGGCGTGTTGGCCTGGAAGGCCTCGAGACTGGCGTAGGTGTAGGTGCCCGCCGCGTTCCGTGCGTCGAAATTTTTGTACTGGCCGCCTTCGAGCAGGTAGCCGACGCGCATCTGCTGTTTGCGGCCGACATTCACATCGAGGTTCTCGGCCAGCTCGAAGGTCCGCGACGACCCCCGGCTCGCCAGGCCTGCGCCCCCGCTTGTGAACGTGTCGAGCACCACGATCGTCGGCTCCTTCGAAAACGAGGTCTGGGCGCTCTCCTGCGTGTTCAGCTGCAGCCGCACCTCGTGCAGCATCGTCTTGCGGACGACGCCCTGCAGCTGCGCGCGCACCTGCTGCGTGTTGCCCTCGTTGTCATACGCGCGCTCGGGAAGGTTGAAGCCGCCGACGCCTGCGTTGGTGGTCGCATTCTCGCTGGTGCGGAATTCGAGCCGCAGCGTCTGATTGTTCGTCAGCGCGTGCTCGACTCCGACGGTGACGTTGGTCGAGTCGGACGGGCGGCGGACGTAGTCGCCGAGGCGGTTGCCGTTCACGTCGAGCGCGACGATCGTGTCGGCCTGGAAGTCGCGGCGCCCGTCGAGGCCGAGACGGATCGACGTCTTGCCGGGAATGATCGGTCCGCGCGCGCCGAAATTGAAGGTGCGGTTCTCTTCCGGCGTTTTGGCGGTCGCGAACGCGTTCCTCGCGTTCATCGCGTCGCTGCGATAGTTGAAGGATCCGTTGCCGCTCCATTCACGCACATTCGGACGCGTGATGATCTCGACTTGCGTCCGGCCGGCATCGTGGTTGTCAGCGGAGAACGAGTTGGTGCGAAAGCGAATCTGCCGGATTTCGTCGCGCGACGGAAGCCGGCCACCTCGAAAGCCGTTCACCTGGAACACGGCGCCCGACGCGCCGGCCATCGCGGTCAGCACGTCGGCGAGCTCGTCGGGATCCTCTGGAAGTTCGTCGATCTCCGCCTGCTCGAGCGTCGTGCTGAGCGAGTTGCCGCGACGATCGTCGGTGGCCGTCGTGTCGTTGACAACGACGTCCTCTCTAAGGCCCGCGATCTTCAGCGTGACGTTCTGATTCATCGCGCCGCGCCGCAGGGTGATCGCACCGTCGAACGGCTGGAAGCCCGCGAACTCCACGTGCAACGTCGCATTTCCGGGCGGGAGTCCCGGCGATGTCGCGAGGCCGCGTTCATCCGAGGTGAAGGTCACCGCTGCGCCGGAGGCAGGTGTGATGACGATTGTTGCCGACGGGATGCCCGCGCCGGTTTCGTCGACGACGACGACGCGGAGCTGCGACTGATTGGGATTCTGCTGCGCCACCAGCGGAGCAGCAGATGCGAGCACGAATAGAGCGACGATAAGCCGGTTCATTTAGTGCAGTTCATTTAGTAAACGTGTTGCCCTTGAAGGTCGGGTTTATTTTGTAGCTCTTCACGGTCCATTCCTCACTCGTGTCGCCGTTGGTGCTGCGCGTGATCAAGTGAGGCAGTTTGAGCCCGCCGACGGTCCTGTAGTCGGAAAGATGCATTTCAAGAGTGGCCGCCGCGCGATCACGGGTGGCCGGCGTCGCAGATCCTCGGGAGCCCGGCGACGCTGCCGATCCCTGCCCGCCCCGCGCCGACCCGCGACCACCAGCGCCAGACCAGGTCACCATCAACGGCATGTGGGTCGCCGAGTCGAGAAACAACCGGATTGGCGTACCCTCAGTCGCTTTAATCTCGAGAACATCGGCCGTTCCGTCCGGCGACTGCGCGGTCCCGACCCAGGCAACCGGCGCGGTCGTGTTCAGCAGCATCGCGACGAGCAGCCGGGCGACCTCCGCTTGACGATTACGCCGCTGCGCCTCTTTGAGTTGCTCGGGATCGATTTGCGGGCGTCCACCCTGTACGTCGGTGTTGCCGCCGCCGAAACCACCACCGCGTCTGAATCCCCCATCGAAGTCGCCGCCCCCGCCGCGTCCACCGCCGAAATCACCGCCGCGCGCAAACCCGCCCCGACCTGCGTTGTTGTTCTCGTCGATCACGTCGGTGCCGTTGAGAATCTCGACGCGATCGATGCCGGGCCCACCCAGACCGACACTGAGCGACTCGTTGCGGCGGAACTTGTCGGGCGGCTCGAGGAAGATTTCGCTGTCGCCTTCGAGCGTCAGATTGCCCTGACCGCGTCGCATCGTCCCTTTGATCTGGAGGCGCTTTACATCCGCGAGCTTGTCTTCGCCGCCAATCGCTTTCCGCGCCTCGCTCATGAGGGATGCGCCCTTGGCGAGGTCTTCCGTCTGGGCAGCCACTCGAGTCGATAGCGACAGAGCTGCGACGACCGCGCACACGACAACCGCGAAGCACTTCAAGGGGGACTCGTCCATGGGTTTCAAATTATTCCCGGCTGTTTTGGGAGGCGTCGTTAAGCACGAGCAAAGTGTTTGTTAAGATTGTAAAAGGCTTGTTTTTCAGTGTGTTACAGCAATTTCTTTGGTGCTAGACTGCGCCCGTGGCGCTGACAAGACCTTCGGGACCGACGCTCGTCACGAGCGCGCTGCTCGTCCTCCTGCCAGCCCTCGCAGTACTGCAGTACCGCTGGGTAGGTCAGGTGAGCACCGCCGAGCGCGAGCGCATGCAGCGTAACATCCGCACGGCAGCCGCTCAGTTTCGTGAGGGCTTCGACGGCGAGATCATGCGCGCCGTCGTCAGCCTGCAGGTCGGTCCGCAGACAGCGCAGGAGGGCGCCTCCGATCGATACACCGATCGGTACGACACCTGGATCAACACGGCGGCGCACCCGCAAGTCGTGGCCGAAATCTTCCTGCTCGATGAGGAACACGGGCTCAGGCTTCGTCGATGGAATGCGGACACGCACACGTTCGATTCATCGGAGTGGCCCGCGGTCCTCTCGCGCTGGCGTCCGCAATTCGAACAGGAGCTGACGGAATTCAAAGCAGGTCGGGGACTCAGTCGACGACCATCCTTCCGCGACGAGGACTCACTGATCGTCACACCGTTGAGGAATCGCGTCGTCCAGACGTCCCCGGCGCCCGGACCTCAGATGATCACCCCGGTGTTCGGCTTCACGATCATCCAACTGAACATGCCGTACATCCGGGACCAGCTGCTCCCGGAGTTGACGCAGCGTCACTTCACGCACGCCGAGGGCGATCCGTATCGCGTCGCAGTCATCTCCGCGGGGAACCCTTTGAGCGTGCTGTTCAAATCCGATCCGAATGCGCCGGTCGTCCCGTCGCACGCCGACGCGACGTCGGCGTTGCTCGGGCGCGCTGATCCCGCGTTCTTCTTCGGACGGCCGCCTCGGCCGCCCGACGCAGACGATCAGCCGGGGGTCGCACGCCGCAGACCTGGCGATGCAACTCCGAGCGGGCCGCCGCCGCGACAACCTGACGACGTACAAGGCCGATGGCTCCTGCTCGTTCAGCATCAGAGCGGATCACTCGAAGCGGCGGTCACCGTCGCGAGGCGACGGAACCTGGCCGCCAGCTTCGGCATCCTGCTCCTGCTGACGGTGAGCGTCGGCCTGCTCGCGGCGACGTCACGACGCGCGCATCGCCTGGCGCGTCAGCAGATGGAGTTCGTCGCAGGCGTCTCGCACGAACTGCGCACGCCGGTCGCGGTAATCCGATCGGCGGCCGAGAATCTTTCACAAGGGGTGGTGTCGGGCGACCGCGTGAAGCGGTACGGCCAGCTGCTCGAAACCGAAGCCAAGCGTCTCGGAGAGATGGTCGAGCACGTGCTGCAATATGCCGGCATCGAATCGGGACTCGGTTTCGGGTCGCGCGTTCCGCTGTCGCCGGTCGAGATCATCGAGAGCGCCGTCGATGGATCGCTGTCGGCCCTCGACAGCGGCGACGTCACATTCGATCGCGAGATCGCGCCGGATCTGCCTCAGGTACTCGGCGACGCGGCGGCATTGCGATCGGCGGTGCAGAATCTGATCGCGAACGCGGTGAAGTACGGGGGGGGCGATCGCTGGGTCGGTATCACAGCCGACCAATCAGCCGATTTGCGGCGAGAGGTGCGGATCACGATCAGCGATCACGGTCCCGGCATTCCTGCCGAGGAGATACCGCACATCTTCGATCCGTTTTATCGTGGGGCCGACGCCGTCTCTCGACAGGTGCACGGCAACGGACTCGGCCTGTCGCTTGTCCGCCGCATCGTCGCCGCGCACGGGGGCCGAGTGACCGTGTCCTCCCGCGCCGGCGCCGGCAGCGCATTCACCATAGTCCTGCCCGCGGCACCGCCCGATACCCAATCGCGCCCGCTTACACACGAACTCCAGACAACACATTCGTAGCCGCGCTACACTCGGCTGGTGCAAGCCCGGCGATTGCTCCTGATCGAGGACGAACCAGGACTCGTACTGACCTTGACCGATCGTTTAGCGGCCGAGGGGTACGACGTCGACCACGAAGGTGATGCGGTCCGTGGTCTCGCGCGCGCGAGCACCAGTACGTTCGATGCGATCCTGCTCGATGTGATGTTGCCGGGCGGCAACGGCTTCGACGTCTGCCGTACGCTTCGTCAGCGCGGCGTGCAGACCCCCATCCTGATGCTGACCGCCCGTGGACAGGTCGTCGATCGCGTGGTGGGACTCAAGCTCGGCGCCGACGACTATCTGGTCAAGCCCTTCGAGATGGCCGAGCTCCTCGCACGCATCGAGGCGCTCCTGCGTCGCGGTGCGGTGCACGCGTCGGCGGGTTCGCTCGGAGACACGTTCCGTTTCGGCGAGATCGACGTCGATTTCCGCAAGGCGGAAGTGAAGAAGAGCGGCCAATTGCTGGAGCTGTCGGCACGGGAGTTCAAGTTGCTCAGGTACTTCGTCGAACATCGGGGAGCGGCGCTGTCGCGCGACGAGCTTCTCAACGAAGTCTGGGGTTACAATGCGATGCCCTCCACACGTACGGTCGACGTCCATGTCGCCTGGCTCCGGCAGAAGATCGAGGACAACCCCCGCCACCCCCAGCACATCCTCACGGTGCACGGTCTAGGGTATAAGTTCGTCGCCTGAGGCGCGCGGAGGCTTCAGCCTCGGCTCCCAGGTCGGGAGACTGATTTCCCGAGAGGACAGATCCGAAAAACAGGTCGATCTTGACGGCCGAAATCAATTAGATTGCTCCAGTTTTAGCGGTTTCCACAGGCACAGCCCTTGCTCGTCCGGGGGCTGAGAGGATTGAGCCATGATGAGCAAGGCGTTGCTCGCGTTTGTTTGCCTCGCGGCTGGCGCTGGTGGAACCTATCTGGCCGTCCGGGCAACGAGCCCCACGTCGGCAACCACTCAGGCCGCTATCAGCCCCGAGCCGACGCCAACGGCGACGGTCGATCAGTCGGAAGCCGTTGTGACCGAGTCACCGGTTCCGCCCGCGATTGTGGCCCCCGCTCGCCCGGCGACGGTCGCACCGGCTGCGCCTCGATCGGCACCCCCGGCGCCGCGCGCGACAACAAGGACGACGCGTCGCAGCGAAGCGGCGGCCCCGGCGGCAGTGTCAGCGCCGGCCCCCAGAGAAGAGGCTCCAATCGCCATTGCCCCGGCGCCAGTTTCCGACAATCAGGCCTCCCGATCGATCGACCCGCCTGGACCGGTGCTCGAGGAACTGGTCGTCGCTGCGCAGTCGGTAATCGGTCTCCAGATGGAGTCGAGCGTGTCGAGCGACCGTGCGCGCGTGGAAGATCAGGTCGTTGCACGTGTGACGCGTGACGTGAAAGTGGGAGACCGCGTCGCGATTCCCGCCGGCGCGAAGGCGAACGGCGAAGTGACGGTCGTTGAACGCGGTGGCAAGGTGCGTGATCGCGCGAGGCTCGGTGTTCGATTCACCTCGATCGTGCTCGCAGACGGCACGCGGCTGCCGATCGAGACTGAGACGATTTACAGAGAGGGTGATTCACCCGGACGCGAGAGTTCGGCGAAAATCGGAGGCGGCGCGATTGGCGGCGCGATCATTGGCGGAATCCTCGGCGGTGCGAAAGGTGCGGCGATCGGTGGATCGGTGGGCGCAGGCGCAGGCACGGCAGCTGTCATGGCCGGCGGACGCAACAACGCCACGTTGGCATCGGGTTCACCTGTGACGGTTCGGTTGGAAGAACCGGTCACCGTCACGGTCGAGAAGTAACGCAGGGATTAGGAATCAGGGATCAGGGATCAGTGCTGGGCAAGCTCGATTCCTAGACCAGACCCGCATCCTGATTCCTGATTCCTGATCCCTACACAATTCCAGCACCGGCACTCGCCGGCCCTTCGTGCGTACGGGTAAGATTGCGGCTTGCTGGAGGTTCCGATGCACGCTCGACTTCTCGTGATGACGGCGGTCGCGGTGGCTCTCGCCATTCCATCTGCGGCTCAGGTGAAGAAGCAGGAGATGCCTGGTATACGCAACTACTCGCGCGTCGACGCGACGGTGGGTTGCGGTGGGCAGACCGATCCCAGCGCGATGGCCGCGCTGAAAAAAGAAGGTTATGTCTCCGTGATCAACCTTCGGTTGCCGACCGAGGAAGGCGCAAACGTCGACGCCGGCCGCGCCGCGGCGCAGGCGGCGGGACTCAAATACATTCATTTGCCCTTCAACGCGGCATCACCGGATCCCAAGGTGGTCAGCGAATTTCTCGGGGCGGTGGCCGACAAGACCAACCAGCCCGTCTTCATTCACTGCGGCTCGGCAAACCGGGTCGGCGCGATGTGGATGATTAAGCGCGCCCTGCAGGACGGCTGGGCAGTGGAACGCGCGCAGGCCGAAGGCGAAGCGATCGGACTGACGAACCCGCAGCTGAAGGAGTTCGCCGCCACCTACATCAAGGAGCATCCGGCCAAACGCTGACTTTCGCCAGACGAACGCGCGCCGTTGCGGAACGGCGTGTGAGAAAGTGATCTATACTGGTCCGTTTCGTGCGCGCGGCGATTTCACCGACTTGATGGGCCGCGGCATAACTTGTCTCGCCGAAGCCGCCGCAGGCGGCGGAGGCGGACGGCTCTATCTAAGTCGCGAACCCCGGGCCCGCGACGATGTCGGCGGGCCTTTTGTTTTTGAGGAGCAACATGTCGCGTTTTACGTTCACATCTGAATCAGTGTCTGAAGGTCATCCCGACAAGGTCTGTGATTACATCTCCGACTCGGTGCTCGACGCCTGCTTCGAACAGGACTCCAAGAGCCGCGTCGCGTGCGAGACACTGGTGAAAAGTGACCATGTTGTTCTCGCCGGTGAAATCACGACCAACGCCAAACTCGATTTCGACAAGATCGTGCGTCAAGCCGTCAAGGAGATCGGCTACACGGATACGTCTGAGCCGTTCTGCGACACGACGCTGAAAATCGTTCAGCTCATCACGAAGCAGTCGAACGAGATCTCGCAGGGCGTCACCGAGACCACGAGCCAGAGCGGCGATCAGGGCGCCGGCGACCAGGGCATCATGTTCGGCTACGCCACCGATGAATCGCCCGAGATGATGCCGCTGCCGATCCTGCTCGCGCACAAGCTGATGAAAGCGATGGCCGATGATCGCCACGCAGGAAAGATTTCGTGGCTCCGTCCCGACAGCAAGTCGCAGGTTTCACTCAATTACGATGGCAACCAGCCGCTCGATGTGACCGCCGTCGTCGTCTCGACGCAGCACACGCCCGCCGCCGATCAGAAGAAGATCACCGAATACGTCCGCGAAGAGCTCGGCCCGCGCGCGCTCGGCAACTGGTGGAACAAGAGCCTCGCCCTGTTTGTGAATCCGACCGGCAGCTTCATCCACGGTGGACCGTCGGCCGACGCCGGCGTCACGGGCCGCAAGATCATCGTCGACAGCTACGGCGGGTGGGGCCGTCACGGCGGCGGCGCGTTCAGCGGCAAGGATCCGTCGAAGGTCGATCGCAGCAGCGCCTACTTCTGCCGCTACGTCGCCAAGCAGGTGGTGTCGGCCGGCTTCGCGAAGAAGGCTGAAATTCAGGTCGGCTACGCGATCGGTATGGCGAAGCCGGTGTCGGTGAAGGTCGATACCTTCGGCACCGGCGACGAGCGAGCGGCAGCGGACTTCGTCATGAACAACTTCGATTTCCGTCCGCGCGCGATCATCGAGAAGCTGAATCTGCTTCGCCCGATCTATCGCCAGTCAACCAACTACGGGCACTTCGGTCGTCCAGGGCTTCCGTGGGAAACCGTGGAGAAGGCCGCAGCGGTCGCACGCTAGATCGCAGGGCTGGTGGG
>DATFRP010000249.1:0-8655 GCA_035263125.1 Vicinamibacterales bacterium
CGGGACATACGTGCCGTTGCGGAACAACTGCCGACCGAACTGATCCTGCTGATATCCAGCGGAGTAGGCTTCCAGCGTCGGATCGTTGAACGACTCGGAGTACTGGAGCAGTCCGGCTGACAGCTCGACGCGGCGATAGCGATTGAACGGCCAAATGCCGAACGCCGTTCCACCACGGACGGTCCTCGTTGCAACCGACAGATCGCGATCGAGGTATCCCGCGTACACCGGGTCGTAGAACACGTTCGAGACGTTCCCGTAGTAGAACTGCGTCTGCGAATAGCCCTGGAGCGCGTAGTTGAAGCGGTGTGCCAGGTTCAAGTAGGAGAACGACAGCGTGCGGTACTGCGAGATCGACGCGGCGTAGAGGCTGAACTGCTGATCGCCGAGTACGTCACTGAAGTTCACCGCCGAACCGCCGAAGATGTCGCCGCCGCTGGTCACGCCAACGTTCACCGGCGGGCGCCCGTCCATGAACATCTTCTCGAACGTCCCCTTCTTCTTCTTGTTCTGCGCGACGAGCGTGTGCGAGAGCGGCGCCTGGAAGTCGATGATTGCGCCGGGCGAACCGAAGTCGGATGACGCCGCCGTCACGAGCGGATCGCGACGCTCCAGCGTGTGCAGCTCGTACTCACCCTTGTAGTACGTGATCACGGCGATCTTCGGTGGCCCATCCTCGTGCAGGACAGCCGTATAGAGGTTGCCACCGACCGCGTCGCTGAACTGCTTCAGCTCGCCGGTCTTCAGGCTGAGCGTCCAGATGTTGTAGATCTTGCCGTTGCGCGCCACGTCCGGATCGATCGGCTGCGAAGGATCGGTCGCGGTCGACGGGAACACCAGCGTGTCGGGATCGAGGAAGTGCGCGGCCGCATCGTCGTGCGTGCCGAAAGTGAGCTGTGTCTTCTTGCCGGTCGCCAGATCGAGCCGGAACAGCTTCTCGCTCTGGCTGATACGCGCCACGTAGATGACCGACTTGCCGTCAGGCGCGAACGTCGGCGCCGAATCCGCGAACTCGTCTTTCGTAATGTTGGTGATCTGCTTCGAGCCGAGGTCGACTGCGAAGAGATCCCCGGTGCCGCCCTGCAGCCCCGCGAACACAATCTTCTTGCCGTCGGGTGAGAAATCGGGCGACTCGGGTTCGTCGACCGTACGCATCTCGATGCGCTCGACGATGTTGCCGGTCAGGACGTTCTGGATGATCAGCGTGCGCGACTTCTCGGTGCGCGCAAAATACGCGATCCGATCACCGTCGGGCGCCCACGTGATCCACGGCACCGTGACCCAGCGTCCGCCGGGCGTGACGATGAACTCGAACCCTTTGTCCTTGTCGAACCCGCTCGTCAGCTTGCGGACGACGCTGCCGTCCTTGCGCGACACCAGGATGATGTCGCCTTCGCGGTCGCGGACGTTCGAGGTGAAGATCGCGAGCAGATCGCCGGAGGGCGAGGGCTCCACGGTGTATGCGCCGCGATACGGAGTCTTCTCCGGATTCGGTGCCAGGTTGCGCCCGTAGTCGGCGGGCCGTTCCTTGTCGCGGAACGGCTTGAAGCGCTCCTTCAGGTACTTGTCGAACTGCTGGTCGAATTCATCCGGGGTGATCTTGAACGCCTCCTCGTAGGCGTCCTCGCCGCCGCCGATGACCGACTTGCGCAGCGCGAAGAGGTACTGACGCAGTCCCTCCTTACCCCACTTCGCTTCGATGAACTCGAAGATGGCGTGACCCAGGTTGTAGATCATGCGCGCGCCGCCGACGTCGCTGTATCCCTCGAGCCTGCTCATCTTGGGGATGATGTCGGCCACGGCGGCATCGCGCACCGCCATCAGATCCATCGGCCGCCAATCACCCGTCATGTAGTCGGCGAGACCCTCGTGAATCCACAACGGAGAGTTTCGCCGCACGAGCGAGGCGGGCACGATGTCGTAATCGAACTGGTGCGTGAGCTCGTGAAGGATCAGCCGGTAGAGCAGATCCGGCGGCTCGTCCATCGGCATCACGATTCGCTGTCGTATGGGTTCGGCGAACGCGCCCACACCTTCCTGCGCGGCGCCCGGGACCACGTTCTGCTGCTGGAATTCGCTGCTGGTCTGGAACAGGATCAGCGGCACCTTGTGCGCGAGGTCGTATTTCAGCTCGGAACTGATCTTCTGATACGCGCTCTCGGCATACCCCGCCATCCGCTCGAGATGCGGCTCGATCTCGGGGTAGTAGTAGATGATGAAGTGATCCGTCTCGTAGTGGTACCACTCGAACTTGTCGTATCGAATCTGGTTCTTTCCGAAGTACGGAACGTAGGGTGTCTGAGCCGAGGCGGGTTCAACCGCGAGGGCGAGGGCAGCCGCGAGTACTGCTGCGGCACATGGGAGCAGTGCCCGCTGTCGCTGGCGGGTGAGATTATGCGCCAGCTTCAGCGAGGTCTCGCCAAAGCTGGCTGCCTTCAGCCAGCGACGGCGGATCCCGCACGGCGTGCGGTTGCTCATGAGTGTCTCCTTGCTGGTCGGACCTTCTAACAGCGGCTCCGACGCCGGTTGGTTTCCGGCGGGATGAGCCGCGATCTTACCGCTGTCCCCGCACGCCCGTAAACAGCGGAACAGGCCCGCAGGAGCAAAGGACGTACCGATGAGTCGTTGCGAATCCGCCGACGATTTCGCATGTAGCCGATGTACGAGTGTGGCGCGATGTCCTCGCCGGACGCCTGACGTGTCCCCCCAGATATACTGTGAGAGCGAGTCTCGCTGATGCCGTGAGCTGCGGAACTGCCCGTCCTCGGGCTGGTGTCCCGCGAGCCAGACCCGCGCTCTGCAACAGCCCCCGCGGGAATAACCAGCCATGGACGCGGGTTACGTCCATGGGCCTGAGTGCCGCCGATGCTTCGACATCGTCCGTCAGCAGGACCCGACTCGTTCAGCGATGAGGTGCTTCAGCACCTGGAGCCTCTGTACGGCACGGCGCTGAGGCTCACGCGGAATCAGGCCGACGCCGAAGATCTCGTGCAGGATACTGTGGTCAAAGCGCTTCGCTTCGAGGACCGGTTCGAGCGCGGGACGAATCTCAAGGCGTGGCTGTACACGATCCTTCACAACACGTGGAGGAACCGCCTTCGCGATGCCGCCCGCCAGGCCGTGGATGTCGACAGCGACCGGATCGAAGAGCTGGCTGCGCAGCAGGACGGTCCGATCGAAGCTGAGACACCCGAACGGCTGTTGCTTCGCGAGGCGCTGGGGCAGGAAGTGCAGGCGGCGCTCGACAATCTTCCAGCGTCGTTTCGCCAGGCGGTCTGGCTGAGGGATGTCGAGGAGTTCAGCTATGCGGAGATTGCGAAGATGCTCGACATTCCAATTGGAACGGTGATGTCCCGAATCTCGCGGGGGCGGCGGCTGCTGTTCGATGAGCTGACCAAGCACGACAAGGACCAGGTGCCGGTGGCCAGATGAGCGTCCCCAGTTTCGTGTCGTTGGCGTCTGTGTCATGAGCGAGTGTCAACGCACGCTCGATCGCCTGACGTCGTACGTCGATCATCTGCTGACGTCTGACGAGCGCGCCGACGTCGAGCGTCACCTCGAGGCGTGTCCGCCCTGCAGGCGCCTGGCCACACGCGAAGAGGGCGGACGCGCAGTCCTGAGACACGAATCCACACGGTTGCCACACGACGCGCTGCCGCCCGGGCTTCGCACGCGATGCGAGGCGCTCGCTCGCGAGCACGCCGCGGCGCGGCGTGCCACACAGGATCGATCCTTACATCCTGTCAGGAGTCTCTTCAGGGACTGGCGCTCCAATCTCGTGCCGACAGCGCTCGGCTTCATCTTCCTTGTCTTCACGGCGGCGGCGCTGCTTTCGATCGCAACCCGCCATTCCGACGTACTGCTGGCAGCGCAGCTGACCGCAGATCACTCCAAATGTTTTCTGATGTCCGACCGGGACGCCTCGGCCGATGCACATGACGTCGAGCGGATGCTGGCCGATCGCTACGGCTGGAACATTCATGTTCCGCCCTCGTCGGCGTCTGCCGGCGTGCAGCTCATTGGCGCGCGGCGATGTCTCTACGCAGACGGTCCCGTTCCGCACGTGATGTACCGGGTCAGAGGGCAGGACCTGTCACTGTACGTCCTGAACGGTGTCTCGCGTCACGCCTCCGAGCTCGTCACATTTGGACATCGCTCCCAGATCTGGACACGCAATTCAAAAACCTATGTACTGATTTCGTCGGCGACGACTGACGGACTGCCCGACGCGACCCGATACATGATGAGTGAGGCGTATTGAGATGAGCATGCAACACGAGAGGCCCGAAGACGAGTCGCCTGCGACCGATGCGGCTGCTGAAAGTGGCGAACCTGCGGCAGATGCAGAGACAGGGGGGACCGAGTCTCTCCGTTCCCGCTCGCGGAAGGCGACCTGGCTGGCAATGGGCGCCGTGGCGCTCGCGCTCGCGCTGATCTGGCTCGCACCGGGTGTCGGTCACGTCGATGACACATCGTCTCCTGAAGCCTCGGGCGACCCCGATGATGCGAAGGCGACCGGGAAAGTGGCGCCGATGCACTTCACCCTGCAGGACATGAACGGGAAGAGCGTCGATCTCGCATCGTTCAAGGGGCGAATCGTCCTGATCAATTTCTGGGCGACCTGGTGCGGGCCGTGCCGCGCCGAAATCCCCTCCCTCGTGGAGCTGCAGGACAGGTACCACGACGACCTCACGATCCTCGGTGTCTCGATCGACGATCCCGCGGACAAGCTGAAGCCCTATGCGGCTGAGTTCAAGATGAACTATCCGGTGCTCGTCGGCAACGGACATCAGGACATGCAGGACGCGTTTGGCCCTCTGTTTGGCATTCCAGTTTCAGTGCTCGTCGGGCGCGATGGTCGCATCGCGTTGAAGCACTCGGGCATCGCCACCATGGAGCAGTTCGAACGAGAGATCAAGGCGCTGCTGTAGTATGATCCGGGTATGCTGAAAGGGTTCACGCATGCCCGGCTTGCCTGCGGCTGTCGCATCACGTTTCGCGACGGCGTCGAGGGCAGTCCCGTCACGGTCGTTGTCGACGAGAAAGGGCCGGGCTGTGTGATGCCGCTGCACGTCCGCGATCTGCCCGTCTACGATTTCCGCGAAGCGCTGCGCCCGCCGACTCGTTTTCTTCCCCTGGAAGAGGAAGAGTTCGAAGAAGAGGGCTAGAAGCCGCCTCACCGCGCCGAAGACGCGCCGCTCTCCGCTGTCTTCCTTTGTGATCTTTGTGATCTCCGTGGCCAAGAATCTCCGTTTCTCTTGATGATCGTCGTGGCTAGAACTGCACCCGAAGATCTGCAACCAGGGGCAGATGGTCTGACGCCATCAGCGATTGTCGCGTCCGCGGCAGATCGACCTTCACGACTTCCACCGAGCCCTCGTAGTAGATGTGATCGAGGTGCAGCACCGGAAATACTCCCGGATACGTTCGTCGTCGGCGCAGGTGCGCCCGCAGATCAACGCTCCGGAGACGTGTCGACAGGATTTGCGTCGCCAGGCCGCGCATCCATTCGTTGAAGTCGCCGAGCACGATCTTCGGCACGCCGACGCGTCGGTCGTGCACGATCCCGCCCAAACGGGCGGCTTGATAGCGTCGCTCGAGGAACGCGGTGCCGAGGTGCACGTTGTAGAGGTGCAGCGTGTTGTCGCCGATCGCGATGTCCACGCGTTGACAGCCGCGCGGCTCGCACGTCTTCCACGTCAGGTCGTAGTGGACGTGATGACGAATCGGAAGCCGACTGAGGACGACGTTGCCGAACAGGCTGCCGCGTCTGTGCCGGGTCGGCGCCATCACCCACCCCATGCCGAGCTGCGCGCCCAACTCCGCGGCGTGCCCCATCGAAACCGGACCGGCGCCGATGACTTCCTGCAGTGCGATGACGTCGGGATTGATGGAGCGAATCACGTCGGCGACGCGAGTCGGATTGGTGCGGCCGTCGAGTCCGCGGCATCGATGGACGTTGTAGGTCGCGACTCGCAGCGGTCGCCAGGACGAGGTGCTCACAGAGATCGGCTTTTATCACGTACGCGGCCTCTGGATCGCACCGACCGGCGATAGCAGGATCGCACCGACAGGCGATAGTGGGGATCGCACCGATAGGCGACAGCCGGGATCGCACCTGGCGAGCTCAGGATCGCACCGAACTGAACTCAGGAGTTCAATCCAGATCGAAATCCCGAAGCGGCTTCGTCACCGGCTCGGTATGCGCCTGCTTCAACGCCTCCTCGAACCGTCGCGCCAGCGCATCGTCGCGCCCCTTCTCGGCCTCGACGGACTGTTCGAACAGCGCCTCGCGCCGCGCTTCTGCGGCCGCCAGAATGCTGCGCGCATCGTTGAGCTCAGGCTTGTCGGATCGCTCGGGTTCCTGATGTCGGACGACACGCCCGAGATTCAGATCGACGATCAGCGTCGACTGGCAGCAGGGGCACTCGATCTCGAGTTCGCTTTTCAACTTCCCCATGAGGGAATTCTATCCCTCTGACGATGGTCGGTGCGAGCTCCTCTGACGATGGTCGGTGCGAGGGCACTGACACGAGTCGGTGCGAGCCCACTGGTGCCTGTCGGTGCGATCCAGCTGGACGCCTGTCGGTGCGAGCCAGATCGCACCGACATAGCCGACAGGATCGCACCGACTACCGCCGACAGGATCGCACCGACTGCGTGAGCGGGATCGCACCGACCATCGTCAGAGATCTCGCACCGACAATCGACCGAAGGATCGCACCGACCGCGTGCGGGCTCGCACCGACCATCGTCAGAGGAGCTCGCACCGACAGACGTCAGAGATCATCCCCGATGCGCGAACTCCGGCGGAAGCGCGGTCCAGCGTTCGCGTCCCCGGTAATACTTCCACGGCTTGAAACCTCGTGCTTCCACGAATCGCCGATAGCGTCGCCGCATTGCGTCCGTCCTGGCGTCGGACGTACGGATTTTCCGATGCGGCCAATCGAGCAGAACCTGTTCCACTTTCCAGATATTCGAGGTCGACAGTCGCCAGTCGTACGTGCCGAGCACGCGCAGATCGACTACCGCATACGCTTTGATGCGGCCAGTGAGATCGATGTACGACTCGTGATAGCTCAGGGCCAGTGCGCGCGGCGTGGCGAAGACCGGTTTGCGTCCGTGCAGCCCCGGATCGCGCGAGCGCGCCACTGATCCCCATCCTGTCGATGTGCGGTACACGAAGATCACATGGTCGAGCAGATCGATCGATTCGAAGCTCAGAACGAGCGGCGGATACCGGTGCTGCTCGAGGATCACCGCCGCCGCCACGGCGGCTTCGAGGCAGTGCACCGTCCCCGACGAGACGACGCCGCGGAGGCTGCGCAGCGTCTCGCCGCCTTTCTCGGTGTTGTAGGGGAGCGCGTTCAGCCAGCCTTGCACCGCGGCCGGCGTGCGCAGGCGTGCGACGACCCGACGCTCGGCGGGCGTGAACGGGAGTGCCGGCGGCTCGACCCACTCAGTGCGTGGGAGCGCGAGTCGCTTTGAGGTCGGCAACGAGTTCAGCCGGCGTCCAATCGTTGCCGGTGTGAATGGTCACGAGGCGGCCGTCGGGATCGATCACGGCCGTGCGAAGGTTGTGGGTGATGGTGCTCGACTCGGTCGGACTGTGCTCGACATAGATGCCGAGCTGCGATCCGAACTGATTGACCTCCGGCGGGTCGCCGGTGAGAAACGTCCAGCGAGTGAAATCGGCACCCTGACGCTTCGCATGGGCGTTGAGGACTTTCGGCGTATCGAACGCCGGATCGAGCGTCACCGTGACGAGCCGCACGTCGGCGAGCGCCGGTGTGGCGGCCAGCGTCTTCTGCACGTCGGCAAAATGCTTGTCCATCAGCGGGCAGAAGTCGGGCAGCGGGCACCGTGTGTAGATGAACGTGATCGCCACGCGATGGCCGCGGAACGAGGAGAAGGCGACCGGCTTTCCGTCCTGATCGATCAGATGCGCGTCGGCGATCGGCTCGCCCGGCTGACGGATGTCGAGCGGCGGCGCCGGCGGCGGTGCATCGGGCGTGACATGCCCCGTCTTCGTCAGCGTGCTGAGATGCGCCTCGACCTCTCCGACGACGAGCGTCGCCTTCACCAGATCGCCGGGCGCCTTGTCTTTCAGCAGTGCGGCGTCGTTCACCTTGAACGGCATGGTCATGCCGGGCATGAACCCCTTGATATCGCCGTGCTTGATGATCACTTCGCTTCGCTCGGGACGCACTGCGAGGATCTGGCCTTCTAACGTATATTCACGAGCACTGGCGTCCGGCGGGCGCCGGCATGCGCCGAGGGCGATGGCGACGAACAGAGGAACCCACCACAGACGCATTCCGTCCACTGTAACAACTTTGCCTCTCTAATGCAGAATTCTGAATGCAGAATGCAGACGGAACAGCCTCAGCGACGTCAGCCCATCAAGCGTGACACTTCACACAGATGCTGCGCGACCGTATCGTGTCTGCATTCTGAATTCTGCATTCCGAATTACACATGTCACAAACTCCAGCGCTAGAACTCAAAAAGCTCCGCAAGACGTTCGGATCGACGGTGGCGGTCGAGGGGATGGACCTCATCGTGCCGCAGGGCGCCCTCTACGGCGTGATCGGACCGAATGGGGCAGGCAAGACGACGTGCATCCGGATGATCATGTCGATCCTGTTCCAGGAC
>DATFRP010000250.1:0-20794 GCA_035263125.1 Vicinamibacterales bacterium
GTTGTCGGCGTCAACCCGGAAGCAGATGTTCTGAGCAGGCAGGGAGGTACGGAGGGCAGGAAAGGATTGGCTCCGTGTCTCCGTGCCTCGGTGGTTCGTGGGCGGTGAGCGCGGTTGATGTGAACGACACCTGGCGTGCATCGCCGCTCAAGCGCGCGCAAGTCGCGGCGATCGCCGGGCTCGGCTATCCGCTGATCAACGCGCTCGGACACACGTTGCGATGGCGCACTGAAGGCCTCGAGCATTTCGACGCGATTCGCGCATCGGGCCGACAGCCGGTCATGGCCTTCTGGCATGGCCGCATTCTTCCCGCGACGTTCTACTTCCGCCGCCGTGGCATCGTCGTCATCACGAGCGAGAATTTCGATGGCGAGTGGATCGCGCGGATCATCGAGCGCTTCGGCTACGGCACGGCGCGGGGCTCGACATCGCGCGGTGCGCGGAAGGCGATGCTGCAGCTGGTGAAGGACATGAAAGCAGGCAAGCCCGCCGGATTCACGGTCGATGGACCTCGCGGCCCCGCACGTGTCGCACAGGCCGGCGCCGTGTGGCTGGCGAGTGCGACCGGCAATCCGCTGCTGCCGTTTCACCTCGAGGCGTCGTCTTTTTGGAGCCTCAAGAGCTGGGACGCCACGCAGATTCCGAAGCCATTCAGCACCGTTGCGCTCGTCGTCGGCGAACCGATGGAGATCACTCGGGAGCTGTCCGCTGACGCCCTCGAACACGCGCGCGTCGATCTCGAACGCCGGCTAGGCGCCTTGGAGGACCGCGCCCGTCAGCTGCTCTAGGCCTACCGATTTCCCGAGCTCACTTGGGTTCGAGAGACGCGCCGGGGCTCACGGGTCCTGCCGGCGGGTTTCCCCGCTCGTCCTCGGCGCCAAGAGATCTGTCACGGGTGTGAAGAAACCAGATCACGGAGAAGGCGCCTGCGCGGCGAGCGGGACGCCCCTCCCGCCGTCACCCGTTCGACGGGCCAACCAGCCTCGCAAGCCCAAGTGAGCATCGCGTGCGCCCTCGCGGATCAGCGGAACGCAGTTGTGGGTGGAATGGCGGCCAGCCCTAAAGGCGGCGCGATGAGCGCAGACCGTAAAAGCGCGCCGAAGGGGGCCCACACGGCGAGGTCCTCTCAAGTGGACCTGGAAGATAAACGTGGGCCTCCGGGATGGATCCGGAGGCGCGGTTTTTCCGCGACCGCCGATCGGGCTGGCCGACGTTCCACCCACAACTGCGTTCCGGCTAAGCGGTCAGAGAGTGAAGGACATCTCCTTTGAGATCGAGCGGGACGATCTCTACTCGTAGCGAAGCGCGACAACCGGGTCGACTTTGGTGGCGCGACGCGCGGGTACGTACGACGCGAGCAATGCAACCGCGGCGAGAATCGTAGCCACGCCGACCATCGTTAGCGGATCCCGTGCGCCAACGCCGTAGAGCAGACTGGTCAGGAGCCGGGTGAGTCCGATCGCGCCAGCGATCCCGATGACGATCCCGGCCGCCGTCAGAAGCGCGCCGCGATCGAGGACCAGTCGCAGCAGACGCTGGTGCGATGCGCCCAGCGCGGCGCGAATGCCCATCTCTCGCGTGCGCTGGGCGACCGAGTATGAGATCACGCCGTAGATGCCGATGCCCGCCAGCAGGAGCGCGACGGTGCCGAATGTGCCGAGCAGGATCGACACGACCCGTCGGCCTCCCATCTGCTGATCTCTGATTTGGTCGACCGTGCGAATCTGACTGAGCGCCTGGTCCTTGCTGACGCTCCAGATCGCGGCGCTGATCGGCTTCTGAAGCGTGAGCGGGTCGACTGCGGCGCGAACACTGAGCACCATGCCGTACACCGGGCTCTGTTCGTTCGAGACGTACACGCCGGCGGACTGGATGTCTTCGGGTCCACCGATCTTCTCGTCACCGATGACGCCGACCACTTCCCACGAGATGTCTGGGCCGAGTCCGGTCTGCCCCGGGATGATCTCCTGAATGAGGATGTGCTGCCCGATCGGAGTCTCTTTGGGGAAATAGCGCTTTGCGAGTCGCTCGTTCATGACGAGCACTTTCGGGGAGGTCTTGGTGTCGCGATCCGAGAGCGCGCGACCCTTGACGATCGTGATCCCGAGCGTGGAGAAGTACGAGGGGCTCACGACCTTGAAGAAGCCGCCGTCACGCTTCGCTCGATCGACGATCGGGCGGTTGGTCGGTTGCATCGGCATGCCGTAGCAGCTTCCCTGCATGGGTGGTGCGCAGCTGTACGCCGTCTGGCGCACGCCTGGCACTGCCTCCACGGCGGTGCGGACCTCGCTCAAATAACGATTCAGTTGATCGGGATCGGGATATCGCTCCGTCGGAATCAGCAGCTGCATCGTCAGCAGGTTGGTCGAATCGAAGCCGGCGTCGACGTTCATCAGTCCGAAAAAGCTGCGCATCATCAGCCCTGACACGACCAGCAGCACGAACGCGAGCGCGATTTCGGCCACGATGAGGCCGTCGCGCAGTCGGCGCCGCCCCAGGCCGCCGCTCGAACCGCGCCCTTCCTCTTTCATCGAGGAGGCGAGATCGGGACGAGTGGATTGAAGGGCGGGGGCCATGCCGAAGAGCAGGCCCGTGAGCACCGAGACGGCCGCCGCAAACAGCATCACGCGGCCGTCCAACCTGACGTCGATCTCGCGGGCGAACGAGAACGGCGGAATCATCAGCTGTATCGCGTGGAGCAGGCCGTACCCGATCGCAATCCCTGCCACGCCGCCGCATACCGAGAGCAGCACGTTCTCCGTGAGGAATTGACGGATGAGCACCCATCGACCGGCGCCGAGCGACGCGCGGACGACGACCTCGCGCTCTCGGGAGACCCCGCGTGCGAGTGCCAGGTTCGCGAGGTTGGCGCATCCAATGAGCAGCACCAATCCGGTCGCCGACATCAGAGTCAGAACGATCGTGCGCATTTGGGTGCCGACGAGCGTCTGGCCGTAGTCCTCCACGATGACGCCCCAACCTTTGTTCGATGCGGGGAAATCCTTCTCGATGCGTTTGCCGATCACGTCCATGGCCGCGCGCGCCTGCTGCAGCGTCACGCCGTCCTTGAGGCGCGCGAACGACGTCAGCCAGTGGAAGTCGCGCGTCATGTTCGACGGCTCGAAGGCGAGCGGTCGCCAGATCTGCCCGGCCGCGCGATCAAAAGCACTGCCCTCGGGGAGCACGCCGATGATCGTGTACGGCTGGTTGTCGAGCAGGACCGTGCGGTTGATGATGCCGGGGTCCGAGCCAAACTGGTTGACCCACGTGACGTGACTGATGATGGCGACCTGATGCTTGCCGAGCTGATCCTCGCCTGGCAGGAACGTCCGCCCCATGGCGGCGTGGATCCCGAAAATCTTGAAGTAGTCAGCCGAGACGCGTGCTCCGCGGAGCTGCACCGGTTCGGATCCGCCGGTGAGCGTTACCGCCCCGCCCGCCTGTGCGGACATGAAGTCGAAGACCTTGTTGTCCTTCTGCCAGTCGAGGAAGTTCAGCGCCGAGATCCCGTTGCGCTCGCCGCGTGGAGGTTTCTCCAGGACTCGGACAATCCGGTCACCGTTCTCATAGGGCAGGGGGCGCAACAGGATGCCGTCGACGAAGCTGAAGATCGCGGTGTTGGCCCCGATGCCGATCGCCAGCGTCAGGACCGCGACGGCGGTGAATCCCGGGCTCTTGCGCAAAGCGCGGCCGGCATATCGAAGATCGTTCGAGAACGAGGACACTTCGGACCTCCCGGCTTAGTACGTAGGGGCCGCCTTTAGGAGTACGTAGGGGCCGCCTTCAGGCGGTCCATGCTGGCCCTTTGACGATATGGGAGGCCTCTTGGTTCACAGGCAGGGCAGCAGAACCAGTGATAGCCTACAGTGCCTGTCTCGCCGTAGCCTCCGGCGAAGGCGGAAATGGAGGTGCTGTCCATGCGCCGACTACTGACGCTGCTGCTCGTCACCCTCTGCGCGGTCTTCGTATCGGCGCAAGGTCGGACGACACTCGACATTTACCTGATCGATGTGGAGGGTGGGAACGCGACTCTGTTCGTGACCCCCTCCGGGCAATCCCTGCTCATCGATACCGGCAACGGCGGCGCTGCGGCGGCACGAGATGGGGACCGCATCCTCGCCGCGACCAAGGATGCCGGCCTGAGTCAGATCGATCACCTGATCACGACCCACTATCACGGCGATCACTTCGGCGGAATGGAGAACGTCGCGGGACGGATTCCGATCAAGGAGTTCATCGACCATGGGCCCAACGTCCAGCCCGCTGCGGCGACCGATGCGTTCCTGAAGGATGTCTATCCCAAGTTGTACGCGAGCTCGAAGCACACCATCGCCAAGCCGAGCGATCGCGTCGAGCTCAAAGGCGTCGATGCGCGCATCGTCGCCGCGGCAGGGCAGTTCATCGCGAGCCCGTTGCCTGGCGCAGGCAGCAAGAATCCGTACTGCGGTGCATACAAGGCAAAGGATCCCGACCCCTCGGAGAACGCGCAGTCAGTGGGCACGCACTTCACGTTCGGTCGGTTCAAGACCGTGCACATGGGCGACCTGACCTGGAACAAGGAATCGGAGCTGATGTGCCCGGCGAACAAGCTCGGAACCGTCGACCTCTTCATCGTCTCGCATCACGGGCAGGCGATTTCCAATTCAGAGGTACTTGTCCATGCGCTGGCGCCGCGCGTCGCCATCATGAACAACGGTACACGCAAGGGCGGACAGCCCGACGCGATGAAGGTGATGTTCTCGTCGCCGGGACTCGAAGACCTCTGGCAGATTCACTTCTCACAGTTGAGTGGGCAGGAATACACCGTCCCAGGACTCTTCATCGCCAACGGCACCGACGAAGCGCTGACCGCGATGCCCGTTGCCGCGATCACGGCACCGGCACCAGGACCGGGTGCGGCACCTCCGCCCGCGCACAACGGCGCAGCGCATTGGATCAAAGTCTCTGCGAAGGAAGACGGTTCGTTCACCGTTACCAACGCGAGAAATGGTTTTTCGAAGAGCTACGCGACGCGCAAATAGGCAGTGTAGGCCGGGCAAATAGCAGTGTAGGCCGGGCTTGTTTTTCAAGCCCGGCGTGCGCTAGTTGCCCATGTACTTGTATTCGAGAATCGCTCCCGGATTCGTTAGCCCTTGCTGCCCCTGCGGCAGATTGCGGCTCGGGCCCGACGGATCGGTCGCGAGGTAGAGCGTGCGCCCGTCCGGATTGAGCGCGATGTCGCGGTAGCGATTCGCGGCTTTGAACATCTCGACCGGTGGTTCTTTCACCGACTTGCCATCCGGTGCGAGCGAGAGCCGATACACGGCGCCGCGAATCAGGCTGAGCACGAGCAGCGAATCTTTCCATCCCGGGATCGCCGGCCCCGGGTAGTAGTCGATCCCGGCGGGCGCGATCGTGGCGCTCCCGATGCCATTGACGTTGTAACCGTTGTCGACGGTGAAGAACGTGCGGAGCGGCGGCATGAACCGCGAATCGTTCCACGCGGTTTCTTTCTGTTGCGGCACCGACGATGGGATCTGCCCTGCGCCGGCGGCGCGGCCCAGCGACGCGCACGGCGTCGGGCTCGACTTCGAGAAGTTCGCATAGACGTACGATTTGTCGTCCCGGTATCCCGCGACGTTTGGCCAACCGTAGTTGCGTCCGCCTTCGATCAGATTCACCTCGTCATCAGAGCTCGGCCCATGCTCCGACTCGTAGAGTCGTCCATTCGGTCCAAAGACCAGACCGAGCGGATTGCGATGTCCCCAGGTGAAGACATGGCTGCGAACGCCGTCGATCGTCGGGTTGTCAGAGGGAATCGATCCATCGAGCTCGATACGCAGGATCTTTCCCTGATAGTGCGACCAATCCTTGGCTTTCACTTCCGCCGCGGTCGGCAGATCCTGTGCGTGATTGGCGTTGCAGAGATTGGGTCCGAAGTTGCTGCCCTGATCGCCGATCGTCAGATACAGCTTGCGATCCGGTCCGAAGGCGAGACGTCCGCCGACGTGATCGGTATGCGTAGGAAGACCCTGCAGGATATCGGCCGGCTCGACGAGCGTCTTTGTCCCCTGGTCGTATCGATATCGCCGAACCACCAGACGACGAGCGAGCGCAGGTCCAGGGGCATCGTCATAAGTGAACGCGACGTAGACGAAGTCGCTGTTCGTGCCCTTCCCGAAGTCCGCATGGAACGTGAGACCAAGCAGGCCGTCTTGCGTGAAGGTGGTGTTCACCTCTGGGATCGTCACGAGCGTGCTGCGCGATCCATCCGAGGGGTTGATGCGAATGACACGCCGGCCGGTTCGCTCCGTGATCCAGAGCATCTGATCCGGTCCCCACGAGATCTCCCACGGTCCCTCGAGACCTGACGCGAGCACCTTCATGGTGAAGTGCTCCGGTGGGTTCGTCACGATCGTGGAGTCCTGCATGGTCGCGCGAATAGTCAGGAGTGCGACAAAGAGTCCAACGCCACAAGCGAGGTGTCTCATAGCGCGACCATTATCCTCCGCCTTCGCCTGCGGCTTCGGCGAGACTGCCGCCCTAAAAAACAAGGGCGGCCAGGAAGATTCCTATCATCATGAAAGCCATCCCCACCTTCACAGCCGTGCCAATGGCGAACCCGATCCACGCGGCCACGCCAGCGCGTCCCGCTTGCCGCAGATCGTTTGCGACGGTCAGTTCGCCGAGCACTGCGCCTACAAATGGCCCGAAGATCACGCCCGGCAGCCCGAAGAACAGACCGGCGATCGTGCCTAGACCGGCGCCCACCATCGCGCGCTTGCTGGCACCGAGCCGCTTTGCGCCGACCGCCGCGCCCACGAAATCGACTATGTAGCTGGCCGCGGCGATGACAGCGATCACGACGAGCGTCCAGACTCCGACGCGCGTGAAGTGCTCGGCCCATGCGGCCAGCACGAGCCCCGCAAGAATCAGGATGTGTCCAGGCAGCGCCGGAAGGACGATACCTGCCAATCCGATAATTACCAGTGCAGCGCCCGCCGCATAGAGGACGATGGTCATACAATCGATTTCGTGTCAGTCACGTTGATCACGTCGCCCCGGTTTGCCGATCACCTCACGCCTCCCGGTCATCCTGAGCGCGTCGAACGCTTCGAGGTGATGCAGGTCGTCGCATCCGAATTCAAAGCGCGTGGCGGCCGCATCGTTGAGCCGCGCCGCGCCACCGACGACGAGATCACACGCATTCACGACCAGGCGTATCTCGCGCACATCAAAGAGACCGCCGGTCGTGCGCTCGCGCTCGATGCCGATACGTTCACGTCGCCCCGCACGTACGACGTGGCCTGTCTGGGCGCCGGAGCGGCAGTCGGCGCCGTGGACCTCGTGCTGGACGCCCGCCCAGGTGCCCGCGCGCTGGCCCTCGTCCGGCCGCCGGGGCATCACGCCGAGCGCGATCGCGCGATGGGCTTCTGCTTTTTCAACAATATCGCGATCGCCGCCGCGCACGCGCGTGGACGTGGTCTCCAGCGGGTGGCCGTCGTCGACTACGACGTGCATCACGGCAACGGCACGCAGTGGAGCTTCTACAGTGATCCCGCTGTGCTTTTCATCTCCTCGCATCAGTACCCCTATTACCCGGGCACGGGTGCTGCTGGTGACATCGGCCGTGACGCAGGGCAGGGCTTCACGATCAACCTGCCCCTGGCAGCCGGCGCCACCGATGCCGACTACGAGCGCGTGTACATGAAAGTGGCGTTGCCGATTCTCACGCGCTTTCGACCCGAGTTGATTCTCATCTCGGCGGGCTTCGATGCCCACATGGACGATCCGCTGGCTGGTATGCGCGTGACCGCCACGCATTTCGGCCGCCTGACGTCGGCACTCGTCAAAGTCGCCGAGGAGTGCTGTCAGGGCCGGGTCGTCGCAGTAACCGAGGGCGGATACGACCTGGCTGCGCTCGCCGAATCGCTGCGCCAGACCATCCGTGCGCTCGAGGGCGAGAGCTCGTTCGCCGTGCCGACTGGTCCAACCCCTCGCGCCGACGCGACGATTGAAGCGGTCACGCCTCATCTGTCGGATCACTGGAAGTTATAATCAGAACAAGGGCCGCCTGAAGGCGGCCCCTACGACGACGTGGGCCACCTGAGTGGCCCCTACGTACACGCCGTAGGGGCCGGCTTCAGCCGGCCCAACCTTTATGCCCGACTATCACCCGCAGGAGCTCGACAAGAAGTGGCAGAAGCGATGGGCGGCCTCGCGTGCGTTCGAGGTGACCGCCGATCCGTCGCGCCCCAAGTTCTACTGTCTCGAGATGTTCGCGTACCCCTCCGGGCATGCGCACGTCGGCCACCTGCGCAACTACATCATCGGCGACGTCCTCGCTCGCACCAAGCGGATGCGCGGCTACAACGTCCTGCACCCGTTCGGGTGGGACGCCTTCGGCCTGCCTGCTGAGAACGCCGCGATCAAGAACGGCATTCACCCCGAGATATCTACGCGCGACAACATCGCGCACATGAAGGGGCAGCTCCAGCGCCTCGGGATCAGCTACGCGTGGGAGCGCGAGCTCGCGACCTGCGACGCCGAGTACTACAAGTGGAACCAGTGGCTGTTCATCCGCATGTTCGAGAAGGGCCTCGCGTATCGGCGGAAGTCGTCAGTGAACTGGTGCCCGGTCGACAACACCGTGCTCGCCAACGAGCAGGTCGTCGACGGCGGATGCTGGCGCTGTGGCACGCCGGTGGAGACGCGTAACCTCGAACAGTGGTTCTTCCGGATCACCGCCTACGCTGACGAACTGCTCGATGCAACGGCGACGCTGACGGCATGGCCAGAGAAGGTGCTCACGATGCAGCGGAACTGGATCGGGCGGTCGGAAGGCGCCCGTGTGAAGTTTCCGCTCGAGGATGATCCGGGCACGCCGATTGAGGTGTTCACGACGCGCATCGACACGATCTACGGGTCGACGTTCGTCCTGCTCGGGCCCGAGCACCCGCTGGTGTCGCGCCTGGCCGAGAAGTCGAAGGATCCGGTCTCGTTCAAACGCGAAGCGCAGGCGTTTCGCGTCCAGGACCGGGCCGCGCGCTTGAGCGGCGACATCGAGAAGCAGGGGTTCGATACCGGGTTCCGTGCAATCAATCCGTTCACGAAGGACCCGGTCCCGATCTGGGTGGCGAACTTCGTGCTCGGCGAGTACGGGACGGGCGCGATCATGGCGGTGCCTGCGCATGATGAACGTGACTTCGAGTTTGCGACGAAGTACCGCCTGCCGATTCGCATCGTCGTCACGCCGGACGGGAAGCCCGCGCCTGCCGGTGTGATCGACGCGCCGATCTCCAATTACGGCACCCTCGTCGACTCGGGTGAGTTCAGCGGACTCTCGTCCACCGAAGCGCTGACGAAGATGACCGCGTTCGCAGACGCGAAGGGTTTCGGCGAGGGCACCATCCAGTTCCGTCTCAAGGACTGGGGGATCTCGCGCCAGCGCTACTGGGGTACGCCGATCCCGATGATCTACTGCGAGAAAGACGGGATCGTCCCGGTGCCTGACGATCAGTTGCCGGTGGAGCTCCCCAGGATCGCGCAGTTCACGGGGCGGGGCGATTCGCCGCTCGCCCAGGTGCCCGAGTTCGTCAACGTGACGTGTCCGAAGTGTGGCGGTCCTGCCCGTCGCGAGACCGACACGATGGACACGTTCGTCGACTCGTCCTGGTATTTCTACCGGTTCGCGGATCCACGCAACGAGCGGCAGCCGTTCGATCCGGCCGCCGTGAAGTATTGGTGCCCGGTCGACTTCTACTGCGGCGGCGTCGAGCATGCGATCCTGCATCTGATCTACTCACGGTTCTTCGCGCGCGTGTTCCGCGATCTCGGGATGGTCGATCACGCCGAGCCGTTCACACAGCTCCTGACCCAGGGCATGGTCCTCAAGGATGGGGCCGTGATGTCCAAGTCGAAGGGCAACGTCGTCGATCCCGACTCGATGCTGGAGAAGTTCGGGGCCGACGCGCTGCGGTTGTACGTGATGTTCGTCGCGCCGCCCGAGAAGGAAGTCGAATGGAGCGACGCCGGACTCGAAGGAAGTTTCAGATTCCTCTCTCGCGTCTGGCGCATGGTCGAGAACTGGATCGAGACGATCGCGGGCGAGGGTGTGGGACACGCCGATGGTCTGGTGGGGCTCACTCCTGCGGAGAGGGCGCTCCGACGGAAGACGCATGACACGATTCGGCGTGTGACTGGCGATATCGAGCAGCGACAGCAGTTGAATACGGCGGTGTCGGCGTTGATGGAGCTCGTCAACGAGCTCTACACCTTCAGCGAGCAGACGGTGACTGGAGGGCCCGCGCGGCGCAACGACGAAGACGTCAACCGCGCTGGCCAGGTCGAGCGTCAGCAAACCGTCCGTGTCGTGCGCGAAGCGCTCGAAGCGCTCGTGCGCATGATGGCGCCGTTCGCGCCGCATACGGCCGAAGAGATGTGGGAGTCGCTGGGCTACAGCGACGGACTGGCCGCGGCGTCGTGGCCGGCATTCGATCCCGAGGTGGCGAAAGCCGACGAGATCGAGGTCCCGGTGCAGGTCAACGGAAAGGTCCGCGCCCACCTCATGGTGCCGCCCGATATTGCGGAGAAGGATCTCGAAGCCCGAGCGCTGGACGATGCCGCCGTGAAGGCGCACATTGCCGGCAAGACGGTCAAGAAAGTTGTCGTCGTGAAGGGCAGACTGGTCTCGATCGTGGTGCAATAGGAAGTGACGTGAAAAAGACGTGGTTAGTGATCGTCGTTGCGCTTTTGAGTTCAGGGTGCGGCTACGCGCTCGCGGGGCGCGGCTCGTTCCTGCCGTCAGACATCAAGGTGGTCGCCATCCCTCCGATTGAGAACAGGAGCACGTTCCAGCAGGTCGAGCAGGTGCTCACCGACAGGATTCGGACGGAATTCATCGGCCGCAACAAGTACAAGGTCGTGAACGACGCGGCTGGTGCCGATGCCGTCCTGTCCGGGGAGATCCTCGGAATCTCGGTCCAGCCGGTGGCGTTCAACGAGCAGCAGGTCGCGTCGCGATATCAGTTCATTCTCACCATGAAGCTGGCGTTCACCGACAGCCGGACCAACATGGTGCTCTGGTCGAACGATGCGATGACCGTTCGTGAGGAGTACGAGCTGACACAGCGTGGCACCAATACGATCGAAGGCACCTCGTTCTTCGACCAGGAACGCAGCACCGTCGATCGGTTGTCGACGGATGTGGCCCGCAGCGTCGTCACGGCGATCCTCGAAGCCTTCTGACCGGATGCCACCACTCAGTCCCTCAGCCCTGCGAAAACAGCTGACTGCCGGCGACACCGCGCCACTCTACATGCTGGTCGGCACCGATCCCGTGGAATGCGCAGCCGTCGCTGCCGAGTTCGCAGACATGGTGGAGGAGGATCTGCGTCCGTTCAACGTCGAACGCCTGCATGGCGGCGAGATGAAGGTCGACGACCTGATCGACGCGGCTCACACGCTGCCGATGATGGCGCCGCGGCGCATCGTCATTGTGGCCGATGCCGAGAAGCTGCTGGTGCCCAAACGAGAGAGCGCGGCAGCGGAGGCGGAGCAGGAGCGACTCGAGTCGTTCATCGAAGCCCCACCGGCGCACGCGACGGTCGTGTTTGTGTGCGGGGCGCTCGACCTGCGGCGACGGGTGGTCAAGCTGCTGATCAAGCTGGCGCAAGTGGTCGACTGCGGCACGATCGGGAGCGCGGCGGATGCGGAGCTGTGGGTGAAGACGCGTGCGGCACGTGAACGCGTCCCGATCGATCCTGCCGCGGTGCGGGCGCTCGTCGCGCGCGTGGGAGTCGATCTGACGCGCCTGCGCGCCGGTCTGGAACGGGTATCGCTCTACGCGATGGGGCAGCCGGCGATCACCGTCAACGACGTGAAACAGGCGGTGGCGCCCGGACCTGAAATGCAGGAGGACTTCGGGATCGCCAACGCGATCAAACGCAACGATGTGCGCGTCGCGCTGAAAGAGCTGTCGCTTGCGCTCGAGAACGGCGCGATGCCGTACTTCGTCCTCGGTCAGCTGCGTACCGCGGCCGAGCGGCTGCCGCCGCCGCGAGTGCCGCATGCGATCGAGTCGGTCTTCCGCACCGACCTGGCGCTCAAGTCGTCAGGGGGCGACCCGAAGAGCCTGCTCGAGCGGCTGGTGGTCGAATTGTGCGTGATTAAGTAGGGCTCAGGCGCTCACCTTCGTGAGACGCGCCGAGAGCCGCGACTTGTAACGGCCCGCCGTGTTGCGGTGAATGATCCCTTTGCTGGCCATCTTGTCGACGATCGAGACCGTCTTGTCGAGCGCCGTCTTCGCGCCGCTGAGATCCTTGGCGTCGAGCGACGCGCGGATCGCCTTGAGCGCGGTGCGCAGCCGCGAGCGCATCTGCCGATTGTGTTCCCGGTGTCTGATGTTCTGGCGGTTCGCCTTCAGGGCGGACTTGGTACGCTTGGCCACGGTCGAAACGTCCTCTCTATGGGGTCGGGGGACCCCCCTTGCGCGTGAGAATCCACGCCGACAAAACCCCTATTGTAGCACGTCGACCGCGACCTTCCATTGACCGTTGCGCTCTCGCACCCACAGGCGGATGTAGAAGCCGACCTGGGCGTCGATCTTCTGCGCTCCCTCCGGCTTGGTCACTACGCCGCGGCGCGACGGGATGGCGTACGAGCCCCAGGTGTAGCCCAGATCACCCGATCGCGCCGACTCGGCGTACCGGGCATCAGCATTCGCGTACGCGGGCTGCGTCGCCAGCCACTGGAGCACCGCGTTCTGTCCGACGATCGGCAGCATGTTCTGACGATGGAATCGAACGCCGTCGGCGAGGCGCGACCGATATGCGCGCGCCTGTCCGGATCGCAGCGCGGTGTTGAGCAGTCCATCGGCGGTGCCGAGCGGCGGAGTCGTTTCGTCGTAGTCGCCGGTAAAGCGGTTGGCATGCGGGGCGCGTGTGAAGCCGATCGGGTATGAAACCGGACCTGGTGTCTGGATGCCGGCGTCGATCACCACCTTGAACGAACCGTCCCTCTCGCGCTTCCAGATCGAGAAATAGTTCGAGTGACGCGGCTGGCCCTTGTTGCGCGAGGGCAGGATGTTCTTGACCGGACCGGTGAGGTAGCCGAGTTCGCCGCTGGCGGCACTGTCGCCGTAGCGAGGCTCCCAGATCAGTTGAAGATCCTTCGGGGGATCGGGAGCCTTCGACACCTGCTCGCGTGCGTTGCCCGGACGGCCGGCGTCGAACCCGATCGCGCTGGGCGAGAAATATTCGAGGAACGCCTGCTTCCATCCGACGACGAGCGCCCGTGCGGCAAAGGCGCGCTCGGCGTCGATCATCTGGGTCAGCGCTTCGGGAAGCGGCTCGCGCACCTGGGCTGCCGAGCGTTCCATGAGCAGCCCCAAGATACACGCGACTATGAGAGCCCGTCGTTGAAGCACGGCGGAACTATATGCCAATCATCGGATAGATTACGGCAGGCGAAGAACTACTGGCCAGCGGATTGGTGTACAACTCACGGGGGCGCCGTGATGCGCCGACGAAGGGGGGCTATTGGGGGTCTGGCAACGATGGGTACGGCAGCCACAACGAGTGTGGCTGCGCAGGGCGCTGTTTCAAGTTCACCTCTGGACCGGGCTCGCCCTTGGCCTTTATGTCGTCATGCTCAGCATCACTGGCAGCGCGCTCGTGTACCGCAACGAGATGGACCGTTTCTTTGCGACGCCGCGGCCGAAGTTCGATCAGAATGCAAAGCGCCTGTCGGGCGACGAGATCCGCGCGATCGCCGAAAAGCTCTACCCTGGTTACACGATCACCCGCGTGGGCGAGCGAGTGACCCGGCGTAATCCGACGATCGAAGTCTGGGCCGAGAAGGGCGCTGACAAGAAGGAGCGGCTCTTCAACCCGTACACCGGCGCCGATCTTGGCGATTCGGTGACGCAGGGTGAGTATTTCGTGCTCTGGCTCGCGCGGCTGCACGACGAGCTGCTGTTCGATCGTCCCGGCCGTTACTGGAACGGCGCCCTCAGCGGTGTCTTCACGATCACGGCGCTCACCGGCCTCATCGTGTGGTGGCCGGGCTCGAGCCGATGGAAGCGAAGCCTCGGGATCAAATGGAGCAGCGGGTGGCGCCGTTTCAACTGGGATCTGCACAGCGCGATCGGCTTCTGGCTCTTTCTCTTCATGTTGATGTGGGGGATTTCCGGGTTCTACCTCGGGGTGCCGGAACCGTTCTCCAACATCGTCGATGCGATCTCCGACCCGGATGCGATCCTCGGCGATCGTCCTGGCGACGTCGTGTTGAACTGGCTGACGCGGCTGCATTTCGGACGCTGGCGCGACATGCCGTGGTTGAAGGCCGTGTGGGCGTTCGTCGGTCTGATACCGATGCTGATGCTCGTCACCGGCGTGATCATGTGGTGGAACCGCGTCCTGAGGAAACGGCCCAACGTCAACACCGACGAGGCGGTCGTCTGATGCGAGCATGGGTGGTTCCTGCTGGAGCAACGGCAATCACCGATCTGCGTCAGGTCGATCTGCCGCATGTGGCCCCCGGGCCCGGTCAGGTGTCAGTCCGGATACGGGCGACGTCGCTCAACTATCGCGATCAACTCGTGGCCACGGGAACGTATTTCGGCGCGCCACTGACACGCAACCTGGTGCCGCTGTCTGACGGCGCGGGTGAAGTGGTTGAAGTCGGCGACGGCGTGTCACGTGTCGGTGTCGGCGATCGCGTCGCGGGCGTGTTCTTTCAACGGCCGCTCGACGGAACGGCTGCGCCGGCTGCGCTCGGGTCGCCGCTCGACGGGATGCTCGCCGAGTGCGTCACGTTGTACGAGGACGGCCTCGTTGCGATACCGCAAACCCTCTCGTACGAAGAAGCCGCGTGCTTTCCGTGCGCAGGGGTGACGGCGTGGCACGCACTCTTTCACGCAGGGCGGCCGCTGAGGGCGGGCGATACGGTCCTGGTGCTGGGCACCGGCGGCGTATCGATCTTTGCGCTGCTCTTCGCACGTGCGGCAGGCGCGCGTGTCATCGCGACTTCGTCCAGCGATGAGAAGCTCGATCGCGTGACGCGGATGGGCGCGTCAGAGGCGATCAACTACCAGCGCACGCCCGAATGGGACAAGGAGGTCGCGCGGATGACGGGCGGCCGTGGCGTCGACTGCGTGATCGAAGTGGGCGGTGGTGGAACGTTTGCGCGCTCCGTGCAGGCGATCGGGCGTGGGGGCAAGGTCTGCCTCATCGGATTCCTTGCCGGGCGCGAGGGCGACCTGAGTCCGTATCCCTTGATGTACAAAGGCGGCAGCCTGCACGGCATCTATGTCGGCGATCGCGCGATGTTCGAGGAGATGAACCGTGCGGTCGCGGTGAATCGAATCAGGCCGGTGGTGGACCGCATCTTTTCGTTCGACGAGGTGGTGGCCGCGTTTCGCTATCACGCCTCGGGGAAGTTTGTCGGCAAGGTCGTGATTACGTTGTAAAGAAAGCCAGGGATCAGGAAGCAGGAAGCAGGAATCAGGAAGCAGCAGAGGACGGGTTAGAGAGGAGCGTGCCTGATGCAGCAGAATCGACGTGAATTCATTGTGACATCGTCATTGGCGGTTGCCGCGGGGGCGCTCGGGCCCGTTCGGCTCTTCGGTCAGCAGGCGCCGGCCGCCGCACCGCAGCCACCGGCTGTTCCTGTGTTTACGCCGCTGCGGCGCAACATTGGAACGTTCACGGCGCGTGGCGGGACCATGGGGTGGATGGTGACGCCGGACGCGGTGCTCGCGATCGACAGCCAGTTTGCCGACACGGCGCAGATGTTCCTCGATGGGTTGAAGACCCGCACGCCGCGAAAGATCGATCTGCTGATCAACACACACCACCACCCCGATCACACGGGCGGCAACAAGGTGCTGCGGCCGATGGTATCGAAGATCGTTGCGCACGAAAACGTGCCGGGCCTGCAGAAGAAACAGGCAGCCGCAGCCAAGACCGAGGACGCCCAGGCGTATGCCGACGAGACGTTCAAGGATGGCTGGAAGGTCGACATCGGCAACGAGGTCGTGTCGACCAAGTACTACGGGCCGGGCCACACCAGCGGCGATGGCGTGATCTTCTTCCAGCGCGCGAACATCGTGCACATGGGCGATCTGATGTCGCACCAGCGTCATCCGCGCGTCGACCGCCCCGCAGGCGCCTCGATCCGCAACTGGCTCGTGTCGCTGGAGAAGGTCGTCAAGGATCACAACAACGACACGATCTACATCTTCGGTCACTCGAAAGTGGGTGCACCGGTGACCGGGCCGAAGAACGATCTGCTCGCACTGCGCGATTACTTCACGGCGATGCTCGACTACGTGCAGAAGGGGATCAAGGCAGGGAAGTCGGCCGACGAGATCGTCAAAGCCGGCATGCCGCAGTTCGCACAGAACGAGGGCACACCTGCATTGCAGGTCTGCTATGACGAGCTGACATCGAAGTCGTAGTGTCCGCCTTCCCTGGCCACCATAGCTCGGAACGAGCGAAGGTGGCAGGCGGACCATGACAGTCGTAGTGTCCGGCTTCAGCCGGACCGTGATCGCTTCTAGGGGCCGCCTTCAGGCGGCCCTTGCCACAGGAGGCCGCATGTTTGGGATGCCTGAACTCCTCATCATGATCACGATCGCGAGCATGGGGCTCGTCGTCGTGTGGCCGGCCGGACGAATCTGCCGGCGAGCAGGGTTCTCACCATGGCTCGGGCTGCTCGCGATCGTACCGCTCGTGAGCCTCGTGCTACTGTGGTTCATCGCCTACGCTGACTGGCCGTCGCAGAGAGTGCAGACTCGTTCGTAGTATCCCTGTGAGCTCTTCACGTGCGTGGACGGATTCTTCCTGAAGTCATAGCGTTGTTGGGTGTATCGGCGACCTTGTCGAGTCAGTCCGCAGTTTCTCAAGGCGCCAGGCAGTTGCACCATCGCGCCATCGTCATCGATACCCACGATGACACCACGCAGCGCCTGATCTTTGACAAGACGTTCGACATCGGCACTCGCCATGCCGACGGGTCGATCGACATCCCGCGCATGCGGGAGGGCGGACTCGACGCCATCTTCTTCTCGATCTGGATCACGGGAGACCTCACCGGTCCAACAGCGGTCAAGCGAGCGCTGCAGCAAATCGATGCGGTGCGCGAGACAGTGAGGACGCATCCGCGCGACCTTGTGCTCGCCACCACCGCTCAGGACATTCGTCAGGCCGCGGCCAACGGGAAGATCGCGACGCTGATTGGCGTCGAGGGCGGGCACATGATCGACGAGGACCTCGGCGTGCTGCGGAACTTCGCCGCGCTGGGCGTCCGCTACTTGACGTTGACACATTCGCTCAACACCACGTGGGCTGATTCATCCGGCGACATGCCCGCGCACAACGGCCTTACCCCGTTCGGTCGTGAGGTCGTCCGCGAGCTCAACCGACTTGGCGTGATGGTCGACGTCTCGCATGTCTCCGACAAGACGTTTTACGACGCGCTCGAGGTCACGCGCGCGCCGGTGCTGGCATCACACTCGTCGGTGCGCGCGATTTCGAACAGCCCGCGGAACCTGACCGACGATATGCTGCGCGCCCTCGCGAAGAACGGCGGCGTCGTAATGATCAACTACAATGCCGCCTTCCTGAGCGAGGAGTTCCGCGTGGCGTCTGGCATGCCCGAGTGGCGGGCACGCATTGAGGCGATCAACACGATGTGCGCGGGCAATGAGGTGTGCGCGATCCTCGGAGGACAGCGCCTCAATCACGAGGCGATGCGATCGGGTCAGCTGCCGTCGGTGAGCTGGGAGAAGATCGTCGAGCACATCGACCACGCAGTGAAGGTGGCTGGGATCGACCACGTCGGCCTCGGCTCGGATTTCGATGGGGCGACGATGCCGCTCGGGATGGAGGATGCCTCGAAGCTGCCTGCGATCACCGAGGCGCTGCTGAAGAAGGGCTACTCTGATCGCGACATCGAGAAGATCCTGGGCGCGAACCTGCTGCGCGTGATGGCGCAGGTCGAGCGGGTTGCGGTAGATCGAGAGCCCGCGCGGAGATGATTGTGCGAGGCCAGTAAGCCACACGACCGCTGATCCGTACGATAGAGTGTGGACAACGATGGCCCGTCAACGCGCCCAATCCACCCGAATCGTTCTGTCCGATGAGCGTCGCACCGATCTCGTCGCGACAATCCAGCACTTCGTCTCTACCGAATTCGATCAGGAGCTCAGCGAATTTCAGGCGCGCAGCCTGCTCGACTTCTTCATCCGTCACCTCGGGGCGCCCGTGTACAACCAGGCGGTGCAGGACGTGAGAGCCTTCCTGCAGGAGAAGGTGTCCGACCTCGACGTCGAGTTCTACGAGCCCGAGGAGCCCCACCGGTAGGGTGTAGAGCGAATCGATGGTGGATCGAAGCACCACGGCTACGCGGCACTCCTGGAGGAACCTCGATTTCAGCGGACCGTTCGTCGAGATACCATGGCAGGATTCGTTCTCTAAGCCACAGTTCGACCTGATCCGGCGAGGCGCGATCCCGGAGGAGATGGAGGACAGATGGTTCGCGTTCTACGAAGAGCCGGAGCTTTTCCTGCATCGGAGCTGGTCGGGACTCTGCTTCTATCGAGTGACCTTCGCGCGATATGGTGAGCGCTATGCTGTGCAGTCGGCACTTGTCAGGGACTGGGAGGGCCTTGAGATCGAGGATGAAGTGAAGTTCATCGATTTTCTCGTTCACCGGCTCCTCCTCGAGGAGCCGAGGCCTTTTCCCCGTCTGCGAAGACACTCGGTGCCTCCGCCTCCGCCGCGACGTGGATTCATCGACCGGTGGCTCCGTCGATGGCGCAAGCGAGGCACATCAGGCACCACTCTGTGGAACGGCTGATGCTGGGTGCGATCGCCGGTGACGTCATCGGCTCCGTTCACGAGTTCATCGCGACTAAGTCGGTATCGTTCGAGCTGTTTGTCGACGCGTCACAGTTCACGGACGACACTGTACTGGCGGTAGCGGTTGCCGAGTGTTTGCTCGACCATGCGCCGTATGTCGACACTTTTCACAGGTACGTCGCCGAGTACCCTAAGGCAGGGTACGGCCTCCGTTTCTTAAAATGGGCGCACTCGGGTAGTCGAGAACCGTACAACAGCTTTGGCAATGGATCCGCGATGCGGGTGCCCGCCGTAGGTTGGGCATTCAACTCGCTGGACGACGTGCTGGCGGAGGCGGCGCGCAGTTCCGCGGTGACGCACGATCATCCCGAGGGCATCAAGGGTGCACAGGCGACCGCCGCTGCCATTTTCATGGCGAGGCAAGGGGACAGCAAGCGACAGATCAAGGGCGCGCTCGAACGCAGGTTCGGGTACGCGCTGAGCGCTCGACTCGACGACATACGACCGCACTACCGGTTCGACGAGTCGTGCCAGGGGACGGTGCCGGCCGCGTTCATCGCGTTTCTCGAGTCGGACGACTACGAGGACGCCGTTCGCAAGGCGATCTCGCTGGGCGGGGACGCTGATACACTCGCGTGCATCACCGGCGCCGTGGCGGAAGCCCACTACGGAGGCGTGCCGTCCCATATCCTCGGGCCGACGCTGGAGCGGCTCGACGACCGGTTGCGAGGCGTGGTGATGCGCTTTGGTGAGCGCTACGGTATTCAGGGTTGGATTCAATCGGGGACATGAGCATGAAGACGTATCTCACACTGTGTGGCCTGACGATCGCAGCGCTGGCCATCGGTCCGTCAGCCGCGAGCGCTCAACGCGTGAAGTCGGACCAGGACACGCTGATCGAACTGGAGCAGATGTGGGACGCGGCATTCCACAATCACAATCCCAAGTTCATCGAGACGCTCCTGGCCGACGAGTTCGTCGTCACTTACGGCGATGGCGCGCGTGGCGACAAGGCGAAGGAGCTGAGCCTCGCGCTCGACTTCAGCCAGCAGGTCGACTCCTCCGATCTCGACGAGTTCATCGTCAAGGTCTACGGCAACACGGCGGTCGTGTGGTTCACGCAGCATCTCGTGGGTCCGGTGAAAGGAAAGCCGGTGGCGGTCAGCTACCGGTATGTCGATGTCTGGGTGAACCGGGAAGGCAAATGGAAGTGCGTCGCGAGTCAAAGCACGCGCGTCGGCGCCAGGGAGTAATCGTAGAGGCCGCCTTCAAGCGGACCGAACTTGGGTTCTTCAATGAGCGGTTCGTCTCGCGGGTCCTGTCGCCGGGTCTCCCCGCTCGTCCTCGGCGCCAAGTGATCGATCACGCTGTAAAGAACTGGATCACGGAGAAGGCGCCTGCGCGGCGAGCGGGGATGCCCCACCCGGCGCCACCCGCTCGATGGAGCAACTCGCTTCCGAACCCAAGCAATCACTGCCCATCAGCAGAAGTAGTCGCGCTTTAGCCGGACTCGTATATGTCCTCCGCAAACGACTTCGACGCCGTCTTTGCCGATCTTCGCGCGATCTTGAAACGCCAGGCGGGCACGCTTGCCGTTTCTGAAGACGCGCCGAATCGGTACTCTCTCGAGGCAGCAGTCGGTCCGGCAACATTGAAGGCGTGGGGCGGCAAAGCGAAACGGCCGACGATTCCGGTCGCCTGGAGCGAAGTCGGCAAGGCCTACGTCAGCTTTCACCTGATGGCCCTCGGCGCGATGCCGGGGACGATGTCGAAAGCGCTTGCGGCTCGGATGCAGGGGAAGACGTGCTTCAACTTTTCGAGCCGTGATCCAGAGCTGTTCAAAGAGCTCGAAGATGTGACCTCGCGATCGATCACGGCGTTCAGGAAAGCCGGCTTCATCGGTTGAACCGATCGAACTGCGGTGGCGTCTTGTTCAAACGATGAGACACGCT